>JANOGP010000011.1:0-3818 GCA_031406075.1 Betaproteobacteria bacterium
CTCAACGACGTGCTCGCCAAAAAACCCGGCGCGATCGTATTGGCCGAAGACGCCAAGGGCAAGCTGCACGAGTTGCTGCCGATCGAACAGGCTCAGAAATTGCTCAAAGCCCACGACATCGACCTCGCGCCGCCGGTGCGCCAGCAATCGTTCCCCGTCGCCGACACCGCGGCGCTCAAGCTCGAGCGCGAAAAGCAGGAAGAGCGCCAGGCCCGCGAAAAAGAGTTGCGCGGGCGCGTGCTCCAAGCCGTCGCCGCGAAATGGAAACCCCCGCTCAAACAACCCGACCTCGCCGCGCTCACCGACGAGCTGCTCGACTACGACAACCGCGATGAGCTGAAGCCGATCTACGGCGCCGACGTGAACATCGAGCCCGCAAGGATGAAGGAACCCGACCTGCTGCGCCTGCTGGTCCTGCTCAGCGTCTGTCGCTGCACGACCAACCTGCACCAATCCCCGGCCGCGTTGATGGCCCTCGCCGGTCGCCTGAAAATCGACCCCAGCAAAATCAAAAAAGAGATCGCGGCGGAAGCGAAGGCGAAGGACAAAGCGACGAAGGGCCTCAGCGGCGCTGCAGCTGCGGCAGCAGAGACCGCGCGGCAGGTGGATGCGCGCAAATGACCGTTTACGTCGACAGCATGCGCGCGCTCGCCGTGAAACACGGCGCCGGCGAGATCACGGGGAAGCAAGCCGGGTGCATGACCATGCGCCAGCGCAAGACAGGATCGCTGGGCCAGCCGGAAGAAGCTGAGGCGTGGGTCAAAACGCAAGCTGCCGAGCGGAGAGCCGCAGCATGAGCAGCATCACCCTCCAGCAGCAGATCGACTGCGTGACGCGCGAAATCAAAATGCGCGAGTTCGTCTATCCGGGCCGCATCCGCGCGGGCAAGATGAAGCCGGAAAAAGCGGATTACGAAATAGCCGCGATGCGCGCTGTGCTCGCGACACTCAGCGACGAAGTAGTCGGTGCCACACCACCGTTCGCACCAAACCGTTCACTCGTCTGACCACACAACACAATAGGAGACCGTCATGCCCCACACCATCGCAGCACCCGCACAACGCACCCCCACCATGCTGCGCAGCATCAACACCCCCCTCATTGGCGCGCATTGGCCTGAACAGGCAGGCGACTTCGCCGGCGCCGGCCGCGCAGTCGACGGCACCGAATATCTGCTGATCGCGGGCCCGGAAGCTGACAGTGAACTGAATCACGCAGCCGCGGAGGCATGGGCAAAAGGATTATCGATCGAGGGCCTCACCGATTTCACTCTGCCCACCCGCCGCGATCTCGCGCTGATGTTCGCCAACGTCCCCGAAAAATTCCAGCGCGAGTTCTACTGGTCGAGCGAGCCGGGCGCAGGCGATCCCGACTACGCCTGGGGCCAGTGGTTCGACGACGGCGGCCAGAGCTACTATCACAAGTCGAATGAGTGTCGGGTGCGGGCTGTTCGCAGACAGATCATTCGGTAATTCAATCATCCGATAATTCAAGGAGCATTTCATGAAGGCAAAGAAAGCCGTTAAGAAGCCCGGCGCACGCCGGGCGACCGCACCGAAACCCGCAATGATCGTCACCCCGCCGCGCCCCGCCACACCATGGAAAGGGCAAGGCGGAATTCTCTGTACGCTGTTGCCCACGACCGACGATAACCGCCGCGATTACTACCTGGTGCTCGCCAACAAAAAACCACCCAAGCCCATGACGTGGGCCGCGGCGGTCAAGTGGGCGCAGCAACTCAAGAGCGACGGCCACGACGATTTCTCCTTGCCCACACGCGCCGAGCAGGCCGTCCTATTCGGCGTCCTGCCCAAGCAATTCGATCCCCACTTCTATTGGTCGAACGAGCCGAACGCAGGCAATCCCGCCTACGCCTGGGGCCAGTGGTTCTACGACGGCAGCCAGAGCAACTATCTCAAGTCGAATGAGTGTCGGGTGCGGGCTGTTCGCAGATTACCCATTTGATTATTCGATCATTCAATAATTCGTTTTCATCAGCATGGCCATCCATACCGAACTCGAAATTTTTAAAGCCGCCTACGATTTGCTGGCGCACGTCGTGAAGATCACGCGAAGCATTCCGCGCGATTTTAAGGACTCGCTAGGCAAGGATGTCCGCGTGGCGTGCACGCGGCTGACGGTGCTCATTCAGCGGGCCAATATGGCCGCTGACAAGAGCCCGTATCTGATCGAGTTGCTTGAGTGGCTGCAGGTTGCGGAAGTGCTACTGAGGATCTGCCGCGACATGCAGTTGATACCCAACCGGGGTTTCGGCGAGGCGATACGGCTTACGCAGAGTATCGGCAAGCAGGCCAATGGATGGCGCACCGATTCGCAAAAACGCCTGCTGTCTGAGGGTCAAGGCCATCAGTCCCGTGCGTTATTTTAATCTGGTCGTGCCGCTGGCCTCAGCTCACATCGAGGCCACCGACATGCGCATCACGGAGACCGCCGATCATGGCATCAAGTGAACGGAGCGCGTCCGGCGCAGTTACCCCATGGATCGGCGATCAAGGAAGGCAGGGCCTTCTGTGGGATGACGTAGATAGCACGAATGACAGCCGAACGCAGGCAATCCCGACTACGCCTGGGGCCAGTGGTTCAACAACGGCAACCAGAACAACTATCACAAGTCGAATGAGTATCGGGTGCGGGCTGTTCGCAGATCAAAACGGTGCAGCAGATGCTGATTTTTCTATTGCCGAGCTAGTCGACGCATACATTGACTGCCGGCGCACCAAACGCAATTCACCCACGGCGCGTGCCTGGGAACTGAACCTCGAAGCGAACCTGATCCGGCTGGATGAACGGCTCCGCGATCGATCCTACCGCCCGGGGCCGTCCACCTGCTTTGTCATCCGGCGCCCGAAACCGCGGGAAGTGTGGGCAGCGCAGTTCGAAGATCGCGTCGCCCACCACCTTTTATATAACCGTATCGTCCGGCGCTTCCATCATTCGTTCATTGCCGACACATGCGCGTGCATTCCTGGGCGCGGCACGATGTATGCCGCCGAACGGCTCGATCGCAAGATCCGGAGCATCACGCAAAATTGGTCCCGGCCGGCGTTCTATCTCAAGTGCGATCTTGCGAATTTCTTTGTCAGCATCGACAAACACGTACTGAGGCGATTGCTCGTCAATAAGGTGCGCGAGCCGTGGTGGCTGTGGTTGCTCGATGTCATTCTGTTCCACGATCCGCGCATCGACGTTCAGATCAAGGCCAGACCGCGCGAACTGAAGCTGATACCGCCGCACAAGAGCCTGTTCAATCAACCCGAGCACCTGGGCCTGCCGATCGGCAACCTATCGTCCCAATTTTTTGCAAACGTCTATCTCGATGCACTCGATCAGCACGTCAAGCATCGCCTGCACGCTCGACATTATGTTCGCTATGTCGACGACTTCGTATTGCTGCACCAATCCGCGCAGCAGCTCAACGCGTGGCTCACCGACATCGCGGCATTCCTGCCGCGCGTGCTGAACGTGCATCTGAACCCGACGAAGACGATCCTGCAGCCCGTCGATCGCGGCGTCGACATAGTCGGACAGATAATCAAGCCTTGGTGCCGACGCACGCGCCGGCGCACTTGTCGCGAGGCACTGAGCCGCACCGCTGCCATTGACCGTGCCGAGCTATTTCAGACGGCCAATAGCTATCTTGGGCTGCTGGGCCAAGCGCCACAGAGCCACCACGATCGAGCGCGGCTGGCGAACATCCTCCGGTACCGGGGCTGTACCGTCGATGCCTCATTCACGAAGACCTATCGGGGCGCCTGGTAATGCCAAAACTGGTCACCTTGGACGCCTGGGTGTCGATC
>JANOGP010000033.1:0-2551 GCA_031406075.1 Betaproteobacteria bacterium
GGTGCTGGTGATACTCGCATTCCTGCGCAATGCGCGGTCCACGCTCATCACCGCGTTGATCCTTCCGACGTCTGTTATCGGCACTTTTGCGGCAATGTACCTGCTCGGATTCAGTATCAACAATCTGTCATTGATGGCGATCATCCTCGCCGTCGGGTTCGTGGTGGACGACGCAATCGTGGTGCTCGAAAACATCACGCGCCACATGGAGATGGGGAAGGACCGCATGCAGGCTGCCCTGGACGGATCCAGGGAAATTGCATTTACCGTGCTGTCGATGACACTCTCGCTCTCGGCGGTCTTCATCCCGATCCTTTTCATGGAGGGGCTGCTGGGGCGGTTGTTCCGTGAATTCGCTGTCACGATAGGGGTAGCGGTGCTGATATCCGGTGCAGTCGCGCTTTCGATGACGCCGATGATGTGCAGCTTGTTGCTGAAACCCACCCACAACCATGGCCGCGTGTATCAGTTCTTCGAACGGATGTTCGATGCATCGCGGGACTTCTATGGGACGACGTTACGCTGGAGCATGCGGCACAGGGGCCTGATGCTCGCCGGGTCGGTCGTAATTCTGGTGCTGATAGGGGTCATCTACAAGATGGTTCCGCAGGGTTTCATCCCGCGGCAGGATACGGGCGTTGTCTTTGGCAACACGCGAGCACCGGAAGGAATTACTTTCTCCGAACTCGAGCGGCGGCAACGCATGGCCGCAGAGATCGTCCAGAAGCACCCCGATGTGGAGGCCGTCATGTCGACAGCCGGGCAAGGCACTGGGGGTACTACGGGAGACAACCTCGGTCGATTGATCGTACGCTTGAAACCACGCGATGAGCGCAAACTGACCGCCGACGAGGTGATTCAGGAATTGCGCCGCCCGTTTGGCGGTGGGGCGCTGGGCTTGCGCGTGTTCATGAACAATCCGCCGTCGATCAATATTGGGGGCCTGGTCGGCAATGCCGATTATCAGATGGTCTTGCAGGGGTCGAATCTAAAAACGCTCTACGCTGAAGCCCAGGAGTTCGAAACGAAGCTGCGTGAATCCGATTTTCTTCGGGAAGTCAGCACCAACCTGGAGATCCGCAACCCTGAGATTTCGATCAATATACTCCGCGATCGCGCAGCGGCTTTGGGCGTGTCGCCGCAACAGATCGAAACCACGCTGTACAATGCGTATGGCGGACGCCAGATCAGCACGCTGTACGGCGCCACGGACCAGTACCTGGTTCTGCTGGAACTCGAACCGCGCTTCCAGCGGGACATCAACGCATTGCGATCGCTTTACGTCCAGTCCAGCACCGGCCGGATGGTGCCGATACACGCTGTGGCCGATGTCAGCATGGGCGTTGGCCCGGTGTCGGTGAGCCACTACGGTCAGTCGACCGCTGTCGTAATGTCTTTCAACTTGGCGCCCGGCGTCTCGATCGGCGATGCCGTCTCGCGCCTCGAGCAGATGGCTGCCGAATCACTTCCCAGCGGGGTGTCCGCAAAAATGGTGGGCAGTGCCAAGGCATTTCAGGACGCATTCCGGACACTGCCGATCCTGCTGCTGATCACAATTCTCGTGATCTACATGGTGCTCGCCATCCTCTACGAGCATTATGCCCATCCGGTCACGATACTGACCGCGCTGCCTTTCGCGGGTTTCGGGGCGCTGTTGGTACTGCTGCTGTTCGGCATGGAACTGAACATATTCAGCTTCGTGGGCATCATTCTGCTGGTGGGGCTGGTAAAAAAGAATGGCATCATGATGGTGGATTTCGCGCTGCAGCTACAGCGTGAGAAAGGGTTGCCGCCGCAGGAGGCGATTATTGAAGCCTGCCTGATTCGCTTTCGACCGATCATGATGACGACCTTGGCGGCAATTTGCGCAGCATTGCCGCTGGCCTTTGGAACGGGCACCGGGTCAGAAATGCGACAACCGCTGGGCATTGCAGTGGTTGGGGGCCTTGTGTTCTCCCAGATGCTGACGCTTTACGTAACACCGACGTTCTATGTCAGCATGGAGCGCCTGATGGACTATTTCCGGCGCCACCGCCCGGTGGAGGCCGTAGGCCGCTGAAAAACGAACTGAAAATGGTTTGACTCTAGCCCGCCTAACCCGTTATAATCCCAAGTCTAACTCGGGCGCGGGGTGGAGCAGTCTGGCAGCTCGTCGGGCTCATAACCCGAAGGTCATAGGTTCAAATCCTATCCCCGCTACCAAATATTTCGGAAACAAGGACTTTCCTAGTTTCCCCTAAGCCAGGCCGCAGCAGAATCCTAAGCTCTGCGGAACCCCTTAGAAACGCTCTTTAACAATCTACAGCCGATAAGTGTGGGCACCTGGTTTCTGAGGGCCCGCGCGCTTGCGCGCGGAAGTCTCAAGCAACATAAGTGCTCGCACGACGAAACATACGTCAAGCGAGTTAATACTTTGCAGTGATTAAACTGAAGAGTTTGATCCTGGCTCAGATTGAACGCTGGCGGCATGCCTTACACATGCAAGTCGAGCGGCAGCGCGGGGGCAACCCTGGCGGCGAGCGGCGAACGGGTGAGTAATACATCGGAACGT
>JANOGP010000055.1:0-8499 GCA_031406075.1 Betaproteobacteria bacterium
GTCAGCAACAAAATCGGCGATGGTGAAATCGGTTTCGTGGCCGACTCCCGATATGACCGGGATCGCGCAATCGGCGATCGCGCGCGCCACCACTTCCTCGTTGAATGCCCACAGGTCTTCCATACCGCCGCCGCCGCGGCAAACGATCAATACCTCCGCATCCGCGCGCTCCGACGCGGTGCGGATGGCCTGTGCGATCTTATCGCCCGCGCCCGCGCCCTGCACCGGCGTCGGATATAGCACGATGCGGATCGCCGGCATGCGTCGCGCCAGCGTGGTGAGCACATCGCGTAGCGCCGCGGCTTTGGGAGAGGTGACGATGCCGATAACCCGGGGAAAACCGGGTAGCGGTTTTTTGCGGGAAGTCTCGAACAAGCCCTGTTGTTCCAGGTTTTTCTTCAGCCGCTCGAACGCCTCGAACAGGGCCCCCAGCCCGGAGCGGCGCATGGTCTCGACGTTAAGCTGAAATTCTCCGCGAGCTTCGTACAGCGTAGGCAGCGCGCGCACTTCGACCTGCATGCCGTTCTCGGGCTGCCAATCCAGCGCGGAGGCCCTTTGGCGGAAAAACACGCAGCGCGCCTGCGCCTGGGCGTCTTTCAGAAGAAAATAGCAATGGCCGGAGGTCGCGCGTGTGAAGTTGGAGATTTCGCCGGCCACCCAGAGCAGCGCAAAGCCGGACTCGACCAGTGCGCGCGCGCGCCGATTGAGTTCGGAGACGCTTATGACGATGTTCGCCGGTTCGAGCGGATTCATGCGCGCCATTCTATTCGAGCAGGACCGGTCCTGAGCGGCCGGCACGACGCATACTTCGGTGCGCGTGGCGTCTCGGCGGAAATTTTTTCCACCTATTCAACCTGTTTTCGACTCTCGGCAACGTGCGCCGATCGCGTTTCTTCATCCACAACGGTCGCGAAACGGTAATGCCGGCACCCCGCAAACCGCGCAACCACGCGGTCCTCGGTTACAAGCTGTTGAATAAGATACGAAAAGCATGACGCATAGTTTTTAATCGCTGAACAAAAAATGCTTTTGCCAACTCTACTTACCTTATCTTTGTACAAACGATGCACAGTGTTATCCACAGAGATTGTGGACAGTTTTTTCGGCCGAGAATGTAATTCGTCGAAGCTGCCAAGCAGCGATCATTCGAACTTGCCCATGGTGACGATGCAGTTTAAAGTGTCGCGATTTTTCTGACACAATGGAGACTACGTGCTAGCCATCATCGAAGCTGCCGGATGGCCAATCTGGCCCATTATTCTGTGCTCGATCGTCGCGGTCGGCATCATCGGCGAACGCTTCTGGTCTTTGCGCCAGGACGTTGTCGCACCGCGCGGCCTGCTGACGCAGGTGGTGCAGGAATACCGCCAGAAAGGCGTGTCGCCCGAGATGCTGGACCGGCTTGCCCAGTCTTCGCTGATGGGCAGGATATTCGCCGCGGCGCTTCGCAACGTCGGCACCACGCGCGAAATCATGCGCGAATCCATCGAGGAGGCCGGACGCGCCGCCGCTCATGACCTCGAGCGTTTCCTTACGACGCTCGGCACCATCGCCACCATGTCGCCGCTGCTTGGACTGCTCGGAACCATCATCGGCATGATCGAGATCTTTGGAGTACAGGGCCCGACCGGAATGGCCAACCCGGGCCAACTCGCGCACGGCATCTCGATAGCCCTTTACAACGCCGCGTTCGGAATCATCGTCGCCGTCCCCAGTCTGGTGTTCTACCGCCACTTTCGCGCGCGGGTGGATACGCTGGTGGTGGAAACGGAAATCCAGGCCGTCAAGCTGGTCGAGATTATCCAGGGCGAGCGCAAGGCCTGAACTGACAGGGGAGGCATGCGATGAATTTCCGCCGTGGTTCGTTCCGTGAAGTGCCCGAAATCAATCTGGTGCCCTTCATAGACGTGCTGATCGTCATCGTCATCTTTCTCGCCGTCACCACGACATATTCGAAATTTTCTGAACTTCAGATCAATCTGCCCACGGCCGATGCGAATCGGCCGGCCGAACGTCCAAACCAGGTCAACGTCGGCGTATCGGCCTCCGGCCAGTACATCGTCAACCGCACTGCGGTGACCTTCACCACCCGGCAAGCATTCGCCAACGAATTGCGGCGTGCCGCCGGCGCCAATGCCGATCCGGTAATCATCATCAGCGCCGACGCCAACGCCACGCATCAGTCGGTGATCCACGTCATGGAAGCCGCACAAATCGCGGGCTTCGGCAAGATTACCTTTACCGCGCAGTTGCCGCGCTGACATCCGGCGCGCATCGCGCGCCGCCGTACCATTGCACTCATGCCCGGGGAGCTCGCGTGCCCTTTTCCGATCGCCATTGGTATCGCCTGTCCTGGCTTTCCGTCGTACTGTTGCCGCTGGCGGCGCTGTTCCGGATCTGCGCAATTGTACGCAGGCACGCGTACACGGTCGGCATGCTGCGCTCGACGCGCCTGCCTGTGCCGGTAATCGTTGTCGGCAATATCACGGCCGGCGGCACCGGCAAGACACCGCTCACGCTGTGGCTGTGCGGCATCCTTCAGGATCAGGGATTCAGGCCCGGGATTGTCAGCCGCGGCTACGGCGGGCACACCAGCCTGCAGTCCGTAACCGCAGACTCGGATCCGGCTGAGTCGGGAGACGAGCCGGTGCTGCTCGCGCGGCGCAGCCGTTGCCCGGTCTGGATCGGTCGCGACAGGGTTGCCGCAGCGCGCGCAATGCTGGCCGCAAGTCCCTCATGCAACGTGATCGTCTGCGACGACGGGCTTCAGCACTACCGCCTGCAACGCGACATCGAGATTGTCGTCATTGATGGCAGCCGCGGTCTGGGCAACGGGCTGCCGCTCCCGGCCGGCCCGCTGCGCGAAGCTGCCACGCGGCTGCGATCGGTGGATGCGGTGGTGATAAACGGGCCGGGCGATCCCGGTCTGCGCATTGCGTCGCGTTTCCACATGTCCCTCGAAGGTAGCCAATTCCACAACCTGCTCAATCCCGACCATACCGCAGCCGCATCGGATTTCCAGGGGCGGCGCCTGCATGCGGTGGCGGGTATCGGCAACCCATTGCGATTCTTCGAGCATCTGCAACGGCTGGGACTGAGTTTCACCGCGCATGCCTTTGCGGATCATCATCCGTTCGTGCCCGCCGATCTCGACTTCGAGGGTGCGGACCTGATCATCATGACCGAGAAGGATGCGATAAAATGCCAGCGCTTCGCACGGGAAAACCTGTGGGCACTTGCGGTGGACGCCGCCGCCGAACCCGAACTCGGCAAACTCATCCTCAACAGACTGAAGACGCACCATGGATCCTAAGCTCCTCGACATTCTGGTTTGCCCCCTGTGCAAGGGTCCGCTCGTCTACAGGAAAGCGGAGCAGGAACTCGTCTGCAAGCCCTGCCGGCTCGCCTACCCGATCCGCGACGACATCCCGGTGATGCTGGAGGACGAAGCGCGCAAAATTGCTCCGGAAGAGGAACTGTGAATGCGTGAGGAGAGAAGCGTTAGGGGTTAGGAGTCAGGAACCCCCTCGCCCCTCGCCCCTCGCCCCTCGCCCCTCGCCCCTCACCCCTCGCCCCTCGCGCCTCGTGCCTCGTGCCTGACTTCGTCGTCGTCATTCCCGCCCGTTACGCCTCTTCGCGGCTGCCCGGAAAGGCGCTCGCCGACATTGCCGGCAAGCCAATGGTGGTACACGTCGCCGATCGTGCGCGGGAATCTGGTGCGGCCGAAATCATCGTGGCCACGGATGACGCCAGGATCATGGACGCGGTCGGCCGTCATGGCCACAGCGCGATGATGACGCGCGCGGATCACACGTCCGGCACCGATCGCATAGCCGAAGTGGCAGCTCAGCGCGGCTGGCCCGGCCAGCAGATTGTCGTCAATGTCCAGGGCGACGAGCCGCGCATTGCGCCTGCGTTGATCCGTGCCGTTGCCGGGCAACTCGCCGGCCATGGCGATGCACAGATCGCCACTGCCTGTCACCCGGTCCATGCCGCAGCCGAAATGTTCGATCCGAACGCGGTAAAAGTGGTGATCGATAAGGACGGATACGCCTTGTACTTCTCGCGCGCACCGATCCCCTATGCGCGCGATGCCTTCGGGTCGGATCAGTCGCGTTTGCCCGACGGTCTGCCCGCGTATCGCCACCTGGGCCTGTACGCGTATCGCTGCGGCTTCCTCAGGACTTATGCGACGCTCGCGCCCGCGGCGATTGAGCGGTTCGAATCGCTCGAGCAGTTGCGCGCGCTGTGGCATGGCCATCGCATCAGCGTGGCGATCACCGATCAGGCGCCGGAACCCGGAGTGGACACGCCCGCCGACCTGGAAAAAATGCGCGCGGCCTTCTCCGGTACCGGGCGCTGAATCAACCCTTATAATTCGCGCTGCGCGGCAAGTCGCTGCAGGCAGGCGTGGCTCGCCGTCACACGGCACTCGACTCTCCACAACACGGACAACATGCGACTCATTCTTCTCGGCGCACCCGGCGCGGGCAAAGGCACGCAGGCCGCCTTCATCACCGAGAAGTTCGGCGTTCCCCAAATTTCCACCGGCGACATGTTGCGTGCCGCTGTCAAGGCCGGGACTGTGCTCGGCCGGGAAGCCAAGAAGGTCATGGACGCCGGCGCGCTGGTGCCGGATGACATCATCATCGGATTGGTCAAGGAACGCATCAAGCAGCCGGATTGCGCCAGAGGTTTCCTGTTCGACGGTTTCCCGCGAACCATCCCGCAGGCCGACGCCATGAAGAACGCCGGCGTCAATCTCGATTACGTGGTCGAAGTCGACGTGGACGACGCCGAGATCATCAAGCGCTTGTCTGGCCGCCGCGTGCATCCCGCATCCGGACGCACCTATCAACTGGCATTCAACCCGCCCCGCGTCCCGGACAAGGACGATGCCACCGGCGAAGATCTGATCCAACGCGACGACGACAGGGAAGAAACCGTAAAGAAACGTCTCGAGGTGTACCACTCGCAGACCAAGCCGCTGGTGGCCTACTACTCGAAGTGGGCGGCAAGCGGCAAACCCGGGGCGCCGAAGTACGTCAAGATCGCCGGCGTCGGCTCGATGGATGCCATCCGCGACCGCATCTTCGCTGCTTTGAAATGACGGATTTTCACCGCAAAGACGCAAAGAACGCGGAGAAGACAGAAAAAATAGCTGGGGAAAACCGGCAACCTACAGCACCCGATTTTGTCAGGAGTAGTGGCTATCCAGACATCGAACGACACGACCCTTTTTTCTTTTTGCCCGGGCTTACTTTGCGTTCTTTGCGTTCTTTGCGTCTTTGCGGTGAAAAGGTTTAGCAGGAGCACATGAAATGGTAAAGAGAAACGCGTTCTATGCGCAGTCAGGCGGGGTGACCGCTGTGATCAATGCATCCGCGTGCGGCGTCATCCAGACCGCGCGCAGGCACAAGAACAGAATCGGCAAGGTCTACGCCGGCCGCAACGGCATCATCGGCGCGCTCACCGAGGACCTGATCGACACTGGCAGGGAGTCGGATTCGGCCATCGCGGCGCTGCGCCACACGCCGGCCGGTGCGTTTGGTTCCTGCCGTTACAAGCTCAAGGGTCTCGAGGAGAACCGGGCCCAGTACCAACGCCTGATCGACGTGTTCAAGGCGCACGACATCGGGTACTTCTTCTACAACGGCGGCGGCGATTCCGCCGATACCTGCCTGAAGGTGTCGCAGCTTTCCGAAACCCTGGGCTATCCAATCCAGGCGATACACGTGCCCAAGACCGTGGACAACGACCTGCCGATCACCGACTGCTGCCCCGGTTTCGGTTCGGTGGCGAAGTACGTCGCGGTATCGGTGCGCGAAGCCAGCTTCGACGTGGCGAGCATGGCGAAGACCTCGACCAAGGTGTTCGTCCTGGAAGTCATGGGTCGTCACGCCGGCTGGATCGCGGCCGCGGGCGCATTGGCGGCCGACGCGAAAACCGATCTGCCGATCGTCATCCTGTTTCCGGAAGTCGCTTTCGACAAGGCGAAGTTTCTCGCCAGGGTGGATTCCATGGTGAAGAAATACGGCTACTGTTCGGTGGTGGTCTCGGAGGGCGTAAAGGGCGCGGACGGCAAGTTCCTCTCCGACCAGGGACTGCGCGACGCCTTCGGCCACGCACAACTCGGCGGCGTGGCGCCGGTGGTGGCGAACATGGTCAGGGAAGGACTGAATCTGAAATTCCATTGGGGGGTGGCCGACTACCTGCAGCGCGCCGCCCGCCACATCGCCTCCGGCACCGATGTCGCGCAAGCCTACGCGGTAGGCAAGGCGGCGGTGGATCTTGCGCTCAAGGGAAAGAATGCCGTGATGCCGACGATCGTGCGCAAATCGCAGAAGCCTTACAAATGGACCATAGGCGTGGCCGAGCTGAAGGATGTGGCGAACAAGGAGAAGTTCATGCCGCGCGATTTCATCACCGAAGACGGCTTCCAGATCACGCAGAAATGCCGTGACTATCTGGCGCCTCTGATCCGTGGCGAGGATTTTCCGCCTTTCAAGGACGGGCTTCCCGCCTACGTGATGCTCAAGAACGTTGCGGTGCCGAAGAAACTGCCCGCATTCAAGCTCTGAATCTCACGCCGGCCTCCAAAACGGTCAATCTGCCGGCAAATTCGGATAAAATTGCGCGTTGATCTGCCGCCCCCTTCCCGCGATTTCCGGCGGGAAGGGGGCGGCGTTCATTGATTCCAGGGTCGAGGGGCCGGCCCATGATTAGGCCCTGAAAAGACAAACAGATAAAGGGGGAGTCATGTCTTCAGCACTGATCTTCGCGCTGGTGTGCGCGATCATCGGGATTATTTACGGGGCGATCTCGATCAAGTGGATTCTGGCCAGGCCCGCCGGCAACGCGCGCATGCAGGAAATCGCGCGCGCCATACAGCAGGGCGCCCAAGCCTACTTGAATCGTCAGTACGCCACCATCGCCATCGTCGGTGCGGTGCTGTTTTTCGTTCTCGGCTTCGGGCTCGACTGGTATACCGCGATCGGCTTCATCGTCGGCGCGGTGCTCTCCGGTGCCACCGGCTACATCGGCATGTTCATCTCGGTGCGCGCCAACGTGCGCACTGCGGAGGCCGCAAATCACGGCATCAATGCCGCGCTTAATGTCGCATTCCGCGGCGGCGCGATCACCGGCATGCTGGTGGTGGGGTTGGGCCTGCTGGGCGTGGCCGGTTATTACGCGGCAATCCTGCCTTCCGCGGGCGAAGCCAAGGCGCTGCACGCACTGGTGGGCCTGGCCTTCGGCGGATCGCTGATCTCGATCTTTGCGCGTCTTGGCGGCGGCATCTTCACCAAGGGTGCCGACGTCGGCGCCGACCTGGTGGGCAAGGTCGAGGCCGGCATTCCGGAGGACGACCCCCGCAATCCCGCGGTGATCGCAGACAATGTCGGCGACAACGTCGGCGACTGCGCCGGCATGGCGGCCGACCTGTTCGAGACCTACGCGGTCACCATCGTTGCCACCATGCTGCTCGGCGGCCTGATGGTGGATTCGGTCGGCGCGAACGGCATCCTCTATCCGCTGGTTCTGGGCGGCGCTTCGATCATCGCTTCGATCGTCGGCACCTTCTTCGTGAAGGCTTCGGAGGGTGGCAAGATCATGAACGCGCTGTACAAGGGCGTGATCGTGTCCGGCGTGCTCGCCGCGATCGCCTTCTACTTCATCACCGCGAATATGATGGCCGACAGTCCGCTCGGCGCCATCAATCTGTTCTACGCCGCGCTGGTCGGCCTGGTGCTGACCGCGGCGTTGGTGGTCATCACCGAGTACTACACCGCCACCGAATATTCGCCGGTGCGTCACGTCGCGGCAGCGTCGCAGACCGGACATGCCACCAACATCATTGCGGGCCTCGGCGTTTCGATGAAAGCGACCGCATTGCCGGTGCTGGCAGTGTGCGCCTCGATCTGGGCTTCGTACTCGGTGGCCGGCCTGTACGGCATTGCCATTGCCGCCACCGCGATGCTGTCGATGACCGGCATGATCGTGGCGCTGGACGCCTACGGCCCGATCACCGACAACGCCGGCGGCATCGCCGAGATGGCCGGGCTGCCGTCGAAGATCCGCGACATCACCGATCCGCTCGACGCGGTGGGCAACACCACCAAAGCGGTGACCAAAGGTTACGCCATCGGCTCCGCCGGCCTCGCCGCATTGGTGCTGTTCGCCGACTACACCCACAACCTCGAAGCCCAGGGCAAGCTGGTGGCATTCAGCCTGTCCGATCCGGCGGTGATCATTGGGCTCTTCCTGGGCGGCCTGGTGCCTTATCTGTTTGCGGCCATGGCGATGGAAGCGGTGGGCCGCGCTGCCGGCTCGGTGGTGAACGAAGTGCGCCGCCAGTTCCGCGAGATCAAGGGCATCATGGAAGGCACCGCCAAGCCAGATTATTCGCGCGCGGTGGACATGCTGACCAAGGCTGCGATCAAGGAAATGATCAAGCGCTCCCCTTGCCGAATATGTACAAAGCCGCGCACCAAATGAGTA
>JANOGP010000084.1:0-15355 GCA_031406075.1 Betaproteobacteria bacterium
CTCCTTAAAGTAAAGACCGAAGTCCTTGATTAATAGTCCTGATTATTTGTCTATTTCGGGGGGTAGCAGGCGCACCGAGCGGATGACCCGGTCCTGAGTCTGGAGGACCTCCAAAGGGTATCCGGCCAGCTTGAGGCTTGTGCCCGGCTCCGGGATGTCCTGCAGGTGCTCCAGGATCAGGCCGTTCAGAGTCTTGGGGCCGTCGAGGGGAAAGCGGTAGCCGAGCTTGCGGTTCAGTTCCCGCAGCAGACTGCCGCCTTCCACGATGATGCTGCCGTCTTCCATGCGGCGGAAGCGGGAGGTTTGCATCGGAGAATGCGCGGCGAGTTCGCCGATGATCTCCTCGATGATGTCCTCGAGAGTAAGCAGTCCTTTGAGTTCGCCGTACTCGTCAACTACCAGCGCCATCCGGTCCTGCTGTTCCTGGAAATTCTGCAATTGGGTGAGCAAAGGAGTGTCCAGCGGGATGAAATACGGTTCACGCATGACTTCCTTGAGCGTGTCGGCGCCGATTTGATCACCCTCGGAAAGGTTCAGCACCTTGCGCATGTGCACGATGCCGACAATGTCGTCGAGCCGCCCCCGATAGACCGGCAGCCGCGTATGGTTGCTGCTGGCAATCTGACGGCGGATTTCGTCTGGAGGCGATGCGATGTCGATGGCGCCGATCTGGTTGCGCGGAGTCATCGCGTCCTCGACGGTGATCGACTCCAGGTCGAACAGGTTGAGGAGAATGTTCTGGTGTTTTTGCGGCAGGAAATTGGCGCCTTCCAGCACCAGGGTGCGCAATTCCTCCATGCTCAGCGTGTGCGTCTGGCTGTTCTGGGGCTTCAGCCGCAGCAGCCACAGCAGTCCGCTGACAAAAAGGTTGATGAACCAGACGATCGGATAAACCAGCTTGAGCAGCGGCGTAAGTACATATGCCGCCGGAAAGGCGATGCGTTCCGGGTAGGTCGCCCCGATCACCTTGGGCGTGATCTCGCTGAAAATCAGGATCGAAAAAGTGACCACAAGCGTTCCCAGCGTGAGCGCCAGTTCGCCCTCGCCGAAAAATCTGAACGTGATGACGGTCACCAGCGCTGCGGCCGCGGCATTGATCAGGTTGTTGCCGAGCAGCACCACGCCGAGCAGACGGTCGGTGCGGGAAAGCAACTGTGCAGTGAGGCGGGCGCCGCGGTGGCCGGTCCTGGCGAGATGCTTCAACCGGTAGCGGTTGAGCGCCATCATGCTGGTTTCGGAGATGGAGAAAAAAGCGGAAACGACGAGAAGCACTACAAATGCGATCAGCAGCGTATGGAGCGGAATTTCGTCCAAGTGCGGTCACCACCGTGTCGAGAAGTCGAAATCAGTATCGGCAGCGGAACAATCAGTGTCAAGACAGTCTCCGTCGCGATTACTCCTGGTTACAGCGCGGCTGGCGTTCAGCGTTGCAACAGTAATTCGAGCACAAATTTGCTGCCGATGTAGGCGAGTACCAGCGACAGAAAACCGGCGAGCGTCCAGCGCATCGCCACGCGCCCGCGCCAGCCGTAAAGCGCGCGCCCTGCAAGCAGCGCCGCGAATATGATCCAGGAGAGAATGCCGAACACGGTCTTGTGGGTGAACGACATTGGCTTGCCGAACAATGCTTCCGAAAACAGTATGCCGCTGCCCAGCGTGAGCGTGAGCAGCACGAAGCCGGCGGCGATGATGCGGAACAGCAGCTGCTCCATGGTCAACAGTGGCGGGAGCCCCTGAAGAAATCGCGGCAGGTTTCCGCGGTGCAGGCGGCGTTCCATCATCGCCATCAACAGCACGTGCAGCGACGCGATGGTGAACAGGCTGTACGCCAGCAGCGCAATAACCAGATGGGCCTTGAACGCAGCGAGTTGGGTGTTTGCAAGGGGATGCACCGAGGGCATCGCGAGCGGCAGCAGGCACAGTACAGCGGCGGCAGGCACCACCAGCACCTGCAGGCCTTCGAGCCGGTAGAAAAAACTGCCGGCCCAGTAGATCAACACGGTCAGCCACATGATTACCGAAACCGCGTTGCCGACACCGAGGTAAAGGCCGTCCGGCCCAAATGCGGCGCGCGCCAGCAGCCACGCGTGCAGCGACAGCGGCACGATCAGCGCGGCATGCGCCCAGCGTGCCTTTGACTGCACGCCTTGCGGCGGGGACGGCTGCAGCGCATCGCGCCAGAGGAAGAATGCCAGCGCCGCGTAGCCGAGACTCACCAGAAGATGAAGTAAGATGTCGCCCATCTAGCAGATATGTGGACTTGGCCTGCGCAGTCTACATTATCGCCATCTGCCCCACATTCCGGAAAATTTACGGATGCTCGAAAGCCTCACCAACCGGCTCGCCGGCGTCGTCAAAACGCTGCGTGGTCAGGCGCGCCTGACGGACGCCAACATCCAGGAAGCGTTGCGCGAAGTGCGCGTTGCGTTGCTCGAAGCCGATGTCGCGGTCCCGGTGGTAAGGGAATTCATCGCGCGGGTCCGGGAGAAGGCGGTGGGCGAGGCGGTAATCGGCAGCCTCACGCCCGGGCAGGCACTGGTGGGCGTGGTGCAGCGTGAGTTGACAGAACTGATGGGCGGCCGCAACGACGCGCTCAACCTTGCGACGGTTCCTCCTGCGGTTATCCTGCTGGCCGGCCTGCAGGGATCGGGCAAGACCACAACCGGCGGCAAACTTGCGAAATTTCTCAGCGAGCAGAAGAAGAAAACCCTGCTTGCCAGTTGCGACGTCTATAGACCTGCCGCGATCGAGCAGCTTGCGATCCTGGCGCGCCAGCTTGGCGTCGAGATGTTTGCGTCCGGCGTTGCGCAAAAACCCGAGGAGATTGCCACAGGGGCGCTCGACTACGCGCGCAAGCACTATCACGACGTGTTGATCGTGGATACGGCCGGTCGTCTGGCGATCGACGAGGCGATGATGGGAGAGATCCGCCGGCTGCACGCCGTGCTCAATCCTGTGGAAACGCTGTTCGTGGTGGATTCGATGCAGGGCCAGGACGCGGTGAACGTGGCCAAGGCGTTTGCCGATGCGTTGCCCCTTACCGGTGTGGTGCTCACCAAGCTCGACGGCGACGCCCGCGGCGGCGCCGCGCTATCCGTCCGTCAGGTAACTGGCCGACCGATCAAATTCGTCGGCGTATCTGAGAAGCCGAGTGGACTTGAGCCATTCTTTCCCGACCGCCTGGCCGCGCGCATCCTCGGTATGGGCGACGTGCTGGCGCTGGTGGAGGAAGCGCGCAGAAACGTCGACCTCGGGGAGGCCGAAGAACTCGCCAGAAAAGTGAAAGCAGGCAAGGGATTCGATCTCCAGGATTTCAAGAATCAGATGCAGCAGATGAGAAAGATGGGCGGCTTGTCGGCGCTGATCGACAAGTTGCCCGCGCAACTGGCGCAGGCGGCGCAGGGCGCGCCGATGGATGAGCGGGTGATCGGCCGCACCGTTGGCATCATCGAATCGATGACGCCCCAGGAGCGTGCCAAACCGGAGATCATCAAGGCGTCGCGCAAGCGCCGCATCGCGGCCGGCGCCGGGGCGTCGATTCAGGAGGTCAACCGCCTGCTCAATCAGTTCGAGCAGATGCAGAAAATGATGAAAATGATGGGCAAGGGCGGGCTGCAGAAAGTGATGCGGGGAATGAAGGGCACATTCCCCGGAATGCGCTAGTGCCCTGGCTTCAGTACCTCATTCCTATTGTCAGCGCCGGAACCACAACCGCTTCCCGGCGGTCTTACCGGGCACATGCCCTCCGGTACAATGCCGGTCCGCGCCAAAGAAAGCCGCACCCGATGAATCGAGCGTTGATTGCCGTTGTCATGCTGTTCTCGACCTGTTCCGCCGTCCTGGCGATGGACTATGAGCGCGAGAAACGCTGGTCGGACCAGATTCTGCCTGCGATCCTGATCGGCGACCCGGTCTGGCTGAAGCAACAAAATGGTCACGACTTCCTGGGCCTGTACACCGAGGCCGAAAAGCCGCGGGGCGCAATCATCGTCGGGCACGGCCGCGGCTGGAACCCGGACTTCGAGCTCTACGGCACCTTGCGCGTCAAGCTTGCCGAGGCCGGGTACACCACGCTTTCGATCCAGTTGCCGGTGCTCGGGCCGGGCGCAAAGGTCGGAGATTACATTCCGACCTATGCCGACGGGGCGGAACGTTACGAACTGGCGGCCAAATTTCTGCGCGAGAAGGGCTACCGCAACGTCGCCATCGTTTCGCACAGCCTGGGGGCGACCATGGCCAACCAGTATCTGATCAAGGCCAACGAAACCTCGGTCAAGGCATGGGTCTTTGTCGGCATCATCAACGGCCTGGAAGAGATGTTCCGAATCAAGATCCCGGTGCTGGACGTGTTTGGCAACAAGGACTGGGAGATCACCCAGGTCGGCGCCTACGAACGCAAGCGCCAGATCGACAAAGTGCCCGGATCGCGGCAGGTCATCGTGACCGACGCCCTGCATTTCTTCGAGGGCAAGGAGGGCGAACTTGTCAAAGTGATCGTGAGTTTTCTCGATCAGGTGTTCCGATCCGGAAAGCCCGGAGACGCCGAGAAATAGCCTCTGGATGCTGCGCCTGGAGGCTTTCGAGGCCGCGCATGCAACTCGGTGCCGGGCCTGTCGGAGCCTGTTCACGGACCCAAACTTCCCTTGCAAACCACGGAATAACCGGCGTAAAATCGCGCGCTTCGCTTTTGAGGGTGGACGTCATGGTAGTTATCAGACTTGCGCGGGGGGGTGCCAGAAAGCGCCCGTTTTTCAATTTGGTCGTGGCTGACTCGCGCTTCGCTCGCGACGGCCGCTTCATCGAGCGCGTCGGTTTCTACAATCCGAAAGCGCCCGAGGGCCAGGAGTCGCTGCGCATCCAGCTCGACCGTGTGGCATTCTGGAAAGGCAAAGGCGCCAAGCTGTCGGACACGACGGTGCGCCTGGTGAAGCAGTTCAGTGAGTCGGCCAAGACCTGAGCCGAAGCCGATGGTGGTAATGGGGCGCGTGAGCGCCCCGCACGGAATCAAGGGCTGGATCAAGGTCCAGCCGTTTACCCAGGAAATTGACGGACTGCTTGGCTACCCTCAGTGGTGGTTGGGCCAGGACGGCGAGTGGCGAGAGCGCAGGATCGCCGAATCAGCCGTGCACGGTACGGTGGTGCTCGCCAGGCTTGAAGGCTGTAACGACCGCGAAGCGGCGGAGGCACTGAAGGGCACGGAGGTTGCAATACCACGCGACCAGCTGCCCGAGGTCCGCGAAGGCGAGTATTACTGGAGCGACCTTCACGGCATGGAAGTGTTGAACCGGCGCGGCGAGCGTCTTGGTTGTGTGACACAAGTTCTGGAAACCGGCGCCAATTACGTTCTGGTGCTCGAAGGTGAACGGGAATTGCTGGTCCCGTTTGTCGACAGCGTGATCCTCGATGTGGACCTGGCCGGTGGGCGACTGTCGGTGGACTGGGAACTCGATTACTGAACGTGCGGCAATGATTCACCTTGACGTCGTTACCCTGTTCCCCGAAATGTTCGAGGCCATTACCGGCAGCGGCATCACCCAGCGGGCGCGCGACAGGGGATATTACGAGCTGGTGCTGTGGAATCCTCGCGACTTCAGCACCAACGCGTATCGCAGCGTCGACGACCGCCCTTACGGCGGTGGTCCGGGCATGGTGATGATGCCTCAGCCGTTGTCGAAAGCCATGGCGGCCGCACGGCAGCGGCAGCTCAGTTGCGGCGTAAAGCGCACGCGAACCATTTTCTTGTCGCCGCAGGGCAGGCCGCTGACGCAGAAAATCGTGGAAGAACTGGGACAACTTGAAGGACTCGTGTTGCTGGCGGGACGCTACGAAGGCGTCGACGAGCGGCTTCTGCGGTCGGAAGTGCAGGACCAGATCTCCATAGGGGATTACGTACTTTCGGGCGGGGAACTGCCGGCAATGGTGCTGATGGATGCGCTGATCCGTCGCATTCCCGGCGTCCTGAACGATGCCGAGTCGGCGCAACAGGATTCATTCGAGGAGGGCCTGCTGGATTTCCCGCAATACACGCGCCCGGAGCTGTACCAGGGCGAGCCGGTTCCCGCGGTGCTGTTGTCGGGGCATCATGTGGAGATCGCCAGGTGGCGTGTCAAGCAGTCGCTGGGGCGTACCTGGGAGCGGCGGCCGGATTTGCTGGCGAAAGTGAAGCTGAGCGCCGATCAGGCGGCGCTGCTGGAAGAATACAAGGTGGAACGCAACGAAACGCAGGAGCTGATCAAATGAACCTCATCAAGACAATCGAACAGGAAGAAATCACCCGGCTGGGCAAGAACGTGCCCGAATTTGCGCCGGGCGATACCGTGGTGGTCAACGTGAACGTGGTCGAAGGCGACCGCAAGCGCGTGCAGTCCTACGAAGGGGTAGTGGTGGCCAAACGCAACCGTGGCCTGAATTCCTCGTTCATCGTACGCAAGATTTCCTCGGGTGAAGGCGTGGAGCGCACGTTCCAGACCTACTCGCCGCTGATCGCCAGCATTGAGCTGAAGCGCCGCGGCGATGTGCGCCGCGCCAAGCTTTACTATCTGCGCGAGCGCTCCGGCAAGTCCGCGCGCATCCGCGAAAAACTGGAAGGCGGACCCGCCGACTCGCAGTAAGCATTTCCCAGGCCACCAAAGTCAAAGGCGGTCATTGGCCGCCTTTGACTTTTAACTGATCTCGATGCCGCTGTGCGGCGCCGTCGTTGCGCCGCGCAATTCTCACACCACGCGCGATCGATCGTCGAGCAGAACCTGCTGAATGTAGCTTTGCAGTAGCAGACCTTCGGGTGAGCGCAGTTTTGCGAAGCGCACGCCATGGGTGAACACCTCGTCCAGCCTGCGCTCCCTGCGGGTCTTCCGCACGCTCTGAATCTCCACGGACGTAGCCAGCTTCACTTCGTAATTGTTCGGCTGCACCAGGAACTTGAACGCCAGCTCCAGCGTCTCGCCTACCTGGCCCAGACTCTTTTCCGCCTCCAGCAGCGCCCCCGAGATGCTCAGGTCGGCAATCGTCAACGCCGAGGGCAGCGCATCGCCCTGTTTTGCAGCATTCAAGGCGGTAGCGGTCAGGTTCACCCGCACCCGAAGCGCTCCGCGAATCAGCGTCTGCTGGACCTGTGCGGGGTAGGCGAGATGGAGGTAGGGATACGGCGTGCGGCAGACACGATCCACTTTGGATTCGAAGGTGTAAGCGTGACGGCCAGAGAAAGTTCGCACCAGCAGCGGCTCACCCTCGCGCACCGGAATCGGCAGGTTTTGGACCTGCGGCGTGCGCAACAGCACGCTGTGACCGGATACGTAGCCGATCAGCGTGGTGTAGTAGTGGGTGCGCGTGCTATCGGTCTGCAACTCCAGTTGCAGCCGGTCCCCCACATGCAATTGCATGCTCTCCAGGCTGCAGGCGGAGATCTTGGACGGATCGGGCGTGGTCACGTGGGCCGGTTGTGAAATAGGGCGCAACGCAGAGTATAGCCAAGTCGCGGCCCGGCCTGCGGCCGGCATCGTTGCTACAATGACGGGGCCCAATACAGATCGCCGTCTCGCCCTTTTTGCCTTCAATGCGTCTCGCTTTGCGGATTCGTGCTCGACCCCGCGGGCGTCGGCCTTTTGCTCAAGGGCTCGTCCGGCGCGGACGTTCGTCATCGTGGTCAGCACGGTGATGGGCATTGCCGCTCTGGCCGGCGCTGTGCAAAACCGGCTGCTGAGACAGGCCAATCGCGCAGAGCGGCTGACGCGGATCGCCGCAGGCCTGCCGCTGGTGCACCCGGGGGTGGTCACAGATGGCGCGGGGTTGGTACTGATTTTCGCTGTGGTGCTGATGCAAAAGTTGCGCAGCATATGAACCCGATTCTCGAATTCCACCAGGCGAAGATGCCGGCGCCGTTCGCGGTACTGGGCATCCGCGTCATTGGCGAACGGCTGACCGATATCGAGTACCTGCCGCGTGGCGCGGCGACGCTGAAACCGCAGACGCCGTTTGCGAAAGAAGTGTGCCGGCAGCTCGCTGCGTACCTAGGGGATCCCAATTTCGAATTCGACCTGCCATTCGAATACGATGGCACGGCCTACCAGTGCAAGGTCTGGAAGACGGTGCATGCTATCCCGCCCGGCAAGGTGCTGTCCTACCTGCAGGTGGCCAAACGCATCGGTTCGGCGCCGCGGCCGGTGGGCGGGGCCTGCGGGGCGAACCGCATCCCGATCCTGATTCCCTGCCACCGCGTCATCGCCAGCAATGGCATCGGCGGCTTCATGCACACCCGCCGCGGTTTGCCCATCGAAATCAAGCGCTGGCTGCTGCGTCACGAGAATTCAGGTGCCTGCTGATGGCCGCGGACGACGGTCTTCTGGACGAATTCTGTGATGCGCTCTGGCTCGAGGACGGCTTGTCACGCAACACGCTGGAAAGTTACCGCCGCGACCTGCGGCTGTTCGCGGTATGGCTGGCGTCGGAACGCGGAAAGACGCTGTTGTATGCCGAACGCGTCGACTTGCTTGGGTACCTGGCCCACAAATTCCACCGCCACGCCAAACCGCGCTCCGCGGCGCGGCTGCTCTCCAGCCTCAAACGCCTCTACCAGTTCCTGTTGCGTGAAGGCAGGATCACGGCCGATCCGACGCTGCAGGTGGAGGCGCCGAAACTACCGCGCGGCCTGCCCAAAAGCGTGACCGAGGAAGACATCGAACGGCTGCTCGCTGCGCCGGACGTTGAGACGCGGCTGGGCCTGCGCGACAAGGCGATGTTGGAGACGCTGTACGCGAGCGGGTT
This sequence comes from Betaproteobacteria bacterium, assembly GCA_031406075.1. Taxonomy (GTDB): domain Bacteria; phylum Pseudomonadota; class Gammaproteobacteria; order Burkholderiales; family JACQAP01; genus JACQAP01. The sequence goes on from JANOGP010000084.1 coordinate 8,761, forward strand.
GCGGGTCTCCGAGCTGGTGTCCGTGGGCGTTTCGCAAGTAAGCCAGGATATGGGCGTGGTGCGCATCGTCGGCAAGGGATCGAAAGAGAGATTGGTGCCGCTGGGTGAGGAGGCGCTGGCGTGGATTCGCCGCTACGTTGCGCAGGCGCGCCCGGAAATCCTCGACGGCAAGCGCACCGACGCGCTGTTCGTCACTGCGCGAGGCGAATCGATGACGCGGCAGGCGTTCTGGCATCTGATCCGGCGCTACGCCGCGCGGGCGGGCTTAAACAAGCTGATCTCGCCGCACACTTTGCGCCATGCGTTCGCCACCCACCTGCTCAACCACGGTGCCGATCTGCGCGTTGTGCAATTGCTGCTCGGCCATGCCGACATTTCCACGACACAGATCTACACTCACGTCGCGCGCGAACGGCTTAAGCAGCTGCACGCGAAACATCACCCTCGCGGCTGATACTCAAGGAGAATCGAGTCCGATGGCTTCCGTGCTGTTCGTCCTGGCCGCCTATCTGGTCGGCTCCATTTCCTTTGCGGTGGTGGTGAGTTGGTTCTTCGGGTTGCCGGATCCGCACACTTATGGTTCGGGCAACCCGGGGGCGACGAATGTTTTACGCACTGGGAAGAAAGCCGCGGCCGTGCTGACTCTCATCGGCGATGCGGCGAAGGGCGCGGCCGCGCTTTGGCTGGCACAGCAATTTGCGCCACGGTTCGGTGTCGGCGAAGCGGCGCTCGCCGCGGTGGCGCTGGCGGCGTTTCTCGGACACTTGTTCCCGCTGTATTTTCGCTTTCGGGGCGGCAAAGGGGTCGCAACAGCGGCAGGCATTCTACTGGCGATGGACTGGCGCGTCGCGCTGACGCTGCTGGTGGTGTGGGTGCTGGTAGCGGTTATTTCGCGTTATTCGTCGCTGGCGGCAATCGTCGCAGCCGCCTTGTCTCCGCTCGCGGCTTTCCACTTTCTCGGCGCAGCGCCAATGACCTGGGCGGTGCTGTTGATCGCCGTGCTGCTGGTATGGCGCCACCGCGGCAACATCGAAAGGTTGCTCGCGGGCAACGAAACCAGAATCAGGCTGTCGAGACGGTCTTGAGGTCTTCCAGGTCCCAGCGTGCCCGCACCGTGAATCCCCTGCCGACAGGCGCGCCCGCGGCGAGACGCAACGCGCCGGCGAAAGCGATCATTGCCCCGTTATCGGTGCACAGATCCTGCGGCGGGTAGAACACCTCGAAGCCTTCGCGTTCAGCTTTCTTCGACATCGCCTCGCGCAACGGGAGATTGGCGCCAACTCCGCCTGCGACCACCAGTTGATCGAGTCCTTCCCGGGCGACGGCGCTGACCGATTTGGCGACCAGGACTTCGACGATCGCCTCCTGAAACGATGCGGCGATGTCGGCTTTGCTGTGACTGTCCGGATCGGCCGCTCTCACCAGCATCAGCACCGCGGTTTTCAATCCGGAAAAACTGAAATTCAGATCGCCGCTGGCGAGCATCGGCCGCGGCAGCTTGAAGTGCTTGGGATTGCCGGATCGCGCAAGTTGCGACAACGCGGGACCACCGGGGTAGGGCAGGCCCAGCAACTTTGCAGTCTTGTCGAATGCTTCGCCAGCGGCGTCGTCCACAGTTTCCCCGAGCAATCGGTAATTGCCCACGGCGTCTACCCGCATCAGTTGTGTGTGGCCACCGGAAACCAGCAGAGCGATGAAAGGAAAACGCGGCGCCGGGCTGGCGAGCAGCGGCGACAGCAGGTGGCCTTCGAGATGATGCAGGCCGATCACCGGCACGTTGAGCGCGTAACCGAGACTTGCCGCCACGGCTGCACCCACCAGCAGCGCGCCTGCCAGCCCCGGTCCCTGGGTGTAGGCGATCGCGTCGATATCGGCAAGGGGGCGTTGGCAGCGCTCCAGCAGCTGGCGGGTCAATGGCAAAAGCCTTCGCACGTGATCGCGCGACGCGAGTTCCGGCACCACCCCGCCGTACTCTGCGTGCATCGCCACCTGGGAGAAGAGCGTATGACCGAGCAGCCCGGCCCCGGTATCGTAGAGGGCGACCCCGGTTTCATCGCAAGACGTTTCGATCCCGAGAACCAGCATAAGGCATTGAGTTAAAGGGGATTGGTCGGAAGCAACGGGTACATGCGGGCACTCAGCGGCGGCGGGCGCAAGACGGGCCAATCGCCTGGTTGTATTTGCAAATCAGGGGATTATTGCTAAAATGCGCCCCTTCATTTTGGACCACAACTTTCAGGACTGCATTACTTCACTTTCTATGCCGACGATTCGAGTCAAGGAAAACGAGCCGTTTGAAGTGGCCATGCGCCGCTTCAAGCGCACGGTGGAAAAGACCGGTCTGCTGACCGAACTGCGGGCGCGCGAATTCTACGAGAAGCCCACCTCCGAGCGCAAACGCAAGCTCGCTGCAGCCATCAAGCGGCATCACAAGCGCCTGCGCAATCAACTCCTTCCGCCAAAGCTCTACTGATCAGGCCGCGGTGGATTGTGAACGGTGAATGGAACGTCCATTCACCGTTTTTGCTTTGTGGAATCTGTCCCTAACCGAATGACCATATCACTCAAGGCCCGCATCACCGACGACATGAAAACCGCGATGCGCGCGAAGGATGCGAAGCGATTGTCCGCAATCCGTCTGCTGCTCGCGGCGATCAAGCAGCGCGAGGTGGATGAGCGCAAGGACATGATTGATGCCGACGTGGTATCGGTGATGGAGAAGATGATCAAGCAGCGGCACGACTCAATCGAGCAGTTCCGAAAGGGTGGGCGCCAGGACCTGATTGACGTCGAGCAATTCGAGTTGTCGGTATTGCGGGCCTACATGCCGCAGGCGCTATCCGATGCCGAGGTCGAGGCGGCGGTTGCCGCGGCCATCCAGTCGAGCGGCGCCATGGGAATGTCAGACATGGGCAAGGTAATGGCCATTCTCAAACCCCAACTGGCCGGACGCGCCGACATGGGCAAAGTATCGGCGTTGGTGAAATCGAAGTTGTCGGCGTGATCGAAGACTGCGGCGCGCTGGCACCCCTTGCCGGTGCAGGTCGTGTCGTGATCTGCGAGTACGGGATGCGCCGAACCGGCTGAGGCACCGGCCTGAGTCAAGGCCGCGGCGATCGGGTAAGTGATTCATAGATAATACGAAATCGCCTGATATTGGCGATCGTGGCTTTCCCGGAAATTCGTGGAAAGTAACCTATAATTCTTCGAAAGCCCCGAAGAGTTCCGCTGACGGCAATGAGCTTCGGATGTCAGGGGAACCGAGCGTGAAACGATCCCGACGAAATGATTCCGCAGTCCTTCATCCAGGACCTCCTCAACCGGGTGGATATCGTGGACTTGATCGAGTCCTACGTGCCGCTCAAGCGCGCCGGGTCCAACTATGCTGCCCGCTGCCCCTTCCACAGCGAGAAATCCCCGTCGTTCACGGTAAGCCAGACCAAACAGTTCTATCACTGCTTCGGTTGCGGCGCGCACGGCACCGCGATCAGCTTCCTGATGGAGTACCAGGGCATGGGCTTTGTCGACGCGGTCAAGGAACTCGCCGGGCGCGCCGGCATGAGCGTGCCCGAGCAGGCCCCCGACCCGCGCCAGAAGGAAAAGTCCGAGGCCACCGAAGATCTCGCCGAGGTCATGCTCAACGCGGCGCAGTACTACAAGGCACAGCTAAAGACCTCGGAGCGCGCGGTGGCGTACCTGAAGGGCCGCGGACTCAGCGGCGAAATCGCCGCCCGCTACGGTCTCGGGTACGCTCCCGAAGGCTGGCAGAACCTGGAGACAGTGTTCGCCGACTATCAGTCGAAATCGCTGAACGAAGCGGGGCTGGTGATTGTTAACGAGCAGGGCAGGCGCTATGACCGCTTCCGCGACCGAATCATGTTTCCGATTCACAATCAGCGTGGCGTGATCATCGGATTTGGTGGGCGCATTCTCGATCAGGGCGAGCCCAAGTATCTGAACTCCCCGGAAACGCCGCTGTTTGAGAAGGGCCGCGAACTTTACGGCCTGTTCCAGGCCAGGGCGGCGATTCGCGATGCGGAAAAAGTGATCGTGGTCGAGGGATATATGGATGTCGTCGCGCTGGCCCAGTATGGGGTCGGCTACGCAGTGGCCACGCTCGGCACGGCGACCACGCCCTGGCAGGTGCAGAAGCTGCTGCGCCAGAGCGATGACGTGGTCTACTGTTTTGACGGCGACGAGGCCGGGCGCCGCGCCGCCTGGCGGGCGCTGGAGAACAGCCTGGCGCAGTTGCAGGACGGCAAGCAGGTGCGCTTCCTGTTCCTTCCCGCCGAAGACGATCCGGACAGCTTCGTGCGCAGCCATGGTAGTGAGGCGTTCGAATCGCTCTTGCTGAAGGCGCAGCCGCTGTCGGAGTTTCTGTTGCAGCAACTGGCCTCGCGGGTGGATATGCGCACCGCGGAGGGCCGGGCCAAGTTCATGCAGGACGCCAAGCCGCTGGTCAAGCAAGTGGCCGCACCAATGCTGTCGCTAATGCTGCGCAAGCAGATCGCGGAACTGGCCGGTGTTGCCCAGTCCGAACTCGAACAGGGTTTCGAGATCAAAGTAGTTGCGCGAGGCCGGGCACCGGAACGGCGCACTTCGGTAAAGCCTTCGCTCACCCGGCTGCTCTCCGAAATGCTGGTTTTCCGTCCCTCTCTTGCAGCGCTGGCTGATTTCACTCAGCTTCAGGCCAACGCCGATCTTGCCTCGATCGAGCTTCCGCCGTTGGAACTCGCGCTGCTCGAAAGGCTGCTTGAACTCTGCCGCGGCCGCCCCGACCTGTGCAGTGCCGCCGAACATTTTCGCGGTGGCGAGTTCGAAGCCCTGGCGCGCGAGATCGAGGTCGGCAGTCTGCGCTGGGACCGAATGGAAGACGAGGCGCTGGAGGCGGAATTTACCGGCGCATGGGCGCGGCTCATCGAACGGTTCCGCCATGTGCGCATTACGCTGCTGCTCGAGAAGAGCAAGCGCCAGCGCTGGACGCCCGAGGACGAGGAACAGTTCCGGCGTTTGCAGCAAAAAACGGCGGCAGAATGAAGGCGTGGGGCGAGTCCGGTATAATGCACGGCTATTTTTTGCTCGCCAATTTTAAGCAGTTGTATCCAAAGGACTAAGAGACATGGCAAGAGAAAGACGCAAAGAGCAGGTCAAGGTGCAGGCACCGGCTCAGCAGCCCATCGATGCTGAAGCCAGGCGCATGCGCCTGAAAAACCTGATCGTCCTCGGCAAGGAACGCGGCTATCTCACTTACGCGGAGATCAACGACCATCTCCCGGACGACATGCTGGATGCCGAGCAGATTGAAAACATCATCAGCATGATCAACGACATGGGCATCCAGGTCTACGACGAGGCGCCGGATGCCGAAACCCTGCTGATGAACGAGGCCACGCCGGCCGTGGCTCCCGACGAAGACGTGGTCGAGGAGGCGGAGCAGGCGCTTTCCACCGTCGATTCCGAATTCGGGCGCACCACTGATCCGGTACGCATGTACATGCGCGAGATGGGATCGGTCGAACTGCTGACGCGCGAGGGCGAAATCGAGATCGCGAAGCGCATCGAGGACGGCCTGAAGCACATGATCCAGGCCATTTCGGCCTGCCCGACCACGATCGCCGAAATCCTCAACCTGTCCGACAAAATCGATCGCGAGGAAATGCGCATCGACGAAGTGGTAGACGGCCTGATCGATCCGAACGCGACCGCCGAATCGCTGGCCGAGGAAGTCACCGACGAGCAAGTGGAAGAGGATCTCGATTCCGAGACGGATGAGGACGACGACGGCGCCGCCGTGCAGAACGCCAGCATGCTCAAGCTCAAGGCCGATGCCGGCGAACGCTTCGCCAAGATTCGCGTTCTCTACAACAAGATGATGAAGTCGCTGGCGAAGAACGGCTCGCGCAGCCGCCCGTATTTGAAGACTCAGGAGGACATTTCCGCCGAGCTGATGCTGATCCGCTTTTCCGCGAAGCAGGTCGAGTCCTTGTGCGACGGCCTGCGCAGGCTGGTGGATGAAGTTCGCACCTACGAGCGCTCGATCATGGAGCTGTGCGTGGAAAAATCCGGTATGCCGCGCTCGTATTTCATCAAGACCTTCCCCGGCAACGAGGAGGATCTCAACTGGGTTGGCCGCGAAGTGACCGGGCGCAAGCCTTACAGCGAGGTGCTGGTCCGTTTTGCGCCGGCAATCCTGGAACAGCAGCAGGCGCTGATCGATTTGCAAAAGCGCGTCGGCCTCCCGGTCAAGGACCTGAAGGAAATCAACCGGCAGATGTCCACCGGCGAGGCCAAGGCGCGCCGCGCCAAGCGCGAGATGACCGAGGCCAATCTGCGCCTGGTGATTTCGATCGCGAAAAAGTACACCAACCGCGGACTGCAATTCCTCGACCTGATCCAGGAAGGCAACATCGGCCTGATGAAGGCAGTGGACAAGTTCGAATACCGCCGCGGCTACAAGTTCTCGACCTATGCGACCTGGTGGATCCGTCAGGCGATCACGCGCTCGATCGCCGACCAGGCGCGCACCATCCGCATCCCGGTGCACATGATCGAGACCATCAACAAGATGAACCGTATCTCGCGCCAGATCCTGCAG
>JANOGP010000091.1:0-6643 GCA_031406075.1 Betaproteobacteria bacterium
GGCTCTTGGTGTAGCCGACCACGCCCCACTTGGCGGCGGCATAGGGTGTGCGAAAAGGAAAACCCAGCCTCCCGGCGGCGGAAGACAGATTGATGATAGAGCCGCCCCCGGCGGCCTTGATCATCGGCATCGCCAGACGCGTGCAATAGAACATGCCATTCAGATCCACCGCGATACATCGCTCCCATTCCTCGACCGCAATTTCTTCGACTTTTCCAGTCGGCCCGGCAATGCCGGCATTGTTGATGAGGCAATCGAGCCCGCCGAGATGCTTCCTTACGTCGGCAAACAGCCGTTCCACGTCCTTGAGACTGGACACGTCCGCAAGGGAGGCGCTGACTCCGGGAAAGGCTTTCACCGTTTCGTCGAGGGAAGCCTGCACCACGTCGCAAATGTGCACGCGCGCGCCGGACTTGTGAAACACGTCTGTCATCGCCCGGCCGATTCCCGCGGCACCGGCGGTGATCAGGACCCGCTGTCCCTTTACAGAAATTTCCATCACTTACTCCTTAAAAACTTTTCACCGCAAAGACGCAAAGAACGCAAAGAAAACCAGAAAACCGACTTGAAATGGAATCGATCGAATCAATTCCACAGCAACTGGAAGAATTGCCTTGCTCCCGTCTACGGGCACATGTCGAGAATCGAGCATGAACGTTCCTTGCCGCGATTTCTACTGTCGCATTTCTTCGCGTTCTTTGCGTCTTTGCGGTGAGGTTTAGTTAAAGCCACAGGACCTGTTTGCGGAATTCGAGATCGGTTAGCAGCGGCTGCGCCGGTCCCTCGTGCGACACTTGCCCGCGGTCGAGGACATAGGCGCGGTCGGCGAGCGACAGCGCCAGGTCCAGATGATGCTCGATGATCAGAATCGCGACTTCCTGCCGGAGTTGCTCGATCGACTTGAATACTTCATCGACCATTGCCGGTGACAGGCCTTCGAACGGCTCATCCATCAGGAGCAGTTTGACATTGCCGGAAAGGGCGCGGGCAATCGCGACCATCTGTTGTTCGCCGCCGGACAGAAGGTCGGCTTTGATGTGAAGTTTCTCGTGGATTCTCGGGAAGCAGCCGTAGATCCTGTCGCGATCCCACTTGACGCCGTCGCCGGTCCGGCGCGCGAGCGCGCCCAAGCGTAGATTTTCATCTACGGTCAGGCCGGCAAACAGCCTGCGCCCTTGTGGCACCAGGCCGATGCCCAAACGTGCAATGCGTTCCGGTGGGCTGCCGCTGATCACATCGCCGTCGAATGTAACGGTGCCGGATTCGGTTTGAACGATGCCGAGTATGCTCTTGAAGGTCGACGACTTGCCGGCTCCGTTGCGTCCCAGCAGGCCGACGACCTCGTGCGCGCGCACCATGAGGCTGACATCGTGGAGGATGTGGCTCTTGCCGTAAAAAGAATTGATTTTGTCCAATTGCAGCAGGACTTCCTGCGAGGATGAAACTCTCTGCTCACGATGAGCGACGAGATGCGCATGACCGCTGCCGATGTACACGCGCTGAACTTCAGGATGCGCGCGCACAGTTTCCGCGTCGCCCTCGACCAGCACACTGCCTTCGTTCATCACCGTAACGGTGTCGGCCATGCCAAACACGCGATCGATGTCGTGCTCGATTAGCAGCACCGCCATATCCTCGGTCAACCGGCGTATCAGGACGCCGATGCGCTCGCGTTCCGCCGCAGCGAGGCCGGCTAGTGGTTCGTCCAGCAGCAGGACTCGGGGCCTTGCCGCCAGCGCCATGCCGATCTCGACCAACCTCTGTCCGCCGTACGAAAGGCTGGAAATCAGCGCGTGCTCAGTGTTCTCGAGCCCGAGAAATTTCACCAGCTCGCGGGTTTCGGCGTTCACTTGCGGCAGGGCCCCGCTGGGCACCCAGGCGTTGAAGCGCCGCGCATCGCGCGTCTGCACCGCCAACCGCAGGTTCTCCCAAACGGTCAGAGCCGGGAACAGGCTGGTGATCTGGAAGGAACGCGCCAGACCCCGTTTCACGACTTGCTCAGGCGGGAGTCCGGCGATCGCCGTATTGTCCAGAACGATGCGCCCGGAATCGGCAGCGAACATGCCGGAGATGGTATTGAACAGAGTGGTCTTGCCGGCGCCGTTTGGTCCGATCAGCGCATGCAGCTTGCGGTCGGCGAGCTTCAGATCCACCCCGGCGACCGCAGTGAAGCCACCGAACCGCTTCACCAAGTCGGCGCAGCTCAGGATCGTGCCGGATACCGGCGCATGCTCGCGCAGGAAAGCGGGAATCTCCTGACCCGGCTGCGGGGTTACCCGAGCGGCCATCGCGCCGACGCCTTCCTGCTTCTTGCGCAGAGGGGCGAGCAGGCGCGTGCCGACGCCAATCAGCCCCGAAGGCGAAAAAAGGATGAAAGCCATGAAAAGAAGACCGAACCAGAACTGCCATGCCGAGGTGTAGCCGGTCAGTACCTCGCGGAACATGGTGTAGAAAAATGCGCCGAGAGTCGGCCCGAGGAAACTGCCCACCCCGCCAAAGATGGTCATGGCGAGGATTTCCCCGGAGAAATTGACGTGTACGGTGTCCGCGGAAACGAACAGCTTGAGAAAAGCCATCAGGCTGCCGCCAAGGCCGGTGACCGTGGCGGAAATCACGAAGGCCGCGAGCTTGTAGCGCAATACCGGATAGCCGATGAAGCGGGCCCGGTTTTCGTTTTCGCGGATGGCTGCGAGCACCGAGCCGAGCGGCGAGTGCACAACTCGCCACATGATCCATGCAACGACAAATACTATTGCCGCGATGAGGTGATAGAAAACCACCTGGTTATCGAGATCGAGCCCGATAAACGGCGCGCGCCGAATCCCGGAAAGGCCGTTTTCGCCGCCGGTGAACGAAGTCCAGCGGTACACGATATAGAAGGTCAGCGCGGTGAACGCGAGCGTTAGCAGGGAAAAGTACACGCCGCGCCGGCGCAGCACCAGGAAGCCTACGACCAAACCGAATGCGGCGGAAAACAGCACCGCGAAGCCGAGCGGCAGCCACAGGCTGCCTTTGAACCAGTGTATCTGCGACAGCGCAGTGGCATAAGCGGCAAGTCCGAAGAACATGCCGTGACCGAAGGACAGCAGCCCGCTGTAGCCAAGCAGGAGGTTGTAGCCCAGGCCGACCAGTGCAAAGATCGCGATCTCGGTGGCGATGCCCCAGGTAAAGCCGGTGCCGGTGACGACGTGCGGCAGCGCCAGCAAGGCCACGGCAGCGACGAAAAGCGGATGCCTGAAGTACGCGATACCCTTCATTCGAACTTCTCGAATTTCTCGCCCATCAATCCGCGCGGACGGAACAGCAGGATCAACACCATAAGCAGGTACATCGAGGCTTCCGCCGCGGGCGGGTAGTAATACACGGTGACGCCGCGCACGGCACCGACCAGCAGGCCGGCAACGACCACACCCCAGAAACTTCCCAACCCGCCGATCACGACCACGACGAAAGTCGCGGTGAGAATTTCGGTGCCCATCGCCGGTTGCACGCCAGCGAGCGGGGCCGAAAGTACGCCTGCCAGTCCGGCGAGCGCCACTCCGAGCGCGAACACAGCGGTCAGGATCGGCCGCAGCGAAATGCCGAGCGCGCGAACCATTTCGGGATCACGAACTCCGGCGCGCACCACCATTCCGAATGCGGTCTTGTTGAGCAACAGCCAACACCCGGTCACGGCGGTGATCGCCACGGCGAGCACGAACAGGCGGTAATATGAATAGATGAAATCGCCGAGAATCAACTGACCGCGAAGCCGATCCGGAAGCGAGAACGGCAGGCCGGTGGTGCCCCAGATCATGCGCAGGCTCTGCTCGGCAGTCAGCGCCAGACCGAAAGTGAACAACAGGCCCAACATCGGATCCTTGTTGTAGAGGCGCCGCAAGGCAAAGCGCTCGATCAGGATGCCGATCAACGCGACGCCCACCGGGGAAAGCCCCATGGCGCCGAAAAAGCCGAGTCGTCTTTCGATTTCGTAGGCGAGATAGGCGCCTACGGCATAGAACGCGCCGTGGGCGAGATTGACCACGCCGCCGAGGCTGAAGATCAGCGAAAGTCCCAGCGACAGGACGATGTAGTACGCCCCGACCAGCAGGCCGTTGGCGATCTGCTCGAAAAGAAGCACGATTGAAAGGAACTCAGCCGGGGCTTAGGCCGCCGGTAGGCTGCAGGGGTTTTCCTGCTCTGTGGGCTGGATCAGCTCCAGCGACTCCTTGGGGCCCGGCACGGTCTCGACGACATCGAAAATGTCCCACTGGTCCTTCGACTTAGACTTGTCCTTAACATTGACCACGTACATTTCCTGCAGCAACTGGTGGTCCCAGTGGCGGAACTTGCCCTTGCGCGCTTTGAGCAGCTCGAACTCGGCGCCTTTCTCCAGGTGCTGGACTATCTTGCCGGCCTCGGTGCTTTTTGTTTCCGCAACCGTCTGCAGCACGATGCGAACGCCCACGTAATCGCCCCAGGCCTGGTTCTCCGGCGGTTGTCCGTACTTCTTCACGAAGCGCTCGGTGAACGCCCGGGCCGAGGGAACGTTCAGGCCGTGATACCAAAGGCTCTGCCAGTGGCCGGACAGCGCATCCAGGCCGGTGGCCCAGAATGGCGCAGTATCCATCACGCCGCCGGCAAGCTGATAGGGCAGGCCGTACTCCCTGTACTGTTTCAGGAACGTGGTCTGGTCCACGCCAGCCAGATTGAGGTAGACAAAATCGGGTTTGAGCTGGCGGATCTTGAGAATGTAGGCGCTGTAATCCGCGGTGTTGGTCGGCACAAAATCGTTATTGAGGATGATGCCGCCGTTCTGCTCCAGGAAGCGCGAAGAAACCTTGTAGAGATCGTGGCCGAAAGCGTAGTCCGCGGTCAGAAAACACCAGCGTGCGCCCTTGATCAGTTTCTTCTGGAGCTGCCATGTGCCGATGGTCTTGGTGTACATGGTGTTGCAGCCCTCGATGTGGAACATGTAGCGTTTGCAATTGGCGCCGCGCAGCGCATCGGAATTGCAGCCGGTGTTGAAGAACGGGATCTTGTGGCGCTGTGCCTGTTCGCCGATTGCGAGCCCCGAAGCCGAACTGATCTCCCCGATCAGGCAGATCACCTGGTCGCGCTCGACCAGTTTGTTCGCCTTGGTAACGGCTGTAGCGGGATTGACGCTGTCTTCGGCGATCATTTCGATTTTGCGCCCGAGTACGCCGCCTGCCGCGTTGGCTTCTTCAACCGCCAGCACGGCGCCTTTGTAACCGTACTCGCCCACCTGGCCGAGAAAGCCGGTGCGTGGCGTCATGTGTCCGATACGGATCACGTCGGATTGCGCTCGCAGGATCGCAGGGAAACCGAACTGTGCGGCCGCGGCAGCGACAGTCAGCGTGGCGGCCTGTTTGATCAGCTTGCGGCGGCCCGGTGCGACCATCATTTCGGTTCTCTTGCTCATGGTTCCTCCCCCCGATTGCTATGCCAGCCCGTGTTTGCAGGATGCCGGTTCGATTTCGTACCGGATCAGTCCGCCTTGAGAATGCTGGCGACTACTGCGTCGGTCACCTGCCGGGTATTGGCTTTGCCGCCCAGGTCCGGCGTGCGCAGGCCGGACTGCATGACCGCCGACATCGCGGACACGATTCGGGTTGCAAGGTCCGCATGGCCCAAATGCTCAAGCATCATCGCACCGCTCCAAATCTGCCCCAGCGGGTTGGCAATGCCCTTGCCGGCAATATCCGGCGCCGAGCCATGCACCGGCTCGAACATCGAAGGATACTGCCTTTCCGGATTGATATTGGCGGAAGCCGCGATGCCGATGCTGCCGGCAATGGCCGCTCCCAGGTCGGTGAGAATGTCGCCGAAAAGATTGCTGCCGACCACCACGCCGAAGCGTTGCGGATGAGTGACAAAGCGCGCGGACAGCGCGTCGATGTGCATCTGTTCGCTTTCGATCTCGGGGTAGCCTTTGGCGATTTGCCAGAACACCTCGTCCCAGAACGGCATGCTGAAATTGATGCCATTGGATTTGGTGGCCGAGGTGACTTTTTTCTTGCCGATCCTGCGGGCCAGTTCGAACGCATAGCGGATGATGCGTTCGGTGCCCATGCGGGTGAAGATGCTGATCTGGCTGACCACTTCGTTGGGCGTGCCGGAGTAGATGCGGCCGCCCATGTTCGAGTACTCGCCCTCGTTGTTTTCGCGAACCACCACGAAGTCGATGTCCTGCGGGCCGCGGTCCGCAAGCGGCGTTTTCACTCCCGGCAGCAGCTTTACCGGCCGCACACAGGCGTACTGCTGGAAGCCGCGGCGTATCGGCGCGATCAGCTCCCACAGCGAAACATGATCCGGCACACCGGGAAAGCCGACGGCACCGAGAAAAATGGAATCGAAGGGACGCAATTGATCCAGTCCGTCCGCAGGCATCATCCGCCCGTGCTTCTGGTAGTACTCGCAGCTCCACGGAAAGCCGCGGTAACTGAACTTCAGCCCGCCGTGCACTTTTGCAGCGGCGTCGAGGACGCGCGTGCCCTCGGGCACGACTTCCTTGCCTATGCCGTCACCCGGAATCAGAGCGATGTTGAATTCTTTCATCTAAGTCATTTAGCCACAGAGGACACAGAGGTCACAGAGAAAATCCAAAAAATTTTCATTACGAAAGACGCGAACGAAACAGGAA
>JANOGP010000124.1:0-3995 GCA_031406075.1 Betaproteobacteria bacterium
TTAAGCCGCGTTTCGGTCGCCTTGAGCGCCGCTTGTACCTGGTCGTTTGCCTGCAAATCGAATCCCTTGCGGACCTTCACGTTCACCAGAACCTGCGGGTACATGCGCATGTCGCCGCACAGGTCGGCCAGCGGTCTGCCCTCGGCGCGAAGCGCGTGCAGCACTTGCAGGGCCGAGACGATGCCGTCGCCCGTGGTGTGCTTGTCGAGGCAGATAATGTGACCGGAGTTCTCGCCGCCGAGCTGCCAATCGTTCTCGGTCAGCTTTTCCAGCACGTAGCGATCGCCCACTGCGGCACGCGTGAAGGGCACGCCAAGCTCGGCGAGCGCCTGTTCCATTCCCAGGTTCGTCATCAACGTGCCGACCACGCCGCCCTTGAGCGTTCCCCGCTCATGGCGAAATCGTGCGATCAGGTATAGCAACTGGTCTCCGTCGTAAAGCCTGCATGCGTGATCCACCATCACCAGCCGGTCGCCGTCGCCGTCGAATGCGATTCCCAGGTGCGCGCGGTGCGACTTGACCGCCGCTACCAGAGCCTCCGGGTGCGTGGCGCCGAACTCGCGATTGATGTTCAGTCCGTCGGGGGCGTTGCCGATGGCGGTCACATCCGCGCCGAGTTCATGAAAAACGTGTGCCGCAATGTGATAAGTCGCGCCGTGTGCGCAGTCGACCACCAGCCTGACGCCGCGCAGATCGAGATCGTTCGGAAACGTGCTCTTGCAGAACTCGATGTACCGGCCGGCCGCATCGTCGATACGCCGCGCCTTGCCCAGTTGAGCCGAAGGCATGGTTTGCAGCGGGGCATCGAGACGCGCTTCGATCGCATGCTCGACCGAGTCCGGGAGCTTGTTGCCGTCTGCGGAAAAAAACTTGATGCCGTTGTCCTCGAAAGGGTTGTGCGAGGCGGAGATGACGATGCCCGCCTGCAGCCTCAGCGCGCGGGTGAGATAGGCGACCGCCGGGGTCGGCATCGGTCCGGAGAGGTAAATATCCACTCCCGCGGCCGACAGCCCGGCCTGCAAAGCCGATTCGAGCATGTACCCGGAGATGCGCGTGTCCTTGCCGATCAGCACCGCCGCGTGCTCGCCAGAGGGCAACTCGCGTTCCGACGCGAGCACCTTGCCCGCGGCGTAGCCAAGACGCATCACAAATTCCGGCGTGATCGGCAGTTCTCCAACGCGCCCGCGCACGCCGTCGGTTCCGAAATAGTTTCTAGTCTTTGACAAGGGCGTGTCTTTCGATTGCGTTGAGCACCAACAGCGCATCGCGGGTCGCCGCCACGTCGTGCACGCGAACCACTGCGGCGCCGCGTTCGACCGCAAGCAAGGCCGCGGCTACGCTCGACGAAACCCGGTCCGCGACCGGTTTGCCGGTAATTTTACCGAATAGCGCTTTGCGTGACAGTCCGACCAGAACCGGTTGCCCCAGACCGGCGATCCCAGCCAGACCGCGCAACAGTTCGAGGTTGTGTCCGGTTTTCTTGCCGAAGCCGAAGCCCGGATCGATAACAATGCGTTCGCGTGCAATACCTGCGCGCAGCGCCGCCTCCACGCGACGCGCGAGAAACGCCATCACCTCCGACACCACGTCTTCGTAATGCGGGTCCCGCTGCATGGTGAGCGGCTCATCCTGCATGTGCATCAGGCACACCGCGGCCTGCGTTTGCGCCACGGCCTCGAGTGCGCCGGGCGCGCGCAACGCGTTGATGTCGTTCACCATCGCCGCGCCGGCCGCAATCGCACGGCGCATGACTTCCGGTTTGCAGGTGTCGACCGATACCGGTACCGGCAACCCGCCCAGTTCTTCCAGCACCGGCATCACCCTGCGCAATTCTTCGTCGAGGCTCACCGGCTGCGCACCCGGGCGCGAGGACTCCCCGCCGATGTCGAGAATGTCGGCGCCTTCCTCGATCAGAATCCGGGCGTGATCCACGGCCTGTCGCGCGCCCAAAAAGCGGCCGCCGTCGGAAAACGAATCCGGGGTGACGTTCACCACGCCCATGATCAGCGGGCGTTCCAGCGGCAGCGAGAAACGGCCGGCCCGCAGAACGGGGTGAGGCGCGAGGCGTGAGGCGTGAGGCGCTGTCATTACGGAACGTCCCAGTCGGTCTCAAAAAAATAAGGGGTGAGGTCTTCACGCCTCACCCCTTACGCTAGCCCTGATTCCCGATCGGATGCGCCCCGAGCTTTTGGGTTCTGCCCCTCACGCCTCGCGCCTCACGCCTTTCGCGCCTCAGGCTTCGCGTGCCGGCGTGGTGGTCGGAGCGGGCGATGGCGCATTGCCCTGCGAGGAAGGTGGCGCGCTCGGCGTGCCCGTGGGCTTCGGCGGACGCGGCGGGCGGCCTTCCATGATGTCGTTGATCTGGTCCGAGTCGAGCGTCTCCCACTCCAGCAGCGCCCTGGCCATCGCCTCGACCTTGTCGCGATTGTCCTCGATCAACTTGCGCGCCAGCTTGTACTGCTCGTCGATGATGCGGCGGATTTCCGCGTCCACAGTCTGCATGGTGGTTTCGGACACGTTCTTGTGGGTGGTGATCGAACGGCCGAGGAAAACCTCTCCTTCGTTTTCGCCGTACGTCATGGGTCCAAGCTTGTCGCTCATTCCCCACTGCGTCACCATGCGGCGCGCCATCTCGGTGGCGCGTTCGAAGTCGTTCGATGCGCCGGTGGTCATCTGTCCCATGAAAATCTCTTCGGCAATGCGGCCGCCGAACAGCACTGAGATGTTCTGCTGGATCTGCTCGCGGTCCATGCTGTAACGGTCTTCCTGCGGAAGCTGCATAGTCACCCCCAATGCGCGCCCGCGCGGGATGATGGTGACCTTGTGCACGGGGTCGGTCCTGGTCAGCAGTTTTGCCACCACCGCGTGGCCGGATTCGTGGTAAGCCGTGTTGCGGCGCTCGTGCTCCGGCATCACCATCGACTTGCGCTCCGCGCCCATCATGATCTTGTCCTTGGCGCGCTCGAAATCGTCCATGTCCACCAGCCGCTTGTTCGACCGTGCCGCGAACAACGCGGCTTCGTTCACGAGGTTGGCGAGATCGGCGCCGGAAAATCCGGGAGTGCCCCGGGCAAGGATGTCGGGGCGCACGTCGGGTGCGACCGGGACCTTGCGCATGTGCACCATGATGATCTGCTCGCGCCCGCGAATGTCGGGCAGCGGCACCACCACCTGGCGGTCGAAACGTCCGGGTCTGAGCAGCGCCGGGTCAAGCACGTCCGGCCGGTTGGTCGCGGCGATGACAATCACGCCGGAGCCGGTCTCGAAGCCGTCCATTTCCACCAGCAACTGGTTGAGCGTCTGTTCGCGTTCGTCGTTGCCGCCGCCGAGGCCGGCGCCGCGTTGGCGTCCGACAGCGTCGATTTCATCGATGAACACGATGCAGGGCGCGTGCTTCTTGGCCTGCTCGAACATGTCGCGCACTCGCGCCGCGCCAACGCCAACGAACATCTCGACGAAGTCGGAGCCGGAAATCGAGAAGAACGGTACCTTGGCCTCGCCGGCAATAGCTCTGGCAAGCAGGGTCTTGCCGGTGCCCGGAGAGCCGACCATCAGCACGCCACGCGGAATGCGGCCGCCGAGTTTCTGGAACTTGCCCGGGTCGCGCAGGAATTCCACCAGTTCGGACACTTCCTCCTTCGCTTCCTCGCAGCCGGCAACATCGGCAAACGTCACGGTGTTGCTGGATTCGTCCAGCAGCCGGGCTTTGGACTTGCCAAAGCTGAACGCGCCGCCGCGTCCGCCGCCCTGCATCTGGCGCATGAAAAATATCCATACTCCGATTAGCAACAGCATCGGGAACCAGGACACGAAGATGTTCATCAGCAGCGACGGCTCTTCCTCGGGTTTCGCCTCGATGATGACGCCGGCCTTGAGCAGATCGGACACCAGCCAGGGGTCGGAGGGTGAATACGTGACGAACTTGCGGCCATCGTTCCTGACGCCTTTGAGAACGCGACCCTCAATCGTCACCTTGGCTACACTGCCCTGCTTCA
>JANOGP010000135.1:0-24774 GCA_031406075.1 Betaproteobacteria bacterium
CACTCAGTCTTCGGACCCGTGCTCCAAAGACAAGTTCACCGGACGCGCCGGCACGACGGTGGAAATCGCGTGCTTGTAAACCATTTGCGTGACGGTATTTTTAAGTAACACCACGTATTGATCGAAAGACTCGATCTGACCCTGCAATTTAATGCCATTGACCAGGTAGATCGAAACCGGCACATGCTCCTTGCGCAACGCATTCAGAAACGGGTCTTGTAACAATTGCCCTTTCGCACTCATGGCAGCTCCTTATTGTGTTTTTTCGACCCGCGATAACTTTACTGGATTTTGGCGCGCAATACCATCCCGCGAAACCCCGCGATGGGCGCTATGCCTTCTTGCGATTGGCGTAGGGGTTTCTGCCCTGCTTGAAGAATACCCGGACCGGCGTCCCGGACAACTGGAAGGCGGAGATGAAAGTGCGCTCGAGGTAGCGCCGATAACTGTCCGGCACGCGGTCCAGTCCGTTTCCATGGATCATGATCAACGGAGGGTTCATGCCGCCCTGGTGCGCATAACGCAGCTTGGGGCGGGACACGCCCGAGCGCGGCGGCGACTGCTTCTGGACGGCGGCGATCAGCGCGCGCGTCAGCTTCGGGGTCGAAAGTTTCGCCATTGCAGAAGCATACGCCGCATCCACCGACTTGAGCATCGATACCACGCCAGTGCCGGCACGCGCGGAAATAAAATGCAGCGGCGCGAAGTCGAGGAAATTGAGCTTGCGGGCGTAATCGCGCTTGGCTTTCTCGCGCGACTCCTGTTCCGCGGCGTCCCATTTGTTGATGGCGACCACCAGCGCCCTGCCGGCCTCGAGAATGAAACCGGCAAGGTGGGCATCCTGATCGGAGACTTCCTGCATGGCGTCCAGTACCAGCACCACCACATTGGCGTCCTCGATCGCCTGCAAGGTCTTCACCACCGAGAACTTTTCCACCACGTCCTCGACTTTTCCACGCCGGCGCACCCCGGCCGTGTCGATCAGCGTATAGCGACGGCCGCTGCGCTCGAAGTCGATGTAAATGCTGTCGCGTGTGGTGCCCGGCTGGTCGAAGGTAATCACCCTTTCTTCGCCAAGCAGCGTATTCACCAGCGTTGACTTGCCGACATTGGGCCGGCCGACCACCGCGATCTTGGGATGCCTGGAAAGTTCCTCGGCCTGCTGCTCCACCGGAAATTCATCCAGAACCAGATCGACGAGATCGCGCACGCCTTCGCCGTGCGCCGCCGAGATGGCCAAAGGCTCGCCGAGTCCGAGTTCGTGAAAATCCGCTGTTGCCGTCTCCGGCGCAAGCCCTTCGGCCTTATTGACCACCAGCCACAGCCTGCGGCCGGTCTTGCGCAGCTCCGTGGCGATGCGGCGATCCTGGGGCGTCAGCCCCTGTCGCGCGTCCACCAGAAGCAACACCGCATCCGCCTCGTCGACCGCCTGCATGGTCTGGCGGGCCATCGCCTTGAGCAAGCCGTCCGTGGCTACGGGTTCGAATCCGCCGGTGTCGACCACCAGGAAAGATCGGCCATCGCGATTGCCGTGACCGTAATGGCGATCGCGCGTGAGCCCGGGTATGTCCGCCACCAGCGCCTGGCGCGAGCGCGTCATGCGATTGAAAAGCGTGGATTTGCCGACGTTGGGCCGGCCGATCAGGACGATCGTGGGCTTCATAACAAGGATGAAGGATGAAGGCTGAAGGATGAAGGGAAGAACATGAAGTCCGAAGATCAAAAAATGTGCAAAAAAGTACCAAGTCTTGGAATTGGCCGAAAAATGGGATCAGCAGGGACACGGCGTGCCGGCAAGCGTACCAAACCTTATCCTTCAGTCTTCATCTTTGCTTCCTATGGGGTCACCGCACCGTGATCGCATAAACGCCACCTTTGCGGGTCTGCACCAGCACCCTGTTATCGACGCGTACGGGCGCTACCGCAATTCCGCCCCCGTCAGTGCCGATGCGCGCAGCGAACGATCCGTCCTCGGTTTTGAGAAAGTGCACCTGTCCCTCGAAGTCGCCGACGACGACATGGTCGTCGAAAGCAAGCGGGGTACTCAGGCTGCGGCGGGACAGGCTGTCCTGTTTCCACACACTGGCGCCCGTACTCTTGTCGAGCGCGACCACTGCGCCGGTATCTTCCGACAGATACACGCTCAGCCCGTCGGCCACAAGGCCGCCGACACTCGAGGCGGCGCGCGCCCACAGCTGTCCGCCGCGCTCGGTCTCATAGCATGCGGCACGGCCCTGAAAGGTCACCGCGCACACCTTTTTCTGCTCTACCAGAGGTGCCCCGGCAATGTCGGTGATGCGTTCCAGCTCGTTGTCGCCCTTGGGGACCGCAACCACGGTCTCCCAGACCAATCCGCCGTTGGCAAGATTCAGTACCACCAGTTTGCCCGCCGGCATGCCGGCGATGACGAAGCCCTCGACAATAATCACACCCGGGTTGGCACGTAGCGTCAGCGGCGGCGTGGTGGTCTGATACTCCCAGCGCCGCGTGCCGTCTTTCGCATCCAGCCCGAAGATGCGGCTATCGCCGCTGCGCACCACCACGAGTCCGGCCGCGGCTTGCGGCGCGCTCAGCACCTCGCTGGACACCGTGGATTTCCACAGCGGCTTGCCATCCAGGTCGAAAGCCAGCACAGCGCCCTTCGCCGTGCCGACCATCACCATATTTTCTGCCACGCCCACGCCGCCCGAGAGCGGCGCTTTGGTATCGACGCGCCAGACTCTCTTGCCGGTCGCCGCGTTCAATCGAACGATCGTGCCGAGACTGCCGGCCGCAAACACGCCGTCGTGGTAAAGCGCCGGTGCAAACTGATAACGACCGGCGCTGCCGACATTGGCCCGCCACTCCACGCGAAGTTTTGCCGTCGGTTTGAAATCCGGGAGCGGCGCAGGCTTGGGTGCTTTGCTCCCGCACCCGGCCAGCACGAAAGCAACCAGCGCCGCAATCGCGAGCCGCGGCAGCAGTTGCGCGACACTCACTTGGCCGGTCCCAGGGCGTCGAGTTTAATCTGTACCACGTTGCGGTAATTTCCGTCGGGCGGGCTTTTATCCAAAGCGATCCGGTAGGCCGCACGCGCGTCCGCCGCCTTGCCCTGTGCAGCAAAGACGTCGCCGCGCAGATCGGCATAGAGCGGCGCAAACGCCTGGGCGTGCTTGGCGTCCAGCAGCGCGAGTGCCTCGTCGTACTTCTTCTCGTCGAGGCGGATGCCCGCCAGACGCAGGCGCGCCAGCGCCGCGATCTCGTCGTCGTCGGCCTTGTCGACGGCCCATTGCAGGCGGGTCGCCGCCGTCGCCGGGTCGCCGTTGTCGTAATTGTTTCTGGCCAGCAACAGCGCCGTCATCGGACCATAGGCGGTCGAACCATACTTGTCGATGATCTCCCCGCCCAGGCTGCCGACCTGCGAAACGTCGTTTTTACGCACCGCTTCCTCGAACTTGCCGAACAATGCCGAAGCCTTTTCAGACTGGCCGCGCTGGTAGTAATTCCAGCCCTTGACGCCGGCAAAGGTGGCTAACGCCAGAAAAGCGAGCGTCACGATCAGCGTGCCGTACTCATTCCAGAACTGTTTGAGCGCATCCAACTGTTCCTGTTCTTCGAGATCAAGTGCCATTTTTGCGAATCTTCATGTAGTTGAGAAATTGGGGTTGCGGACAATTCTTGCCGCTTCATCCGCGCTGACTTGCGCCTGGGCGCCTGGTTCGCGCAGAGGCTTGAGTGCAACCATCTGTTTTTCCGCCTCGTCGTCGCCGACGATCAGCGCGAAGCGTGCGCCGCTTGCGTCAGCCCGCTTCATTTGCGACTTGAAACTACCGCCGCCACAATGGAACATCACGGACAAGCCCTTGCCGCGCAGAGTCTCCGCCACGTTCCATGCGAACTTGCCTGCCGCCTCTCCGCTGTGAACGAGGTAAACGTCCACGGCTCTTTCGGGCGCAGCCGTCCCGGCATCGGTGAGCAGTGCGAGCAAGCGCTCGATTCCCATTGCAAAGCCGCAGGCCGGTGCGGGTTTGCCGCCGATTTGCGCGATCAGGCCGTCGTAGCGCCCGCCCGCGCACACCGTTCCCTGCGCGCCAAGCCGGGTTGTGATCCATTCGTAGACGACGTCATTGTAGTAATCCAATCCACGCACCAGCCGGGTGTTGATGGCAAAATCGACGCCGGCATTGCGCAGCACATCCTGCAATTCCTGGAAGTGTTTCACGGACTCCTCGTCGAGATCATCGGCAAGCTTCGGCGCCTGTGAGATCACTTCCCGCATTTCCGGATTCTTGCTGTCGAGCACCCGCAGCGGATTGGTGTTCAGTCTCCTGCGTGCATCGTCGTCAAGTTCCGCGGCGCGGCCTTCAAGATAATGTATCAGCCGGGCGCGGTAGCGGCTGCGTGAAGCGCTATTGCCCAGTGTATTGATTTCGAGCTGAATACCGTCCAGCCCAAGCCGCCGCCAAAGCCTCGCGCCCATCACGATGTGCTCGGCATCGACGTCCGGACCGGCGAAGCCGAGCGCTTCGACGCCGACCTGATGGAACTGGCGGTAACGGCCTTTCTGCGGGCGCTCGTGACGGAACATCGGGCCGACGTAGAACAGCCGCTGCGGGCCCGGGTAGAGAAGATTGTGCTGGATGACCGCGCGCACGCAGGACGCGGTGCCTTCGGGCCGCAGCGTCAGGCTCTCGCCATTCAACTGGTCGACGAAGGTATACATCTCCTTCTCGACGATATCGGTAACTTCGCCAATCGCGCGTACGAACAGTTCGGTCTTCTCCAGGATCGGCATGCGGATGTCGCGATAGCCGTACTGAGAGAGCCAGTCGCGCACCGTGTCCTCGAAGAACTCCCACAGTGCGGCCTGGTCCGGGAGAATGTCGTTCATACCGCGGACCGCCTGTATTGATTGCGTCATGAACCGTGTCGTCGTCTTGTGATAAAGCGCGTCGCGATCAACCGGACGCACGCGCCGATTCATTCCCGGCGCGTGGCGCCTGTTCGGATGCGAGCTTCCCCGCGCGGCCATAACGGCCCGCCACGTAGTCCTCGACCAGCCGCTGGAATTCCTCGGCAATGTGCTCGCCTTTGAGGGTGACGGTCTTCACCCCGTCCACGAACACCGGCGCGACCGGCGTCTCGCCCGAGCCCGGCAGGCTGATGCCGATATTCGCCTGCTTGCTTTCGCCCGGGCCGTTGACCACGCAACCCATTACCGCGACGCGCATCTCCTCGACCCCCGGATACTGCGCGCCCCATACCGGCATCTGCCGCCGCAGATATCCCTGGATCTTATCCGCCAGTTCCTGGAAAAAGGTGCTGGAGGTGCGCCCGCATCCAGGGCACGCGGTCACCATCGGGGTAAAGGAACGCAGGCCCATGGTCTGCAGGATTTCCTGTGCGACCACGACTTCGCGCGTACGGTCGCCCCCGGGATCGGGAGTCAGTGAAACACGGATGGTGTCGCCGATTCCTTCCTGCAGCAGTACCGCCAGCGCCGCCGCCGAGGCGACGATGCCCTTTGATCCCATTCCCGCTTCGGTCAGGCCCAGGTGAAGCGGATAATCGCAACGCGCCGCAAGATCACGGTAGACGGTGATCAGGTCCTGCACGCCGCTTACCTTGCAGGACAGCACGATCCGATCGCCCGGCAGACCGATCGCTTCGGCTTTGGCCGCACTTTCCAGCGCCGATGTGATCAGTGCCTCGCGCATAACGGCGCCGGCATCCTTCGGCTCGGGCAGAAGTGCGTTGTCGTCCATCATCCGGCTCAGCAGCTCCTGATCGAGGCTGCCCCAGTTCACCCCGATGCGCACCGGCTTGCCGTATCTGCACGCGCATTCGATCATGGTTGCGAATTGCTCGTCGCGCCGTGTGCCGCGGCCGACGTTGCCCGGATTGATGCGGTACTTGTCCAGGGACTGCGCGCAATCAGGGTATTGCATCAGCAGCTTGTGGCCGTTGAAGTGAAAATCGCCGACCAGCGGAACCCGGCATCCCGAGCGTTCCAATCGATCGCGGATCTTCACCACGGCTGCTGCCGCCTCGGCGTTGTTGACGGTGATGCGCACCAACTCCGAACCGGCCTCGGCAAGCTGCGCCACCTGGCGTGCAGTGGCCTCAATATCCGCGGTGTCCGTGTTGGTCATAGACTGCACCACCACCGGCGCGCCGCCGCCGATGGCCACGCCGGCCACGCCCACCTGGCGGGTCGGGAGGCGGCGGATTTCGGATTCGGACATGGGACGAACCACTATTTGAGCGTCAGGCGCGCCACGTCCACCTGCGTGTGCGCCGACAGGTCCACGGTCTCGTCCCTGTAGGTCAGACGTACTCCGGCGGCATTGCCGACCACCACCTCGAAAGGCGGATCGCCGCTGACGCTGCGGCGGCTGCCCGCCGGACTGAGTTGCCCGAAGATGGTGTCGCCATTGCGATCCTTGATTTCCACCCAGGACTCCTGGTCGAAGACCATGCGCAGGGTGGCGCGCTCCCCAGACTCTGCAGCCGCGGGGTTGCCTCCGGCCGGCCTTGCCACTGGTTGCGCACTCACCGATTTCGCGGCCGGTGCAGGCTCCTTGGGTCGCGCAGCCTGCTCGATCGCGGCAATGACGGGTTCCTCCGGCGCCGGCTCCGGGCCACTGCGGATCGCGATCAACACCGCAACCGCCACCACAATCGCAACCGCCGCGCCCGCACTCACCGCCGGCACCACTGCGATTCTGCGGCGCGGCACCACCAGCGGCCTCGCATCCTCGGCTACCGGCTCGATCGCCGGCGCCGGCGGATTGAGAATCCGGTCGGCCGCGCGGATCAATGGAACCGGGTCGAGGTTGATCAACTTGGCGTAATTGCGGATGAAGCCGTGGACGAAGACCGGACTCGTGAAACCAGAATAGTCGTCGCGTTCAAGCGCCTCGACCTGACGCACCGACAGCTTCAATTGACGCGAGATGTCCCCAAGGCTCAATCCCTGCCGGCGGCGCTCCATCAGCAGCGCAGCGCCCGCACCGTCCGGTGCGGAGGATTGCCCGTTTGTCGCCGCCTCGTTCACTGAAAACGACCCTCGTTGAACGCTTTGGTCTGGGTAGCGTCCGGGTAGCGGTTATTCAATTGCGTGCCATAACTTCCAACGGCGTTGCGATCACCGAGACTCTCGGCGACGCGCGCGCCCAGCCACAGCGCGTCAGGTGATGGATTGGACACCACCTGCAAATGGCGGTCGAGCAGAGTGCGCGCCCCCTGATGATCGCCGCGTTTGAACTGTATTTCGGCAAGCTGATACAAGGCCTGGGGCTGGTTCGCCTGCAGCGCCAATGCCTTGCGCAGCCAATCCTCGGCCTGCACATCGTCGCCCTGCATGTGCGCGCACACGCCGGCGTTTGCGTAGGCGTTCTCGGGAGTGGTGTAGAGCGGATTTTTCAACGCAGCCATGAAATACTTGAACGCTTCCTTCTCGCGTTTGCGCCGGCAAAGGAACATGCCGTAATTGTTGTTTGCCGAGGGATCGTTGGGATCGATCCTGAGCGCCCGTTTGAACGAGTCCTGGGCTTGACGATCCTCGCCCAGCGTCATGTACACCACGCCAAGCTGGTTGTGCGCCGGTGCATAGCCGGGATCGGCCGCCAGGGCCTCCTTGAATTCCTCGATCGCGGTTTTCATCTGGCCGGCGCCGGCGTACAGCACGCCGAGTTCGGTGTGGATGCGGGCGCGGTTCTGGATGGCGGCGTGGGTCTGTTCGTCCGTACCGGACTGCTGTCCGGGCGTTGCGCAACCGGCCAGGACGGCCAGGACAATGATCGCGGCCAACCGGGTCATGCCGCGGTTTCCAGCGTGCGGCGCAAGCGCCGCCTGGTGCGGTCCTGCACCTGGCCCGCCAGCTGGCCGCAGGCGCCATCGATGTCGTCGCCACGGGTCTTGCGGGTGGTCGTCACAAGTCCCGCACGCACTAGCACATCGCGGAATGCGGTGACGCGCTCCGGGGACGAGCGCTGGAATCCGGAGTCCGGGAATGCATTGAACGGAATCAGATTGAACTTGCAGTGCACGCCTTTGACGAGCTGGATCAGTTGCCTTGCATGCTCGACTCCGTCATTGACCCCGTCGAGCATCACGTATTCGAAAGTGACGAAATCCCTGGGCGCCACCTTGATGTAGCGTTTGCATGCAGCCATCAATTCCTTCAGGGGATACTTCTTGTTGATCGGTACCAGCCGGTCGCGCAGCTCATCGTCGGGCGCGTGCAGCGATACCGCCAACGCCACAGGCAATTCGGCGGCCAGTCGGTCGATCGCCGGCACGATGCCGGACGTGGACAGCGTGACCCGGCGGCGCGACAGGCCGTAGCCGTTGTCGTCGAGCATGATTCGCATCGCACTCACCACGGTGTCGAAATTGGCGAGCGGCTCCCCCATCCCCATCATGACCACGTTGCTGATGACGCGTTCTGCCTTGGGATCGCGGCCTAGTGCCTTGTTGGCCCACCAAAGCTGGCCGATGATTTCGGCCACCGAAAGATTGCGGTTGAAGCCCTGGCGCCCGGTCGAACAGAACGCGCACTCGAGCGCGCAGCCGACCTGGGACGACACGCACAGCGTGCCGCGGTGAGCCTCGGGGATGAACACGGTTTCGATGCCGTTGCCGGTGCCAACTGACAATAGCCACTTGCGGGTTCCGTCGGTCGCAACGGACTCCGCCATGACCGACGGAGGTTCCACCACCGCGCAGGCGTCCAATTTGGCGCGCAGCCCCTTGGCAAGATCGCTCATGCGCCCGAATTCGGCCTCGCCGAACTGGTGTATCCAGCGCATCACCTGGCGCGCGCGAAACGGCTTTTCGCCGATCTCGGCAAAAAATCCGGCAAGCCTTTCAAAGTCGAAATCCAGCAGATTGACGGGCATCAGCGCGAATAGATGTCCAGGGTCGGGAAGAAATAAGCGATCTCCGCCGCGGCGGTTTCCGGTGCGTCCGAGCCGTGTACCGAATTGGCGTCGATGCTATCGGCGAAGTCGGCGCGAATGCTGCCCTTTGCCGCCTTCTTGGGATCGGTCGCGCCCATCAGGTCACGATTTTTTTGGATCGCGCTTTCCCCTTCCAGTACTTGTACCATGACCGGCCCGGAGATCATGAAGTTCACCAGATCGCTGAAAAACGGACGCTGCCGGTGCACCGCGTAAAATCCCTCGGCTTGCGCCCGCGACAGATGCAGCATTCTGGCCGCGACGATCTTCAAACCTTTGTTCTCGAACCGGGAATAAATCTGGCCGATCACGTTCTTGGCCACGGCATCGGGTTTGATGATCGAAAGGGTACGTTCAGCAGACATCAAAAACTCTCCAGTAGTTTGGTTTTTCGCGACAATTCATAAGGATAGCATGGCCCCCGGGCGAAAGGAATGACTTTGACACGAGCGACGCGCCATGCGCGCGGGAAAGCGCGATCCGCCAACACCCAAAGCCGCAAACGGGTGACGGAATATCGATGATACGATCAGGCCGTCTGGTGAAGATATCGATCTTGAATGAACGACAAAGCGAATCCAAACAATACCCACGCCGCTGCGCCCAACCCGGCACGGCAATCCGCCCATCGGCGCCTGCTTGCCGCACTGCTGTTGATCGGCGTGGCCGTCGGCGGTCTGGCGCTGATGGAGCGCTGGCGTCAGCGACCCTCGATCACACCGCCGCCGCACGAACCCTCGCAGGCGCTGATTGCGCCACCGTCTCCGGAGTCACCCGCCGAATCGGTCCAGGCCGATCATCCCGCAGAACCCCCGCCGCCGCCGCAGATCGTCAATAACGAAAAGCTGACTGCACCGGCCAAACCGGCCGCGGCATTACCCGCGGCCGGCGCAAAATCAGCCGCTAATCCGCCACCGGCGACGAGCAAGGCATACGTTGTGCAAGTCGGCGTGTTCATGTCGCCTGCCAACGCACAGGCGCTGCAGCAACAGCTGGCCAAGTCCGGTATACCAGCGCATACCGAAACGCGCGTACAACTTGGACCCTTCCAGGACCGGCGCGAGGCCGAGACGGCGCTGGCAAAAGTGAAAAAACTTGGCGTCAACGCGGTGCTGGTCGCGCCGCGCTGAAATTCTTCACGAGTACAGCAGGCCCGGCAGCCACAGCGAGATCGCTGGCACGTAGGTCACCAGCGCCAGGTAGGCGAGCAGCACAAACACCCAGGGCAGACAGGCGATCGACACTTCGGTCATTCCCATCCTGGCGATATGACTGGCCACAAACAGGTTCAGCCCCACCGGCGGATGGATCATGCCGATCTCCATGTTCACCGTCATGATCACGCCGAGATGGATGGGATCGATGCCCAGCGATTTGGCGATCGGCAGAAGCAACGGCGCCAGGATCAGGATGATCGAACTCGGTTCCATGAACTGCCCGGCGACCAGCAGCGCCACGTTCACCGCCAGCAGGAACATCCACGGCGATAGCTGCTGATCCACCACCCACTGCGACAACACCTGCGGGATCTGTTCGGAGGTGAGCAGGAAAGAGAAAAGGATGGCGTTGGTGATGATGTAAAGCAGCATCGCGCTGGTGTTCGCCGCCGACAGCAGCACTTTCGGCATGTCCCGGACCTTGAGTCCGCGATAGATGCAGACCGCGGCGATGAAGGAGTACACCGCCGCCACCGCCGCCGCCTCGGTCGGCGTGAAGATGCCGCCGTAGATCCCCCCCATCACGATCACCACCAGCATCAGGCCCCAGAACGCCTCCTTGAAGGACACCCAAACCTCCCGTGCCGACGCGCGCGGCATGGTCGGGAAGTTCTTCACCCGCGCGGTAACGTAGGTCACCAGCATAAGCACGCCGGCCAGCAGAAACCCCGGCACCACTCCGGCCATGAACAGCTTGCCGGCGGACTCCGAAGTGCTGACGGCGTAGATGATCATCACGATCGAAGGCGGAATCAGGATGCCGAGCGAGCCCGACGTGGCGATCACGCCCACGGCGAAACGTTTCGGGTAGCCGTGCTTGACCATCGCCGGCAGCATGATCGAACCGATCGCCACCACGGTGGCCGGACTCGAACCGGAGATGGTGGCGAAGAACGCGCAGGCGAGAATCGCCGCCATCGCCAGCCCGCCGCGCATCCAGCCCACCAGCGCCAACGCGAAGCGGATGATGCGCGCCGCGATGCCGCCTTCGGTGAGCAGGGTGCCGGACAGCACGAAGAACGGCACCGCCATGATCGCGAAACTTTCCAGCCCGGTGAACAAGCGCTGCGACACGATGTCCACGGTGTCCAGCGCGAAGGAGGAAAACAGTACAAGGAAAGTGAGCACCGTCATCCCCAGCGCGATCGAGATCGGCGTGCTGCTCAAAAGCAGCAACAGCAGGATCAGCAGAATGAGGGTTACGTTCACGCCCCTTCCTCCGCGGCGGACCCGTGCGATGGAACCGGCAGCACGCCGGTTTTGACGAAACGCGCCATCACCTGCAGGAAGCGATAGCACATCAGCGCCGAACCCAACGGGATGCACAGATACACCACCCACATCGGCCACTCCAGGTCCGGCGACACCTGGCCGGTGCCGTGGATGAACCACACCCAGCGCGCCCCCATAAAGGCGATGACCGCGGTGAAAAACGCCCCCAGCGCCAGCGCCAGGACCACCAGCACGCGCTTCAGCCGCGGACCGGCGGCGTTGACGACGACATCGACGCCGATGTGGATGCCGGTGCGCACCCCGTAGGCGGCGCCGAATTTCGCCATCCAGATGAACAGATAAATGCAAAGTTCCTGTGCCCAGGAAAAATTCAACGCCCCGGTGTAGTCCCACAACCAGGGGATGGCAGACGACTGCCTGTGGAGAACCGCAGCGAAAATGATGAACGTGGCCGCCGCCATGAACGAGGCGATCAGCCATTCCTCGAGGCGATCGAGGACGCGATTGAAAATGCGACCCACTAGGCTTACTTCTTCTTCTTGGCTTTCTCTGCTTCGACTGCGGCGGCGATGCGGTAGATCGCCTGCAGATTGTCCGTGCCGACCGTCTGCCCGAACTTCGCGTGCACCGGCAGCAGCGCTTCGCGCCAGCGTTTGCGCTCCGCCTCGCTGAGCACGTAGACCTCGGTCTTCTTCGATGCCCTCACTGCCGCGAGCGCATCCTCATTTTCCTTCTTGGCGATGTCACGCTCGTAAACGGTGGATTCCCGCATCGCCTTCTCCAGCTGGGCGCGAACATCGGCCGGGAGTCCTTCCCAGAATTTTCTGTTGACGACCACCGCATACACCAGAGCGCCGTGGTTGGAGATGGTCAGATGCGACTGCACCTCGTGCATTTTCTGCGTGTAGAGGTTGGAGACCGGGTTCTCGGTGCCGTCCACCACGCGCTGCTGCAGGGCGGAATAGACCTCGGAGAACGCCATCACCTGCGGCAACGCGCCGAGCTGGCGCACCATCGCCTCCAGCACCTTGGACGACTGGATGCGCATCTTCAGGCCGCGGAAATCGCCGGGCTCACGCAGCGGGCGGTTGGCGGAAAACTGCTTGAAGCCGTTATCCCAGTACGCCAGGCCCTTGATGCCGCGCGATTCGAGCCTGGCGAACAGAGCCTTGCCGATCTCGCCGTCGGTGACGCGATCCACGGTTCCGGCATCGGGGAACAGATAGGGAAGGTCGAACACCTCGAACTCGCGCACGCCCAGCGGGCCGAACTTCGACACCGAGGGCGCCAGCATCTGCACCGCGCCGAGTTGCAGCGCCTCCATCTCCTCGCGATCCTTGTACAACTGGCTGTTGGGATAGAGCTCGACCTTGACCTGGCCCGCGGTGTACTTTTCGGCGAGCTGTTTGAATTTTTCGGCCGCCTTGCCCTTGGGTGTGTCGGTTGCCACCACGTGGCTGAATTTGATGACGATCGGCGCGGCTATTCCGGGCGAGAGCGCGGCGAACAGCAGCGCTGCGAGAATAAGTCTGATCATGATCGTTCCGGACACGGTAACCCCGCCTTTTTTCTCGATTGATTCTATCAGCGCTTCCACTCCGGCACGATACCAGGCTCATCCCGGGCCGCGCGGAACTCCGCGGCCACGCCGATGCCTGGCACCCAGGCCAGCGCGTCACCGATGAACAGCAGCGGCATGCGTTCGCGTTCCCAGGGCGGCACCGCGGTTTCCTGCAACAGATTCTTCAGAGTGCGGCGCGGACGCTCGTCCGCGGGCCGCATGCGCTCGCCCCCACTGCGGCCGCGCACGGTCGCGCCCTGCTGTGCAAAATGACGCGCGGCAATGCCTTCGCCGAGCGCACCCCGCGCGCGTAGCACCCCAAGCCCGCCGGGCAACAGCAACTCCCTGCGACCGTCCCATTGCGTGTTCCAGTCGACGGGAATCGCGCCGGATTCCTCGACGATTGCGACGTGTCCCCGGAAGCAACGCAACCCGTGGCTGCCGAAGGACACGTGGACTTCGGAGTCCGTCCCGGCAGCGCGGCACTGCCGCAATGCCTCTTCCAGTCTTGTCCTGTTCGGCATCGGCAGTCCGCGGCTGGCAAACAGCCGGCGCAGGAGATTAAGCGCGCGCGCGTCGGAATGCCTGCGCAGGACTTCAACGGGGACTACGCCGTCGTTAAAAGCATGCGCGTCGAGTGCGGCGAGTTCCTCGGCAAGCTCCGAATAATCGGCCAGGTTGCGGCTGGCGCGCGAAAGCGTTTCGCGATACGCCGGGAAGCGCCCCTCCAGACGAGGCAGCAGCTCGTTGCGCAGGAAATTACGGTCGTAGCGCAAATCGGCGTTGCTGTCGTCCTCGATCCATTCCAGCTTGCGCGCCTTTGCATACGCTTCGATCTCGGTGCGCGTCACCTCGAGCAGGGGACGCAAGATACAAGGTGGACGGATGAGGGCGGAAGGATGAAGATCAAAGGACGAAGGATGAGGGATGGAGGATGACGTGTCGTGTTGTGCGCCTTTTTCTTTTCCTTCAGCCCTCATACTTCCGCCTTCATCCTTGCCTTCGCCCCTTCCGACTTCATCCTTGCCCTTTATCCTTCCGCCTTCTTCCCCCTTCACGGTGCCTTCCAGCTTGCGTAACACCGGCATTGCCGCCAGGCCCTTGGGTCCGGCGCCCCGCAGCAGTTGCAGCAGAAACGTTTCCACCTGGTCATCCAGATGGTGAGCCAGCGCGACGAAATCCGCCTCGAGCCCGCTGTAGGTCTGATACCGCAAAGTCCGGGCCTCCGCCTCCACGCCACGGCCGTGACGCGGCACCTGTACCCGGCGCAGGGTCAACGCAACGCCGCGCGCCTCGCACAGTGTCTTGCAGAACGCCTCCCATTGCCGCGCATGCTCGCTGATCTGGTGATTGACGTGGACCGCCGACAACGCAAGCCGCAAGTCCTTGCGCAACTGCCCGAGCAAGTCGAGCAGCACCACGGAATCCACCCCGCCGCTCAGCCCCAGGACAACACGCCGCCCCCGCACCGCGTGCGTTTCCAGTACGGAAGCGACGATTTGCAGGAGCCGCTCGGTCATGATTGGGAAACTCGAGAGTCACTTACTGAAAACAAGATGCCCCGCTGAGGCGGGGTATCGCGGATAAATGCGCGCCGCGCACGCCCTCTCAACGAACCGCGACCTCCTTGAACTTGCCGTAGGCCATCAGGCGTTCGAAGCGCGTCTCGATCAGTGCCTCGATCGGTTTTCTCTGTGCATCCGCGAGCGCCTCCTGCAACGCCTTACGCAGCGTCTGCATCATGGTCGCCGGGTCGCGGTGCGCGCCGCCGAGGGGTTCGGCGATCACGCCGTCCACCAGGCCCAGCGTTTTCAGCCGGTTGGCCGTGATCCCCAGCGTCTCGGCAGCGTCCGGCGCCTTGTCCGCGCTCTTCCACAGAATCGACGCGCAACCCTCGGGCGAAATCACCGAGTAGATCGAATACTGCAGCATCAGCGTCACATCGCCCACCGCGATCGCCAGCGCTCCCCCGGAACCGCCTTCGCCGATGATGGTGACCACCACCGGCACCCGCAATTCCGCCATCACGTACAGACTGCGGCCGATCGCCTCGGACTGCCCGCGCTCCTCGGCGCCGACGCCCGGGTAGGCACCCGGCGTGTCCACAAAAGTCATCACCGGAATGCCGAATTTTTCCGCGAGCTTCATCAGACGCAGCGCCTTCCGGTAGCCCTCGGGCTTGGGCATGCCGAAATTCCGGAAGAGCTTGTCCTTGGTGTCGCGTCCCTTCTGATGGCCGATCACCATTACCGTCTGGCTGCCGAAGCGCGCCAGTCCGCCGATTATCGAAGGATCCTCCGCAAAGGCACGATCGCCATGCAGTTCTCCAAAGTCGCTGAAAATGGTCTGGAAATAGTCGAGCGAGTAGGGGCGCTGCGGATGGCGCGCCACCTGAGAGATCTGCCAGGCGGACAGCTTCGCGTAAATTTCCCTGGTAAGCGTGCTGCTTTTTTTCTGCAGGCGCGCGATTTCCTCCGATATGTCCACGGCGGAATCGTCCTGCACGTAACGAAGCTCCTCGATCTTCGATTCCAGCTCGGCGATCGGCTGTTCGAATTCGAGGAAGGTGGTCTTCAACTGGGCCATTATTTATGGTGGCGCCATGTTCGTCGCCGCGCCAAACTGTAGCGGCGCCGTATTGTAGCGTTTCGCGTTCGTCCCGGCCTCACTTGCCGTACTGGCCCGCCAGATAGTCAACGATTTTGTGCGCGTCCGCCTCGGCGATCGGCGCGCCCATCACCTTGATCATCTTGTTGATCGAGCCCTCCCAGCCCTTGCGGTCGAGAATCGGCGAATTCATCGGAATGTAGTCGAGGCTGTGGCACATGACGCAATTGGCCTCCACCAGTTGTCTGCCGGGCCCGTCCCTGAGCCGAAACTGGCTCTCATCTGCCAGCGCCGGCGCGGCGGCAATCAGCAACAGCGCGATTATCGTCCGCATACGCAACTCCTACGTGATTTCGAAGTTGATCCGCTGCACCACATTGTTGTGGTAGCCGGAGGGGTTGAAGATGAGATCAAAGGTCTGCGTGGCCCCCGCGCGATTGATCGCTTTGGCCATGAGGGAATGGCTGCCCGTACGCCCTGGCGTGAAGCGATGCGACCATTGACGCCAGGAAAATCTTCCCAAGTCGGATGCGAGCTGCGCCGCGCGCCAGTTCCTGCCGCCATCTTCGGAGGCTTCGACGGTTGCGATCCCGAAGCCACCGTCCCAGGCGACCCCGGCGACCGTGATCTCCTGGCCGAATGCAAACTTCTGTCCCTCTTCCAGATTGGTAACGAGGGAATTCACCACCATTTCGGTGATCGGCGTATTGACCTCGGTTTCCTGCGAGACAAAACGATCGACCAGCGGAAACTTGCCCTTGGGGATGCGGTACGCCGGATTCATCCAGAACCCCTGATAAGGCTTCGCAGTCGCCGCGATCGACGTGAGGTGCTTCATCCAGTAAGTCGCGGTCCACCCCGGCACCACGAGGCGGGCGGGGAAGCCGTTCCAGTGCGGAAGTTTTTCCCCGTTCATCTCCAGTGCAACCAGGGTGTTCTCATCCATCGCCTTCCATGCCGGAACGCTCTTCACGAAGTCCGGCGTCTTGTCGAGCACACCCCGGTCGGCGCCATCGAATACGATCTCGAGCGCATCTTTCCTCACGTCGGCTTTGGCCAGCAGATCGCGCAGTCTCACGCCGCGCCATTTGGCATTGCCGATTGCGCCATGGCCCCATTGCACGCCGGGCACATGCGGCTGCGAGAACCCGCGCCGGTTGCCGGAGCACTGGCACACCGCGGCTACTTCGACCTGCTCGAAGTCCCGCGACAGTTCCTCGTAGGTGACCTCGAACGGCCGGTCCAGCGCGTCCCCAGTGACAGCGAGTTTCCAGCGCTGCGGGCTCACTTGCGGAATGTCGGCAAGGTGGTAACGCACGAAAAAGGCGTCGTTCGGCGTGAACGCCTCGTTGAAGAAACGCACCGGGGTTTCGAAGTTCGGCGGCCGGAAGGATTTCTTGATCAGTGCCACCTTGCCGGGCAACGCCGCGAGCTGCCCCGATTGAAGTGTGCCCGACGGCAATGTTGCAGGCCCCAGGCTGTCCGCCGCAACTGCCAAATCTGCGCCGCGTATCCCGCCGGCGAGCAGCAGGCCGCCGGCGGAAACCTTCAGGAAATCTCGTCTGGTACGCATATCTTCTCCACCACTTACTTACTGCCTGCCCACATTCAAAACAGGATGCCGGCCTGCCCACGCGGGTCGTTGGCGCTGGTGATTCGCCCGGTCTTCTTGTCGAGAAACACCGCCTGCATGTTACCCCACTTGCGACGCCCCTCTTCCACCTTATGCCCTTTGGTCCTGAGCGCCTCGATCCACTGCTTCGAATATGCGCCCGGCTCGATCTCGATGCGGTCGGGCAGGTACTGATGGTGATAGCGCGGCGCGCCGACCATGCGCTGCAGATCGAAATCCGGCTGGTCCACGAAGGCGAGGATCCCTTCCAGCACCATCGAGATTATGCGCGAGCCCCCGGGGGTGCCGAGCACCAGCACGCCGCGCTCGTCCTCGACGAACGTGGGTGACATCGACGACAGGGGCCGCTTGCCCGCCTCGACGGCGTTGGCCTCGTTACCGACCAGCCGGTAAATATTCGGCACGGACGGCGCCAGTGAAAAGTCGTTCATGTGGTTGTTCAGCAACACGCCGGTGTCACCGGCGACGAAACCGGATCCGAACGGCGCATTCACCGAAAGCGTCGCGGCAACGCGATTGCCCTCGGCGTCGATTACTGAAAAATGCGTGGTGTTCTTGCCCTCTTCGGCCGCATCCGCGATTTCGGCGAGCGCAGCGCTCGGCGTGGCGCGATTGGGATCGATGGAAGCTGCGCGCTGTCTCGCGTATTCGCGCGAGGCCAGCCTTTCCGCCGGTACCGCGGCAAAGTCGGGGTCTCCCATGTAGCGGGCGCGGTCGTGGTAGCCGCGCCGCAACGCCTCCACCGTGTAGTGCACGCGGTCGGCATCGGACAACGTCGCCAGCGCCACCGGCTCGAGAATGAAAAGGCTCTGCGCCAGCACCATCCCGCCGGAAGACGGCAGCGGCGCCGAAGTGATGGTCGCGCCGCGGTAGCTGAACTTGACCGGCGGCCGCTCCACCACGCGATAGCTCTCCAGGTCGGACAGTTCCCACAAACCGCCGCCGGCGCGCACAGCTTCCATCAGCCGGTGAGCGAAGGCGCCGCGATAAAAGCCCTGGCGGCCTTGCCCGGCAAGCATGCGCAGCGTGCGCGCCAGTTGCGGCTGCTTCACCACGAAGCCGGCGCCGACTGCCTTGCCATCGTCGAGAAATATGCGCATTGCGTTCAAGTCCGCTTTCAGCAGCGCCTCTCGATAACCTGTGGCCCAGACGTAGCGCGCGTCGGCGGCAAAACCCTGCTCGGCTAGCCGGATCGCCGGCTGCAACGCGCGCGCCAACGGCAACCTGCCGTACTGGCCGGCGACCCAGTCGAGCGCCGCCGGTATGCCTGGAATGCCTGCCGCCGTGGGGCCTTCGAGCGAAGCCTTCTGTCTCGGCTGGCCGTTCTCATCGAGAAAGAACTCGCGGGTAGCCTTGGCCGGCGCGGTTTCGCGCGCATCGACGAACACCTCGAAAGCGTCCGCGCCACGATGCAGCAGAAAGAAACCGCCGCCACCGATCCCCGATGCATACGGCTCGACCACCGCCAGCGCGGCCGCTACCGCCACCGCCGCGTCGAACGCATTGCCGCCGGATTTCAGCATGTCGCAGCCCGCCCGGGTGGCGAGCGCATGTGCGGAGGCGATGCCGCATTCCTGTGCAGACGCGGGAGCCTGCGTGAACCCCGCCCACAGGACAACGACAAGCGCGAACCCCAGTACCGCACCAGACCAGAAACGTTTCATTTAGATTCTCATCTCCATCCTGACGCCACATTTTTCACGTCGTCACCTCCTCAAGGAATGGCCGGAACGGATAAGCCTCGGCCATGCCGCGAAACTTCCTCAAAAAGTCGCCGCGCATCGGCTGCAACCCGTTGTCACCCTGGAACTTGGCGGTGAACGCGGCCGGAAATTCGCGGCGCATCATCGAACTCACCTCCCTGATGTGCGCGTCCGTATCCACGTCAATGAAGCGGCGGGAATCCTTGTGCGCCGGGTCGTAGTAAATTTCCGACTGCGCGTCGTTGCGCGGTATCGTCACCACCGGCGTGTCGCTCCATCTGAGCCTGGCGACCAACTGCAACTCTCCCTTGCGTCCCTGCGGGGTGCGAAACGCCCAGATGTAGTCCGGGAAATCGGCGCGCATCTCCCCCATTTTCTTGCGGTCGGAGAGCAACCACCCGATGCGGCCTTCCTTCATGTCCTGGTCGAATTTCTTCCAGTAATAGAATACGTCCATCCCTTCCTCCTTTCGTTCTCCCGGCGCGATGCGCCTGGGCCATCCGTCTCCCGGTCGGGAGACGCAGCGATTTAACGCGAATCGATCGCTATGGTTCCGAATTGATTCCTGCTCTTCTTCGCTTTTCTTTACGTACCCCTCAAGGGCACCCGTCGAGCGGGTATTGAAATGAAGGTATTGAAATGAATCCTTTGCGTATTTCTGCGTTTCAAGAGTTCGCGGCGTTGAACTTCAAGCAGGCCTCTTTACGCGGAACCAGGCAGCATACAGCGCGGGCACGAACAACAGCGTCAGGACGGTGGCGGAAATCAGGCCTCCCATGATCGCGACCGCCATTGGTCCCCAGAAATTCGACCGCGACAGCGGGATCATCGCCAGCGCGGCGGCCAGCGCGGTCAGCACGATCGGTCTGAAGCGACGCACCGTGGCTTCGACGATCGCCTCCCATTGCGGATGGCCGACCTTGATATCCTGCTCGATCTGATCGACCAGGATCACCGAGTTGCGCATGATCATGCCGAACAGCGCTATCACGCCCAGGTTGGCGACGAAGCCGAAGGGTACGTTCCACGTCAGCAGGATGAAGACCACGCCGATCAGGCCTAGCGGAGAGGTCAGCAACACCATTATCGTCTTCGAGAAGCTCTGCAACTGGATCATCAGCAGCGTGAGTACGACGATGAGCATCATCGGCATCACGGCGATGATCGAATTCTCGCCCTTGGCACTTTCCTCGATGGCGCCGCCCATGTCGATTCGATAGTTCTGGGGCAGCGTCGTCCTGAGCCCATCGAGCTTCGGATTGAGCTGTGTAGAAATCACAGGCGCCTGCACGTCGCCGCGGATATCGGCGCGCACGGTGACAGTGTGCTGTCGGTTGCGCCGCCAGATGATGCCCTCTTCGAAGTCGTAGGCGATCTCGGCGATCTGCGTCAGCGGGATCCACCTGCCCGACTGCGTCGGCACGTTGATCTCGCCGAGTTTGCCCGGGTCCAGCCGCTCCGCGGTTTCCGCGCGCGCCAGCACTTCGATCAGTTCGTCCTTCTCCCGGTACTGCGTGATGCTGAATCCGGTGAGGATGGAATTGAGCACGGTGGAAAGACCCTGCGAGCTGACTCCGATCACGCGCGCCTTGTTCTGGTCGATCCGCAGCCGGATGGTCTTGACCTGTTCGTTCCAGTCGAGGTGCACGTTCTGCGTATGCGGATGTGCGCGCACCACCTCCGCAACTTCGAGTGCGATCCTGCGCACCGCGGGGATGTCCGTACCGACCACGCGGAACTGAACCGGATAACCCACCGGAGGCCCGTTCTCCAGCCGGTTGACGCGGCCGCGCAAAAGCGAAAATTCCGACTCGAGAATGCGGTAGAGCTTCTCGACCATGATTTCACGCGCCTCGTTGTCCCTGGTGACAATCACGAACTGAGCGAAGTTCGGGTGACCGAGCTGCTGGTCCAGCGGCAGGTAAAAGCGCGGGCTGCCGTTTCCGATGTAGGCGACGTAGTTCTCGACATTCGCATCGCCCTTGAGCTTTTCTTCGAAGCGCCTGACCTGCACCTCGGTGGCCTGGAAAGACGCCCCCTGCGGCAGCCACAGATCCACAATCAGTTCCGGCCGGTTGGAAGACGGGAAGAACTGCTGCTGTACAAAGCGGAATCCGAACATGGATAGCGCGAACACTGCGATGGTGATCAAAATCACCGTTCTGCGCCACGTCACGCACCAGGTCACCAGCGCGCGGAAACCGCGGTAGAAAGGGCGGTTATAGACGTCGGTGTCGTGCGCGGCTGGCAATCCGGGCGCCGGGACCAGCCGCGGCAGTGCACGATGCAGGGGCCCGACGACGAATTTCCGGAAAATTGAAGGCTGCGTGGCGGCATGAGCCATGTCAGGGAGCAGTTTGTAACCAAGATAGGGAGTGAACAGCACCGCCACCACCCACGACACCAGCAGCGCGATGGTCACCACCGCAAAGATCGAAAAGGTGTACTCACCGGCGGAAGATTTTGCGAAACCGACCGGCATGAAGGCGGCGGCGGTGATCAGGGTGCCGGTCAGCATCGGAAACGCGGTCGACGTGTAGGCAAAGCTTGCTGCTTTCACCCGGTCCAGTCCCTGTTCCATTTTGGTCGCCATCATTTCCACCGAAATGATGGCATCGTCCACCAGCAGACCCAGCGAGATGATGAGCGCGCCCAGCGAAATCCGCTGCAGGTCGATGCCGTAGAGCTTCATCATCAGGAAGGTGACGGTCAGTACCAGCGGGATGGACAGCGCCACAACCAGTCCGGTGCGGAATCCCAGGCTGAAGAAGCTGACTGCGAGAACGATCACCACGGCCTCTAACAGGGTCTTCATGAATTCGTCCACCGAGCGCCTTACCACCTCGGGCTGGTTCGAATACTGGTGAACTTCGATTCCGACCGGGAGCTCACCCTTGATGAGGTTGAAGGCGGCTTCGAGGTCATTGCCGAGATCGAGGATATCGCCGCCATTGGCCATCGAGACCGCCAGCGCGATGGCGTCCTGTCCCATATAACGCACTTTCTGCGTCGGCGGATCGACGTAACCACGATAAACGTGGGCAATGTCCCCGAGGCGGAACAGCCGGCCGCCGGCCTGGATGCCGATTTCGCGGATGCTCTCCACCGAGTCGAAGCTCCCGGAGATTCGCAGGTACATCCGGTCGGAACGGGTATCTATCGAACCCGCCGGCGTCATGGCGTTCTGCGCGCGCAGCACCTCGAATATCGATAGCGGGTCGATGCCGAGCGTGGCCAGTTTCCGGTGGGAGATTTCGACGTAGATCTTTTCTTCCTGGTCGCCGATGATCTCGGCTTTGGCCACATTCGGGACCCGCAGAATTTCCTTGCGCGCCTCCTCGATGTAGACCTTCAGTTCCGCATAGGAATAGCCGTCGCCGGTAAACGCGTAGATGTTGCCGAACACGTCGCCGAATTCGTCGTTGAAAAAAGGCCCGATCACACCGTTCGGCAGCATGTGGCGCATGTCGCCGATTTTCTTGCGGACCTGGTACCAGACTTCCGGGACCGCCTTCGGCGCCGTCGAATCGTTCAGGGTTACGAAGATGGTGGTTTCGCCGGCCTTGGTGTACGAACGCACGTTGTCCAGAAACTGCGTCTCCTGCAGCTTTTTCTCCAGGCGCTCGGTGACCTGCTCCTCCATTTCCCGCGGAGAGGCCCCGGGCCAGATCGCGCGCACCACCATTAATTTGAAGGTGAAATCCGGGTCTTCGGCCTGGCCCAGCCTGAGATAGGAAAAGACACCGGCAGCGAACAGCGCCAGCATGAAAAAGAGCACCAGCGACTGGTGCTCCAGGGCCCATTCCGAGACGTTGAATCCCTTCATCGCGCCGCTTTTTCGGCCTGTGTGCCTGTCGCGCGTTCTCCCGGAAGGCGGACTTTCTCGCCAGCAAAGAGCTTGTGGACGCCGGCGCGCACCACGATGTCTCCAGGCTTCACGCCGGAGACAATGGCGACTTTGTCTTCCACATACTCGCCGACTTCGACCCGCACCAGTTTCACCTGATTGGTGTCGGAGTCCACGACCCACACCGCCGCATTGCCGTCATCCTGAAACAGCGCGGTGGCCGGCAGCTGCATCGCCGAGCCGCGCTGTATTCCCTTGAGATAGACATTTGCGGTCATGCCCAGACTTACGCCCGGATCGGCGTCGAGAATGGAAATCCTGGCAGCGTAGGTGCGGGTAACCGGATCGGCGGAAGGACTCACCTCGCGAACCTTGCCGCGATAAATCTTGGAAGGATCCGCCCACAGGGTGACAGTAATCTCCCTCGCCTCTTTGAGATCGGCGAGCCGGTTTTCCGGAATGCTGATGACAACTTCCTTCTCGTCGGTGCGCGCCAGATTCATGACCGTCTGGCCCGCAGCCACCACCTGGCCCACTTCTGCCAGGATCGCGGTGACGACACCGCCATGATCGGCGACCAGTTCGGTGTAGCCCGTCTGGTTCTTGCTGACGGAGAGTTGTGCCTGTGCCTGCTCGCGCCTGGCCTTGGCACCGTTGAAGGCATTCAGACGACGTTCGTACTCGGCCTGACTGATGAAATTCTTCTTGAGCAGATCGGTATAGCGTTCAAGTTCAGCCTTGGTCTGCGCGAAATCCGACTTGGCGGCTTCAAGCTGGGACTGCGCACTTCGCGTATTGAGCTCCTGGTCCTCCGGATCAAGCCTGGCGAGCACGGAGCCTGCGCGTACGGAGCTGCCGACTTCGACATTGCGCGCCACGATCTTGCCGGCCACGCGGAAGCTCAGGTTGGTTTCGTACC
This sequence comes from Betaproteobacteria bacterium, assembly GCA_031406075.1. GTDB lineage: Bacteria > Pseudomonadota > Gammaproteobacteria > Burkholderiales > JACQAP01 > JACQAP01. The sequence goes on from JANOGP010000135.1 coordinate 23,663, forward strand.
GCGCCCGGGCCTCGCCGGAGTAGGCGACATCCCCGCCAGTGGCATCGACACTGACGCGCACGACATTGACCAGCCGCGGCCGCGGCGCGCTCTCTTGTGTCTTGTCGCAGGCGGCGCTAATTGCGATCAGCGCGCCCAGCAATAGGGCGCGAACCGCGGCCGCGTGCGGTGGCCAGGCGCGAACTGCGAGGCTCATGCTTGCACCAGAGGAAGGTTGGACTCGAGGACCATGACTGAACCGACGTTTTTCCTGAAGCGTCAGAGCACCACCGTCACCGGTTGTCCCGGTTTCAGCATCGCTGCCCGCGCCGGGTTGGGTCGTGCCTCGACCATGTAGCGCAGCGCTTCAGGGTCCCCGGTAAGCGACTCCGGCAGCGCAAACGGCGAAACATGCGTCACCATGGCGCGGACCGGCGTGCCACAGTTCGCACATATGAGCGTCACGCTGCGGCCGTTCTGCAAATGCGCGGCCACCGCGAGCGGCACCGCAAAGCGCACCGTTATTTTGTCCACCGGCAGGATCGCCACCACCGGCGCCCCCGCCGGAACCCAGTCGCCCTGTGCGTACAACGTCTCGACCACCACGGCGTCCGCCGGCGCGTTTGCAGATCTTTGCGCCAGCTTCAGTTGCGTCAGTGCCATCTGCGCCCTGACTCTTTCGATTTCAGCCGCATCGCGTGCCGGACCACCGCGTCGCGTCTGAAGGGCCGCCAGCCGTTCCTTTGCCGCATGGTAAGCGGCGACCTCGTTTTCATCAGCCAGCGAGAACAGAGTCGTTCCCTCGGTCACTTTGGCGCCGCGGCGAACCGCGAGCCTGGACAGGTTGCCCGAATAGGGCGCAGACAGGCGGATGGTTTCCCCTTGCGCGTATCCCTGGAAACTGCGCACGTCTTCATGCTGGCACGCGGCAACGAGAGCCGCGATCGTGAGCATGACGACATCACGCAAAGACCGTATACGCGAAGAGGATGCGTCGCTCACCTTGCCCCGTCCCTGAGCAGCGCGTTGATGTCGGAGAGGTCGGCCTCGGCGAGCTTGCCCACCGCGGCCTTGAGCCGCAGCTGGTTGAGGATGGTGTTGTACAGCGCCTGCGCCAGGTCGCGCCGCGCGAT
>JANOGP010000242.1:0-7550 GCA_031406075.1 Betaproteobacteria bacterium
GGGCCGGGGGGGCGCCGGGGGACGGGCGGGTCGCGCAGCTCTCTATTCTCAACCGCCCCGGGGGGGCCGCCGGGATCTTCCCCCGGGGGCGCCGCGCGATTTGGGGCGCGGCGCGCCTGGAACCCGGCCGAACGCACGCGGCGTTGCGCCTTATCGCACTCGCGGAACTCCTCGATTGCCTCGACGTCGAGATACAGCACGTTCAGCTGCAGCCGCGAACACGGGCTGTAGGGACTGGCGTGCGCCGGGTTGTGCAGAAGAAGCGCGTGCAGCGGATTAAGGCCAATGATGCCCGCGCCGATCTCGGCCGCGTTCTCGACGAGCCTGGCGAGGTCGCCAAAATCGCCCACGCCCCAGTTGCGCTCCGAGCGCAGCGCGTAGAGCTGCACGGCCGGCCCCCAGACGCGCCCGCCGTTGGCAAGCGCAGGCGGCCGGTAGCAGTGCGCAGGCGCGGCGACCCCGAGCGTTTCGCTCCCCAGACCTTCGATCGTCAGGTTGTGATAGCCGGTGGGCAGCATCACCGGAAGTTCGAGCCGGCACTCGCAGAATACCTGGCCACCAATTTCGGCGCGGGCGCTCTCGGGAAGTTCGGACGCATCGGCCACACCCCGGTGCTTGGCGCCGCCTTCCTCCGTGACGGTCCAGTGCAGCCGCGCGGTAGCCTCGGGCAGGCGCAAAGGCAGCGACCAGCGCGCCGCACCCGCGGAGATCGCCACAACCGGAGGCAGCGCGTCGCGCCATGCTTCGGACTGCGCGTCGCCAACAGCCGCGGCGATGCGCTCCGGTGTGCTGGCGTCGACATCGAATTCGGCGAGCAGCGCGACCAGGTTTTCCCTTGGGACCGCGATCCGCTTTCCCCAGATGTCCGCGTAGCTCGTCGCGATGCCGTAGGCGGCGCAAAGCCGGCCCATGGCAGATTCGTCGCGCGCCGTCGCTTCAGACATCAGCGGGCACGAGCAACACGTGCACCCCACCGGGTTCGAGATGCACGTTTTCGTCGGACGCGGGACGCGCGCGGTGGCAATAGATCACCTCGCCCGCGAGCCGCAGCGGCACCGTCACCGGCTCTGCGCCAAAATACGCGAGCAGCCGCAGCCGCGCGCCGTCGCCGAGTATCCACTCGACGCGCAGCGCTCCATTGAGGATCTCGAGCCGGCCACCACCCTTCGCACCCCGCAGTCTCGGCACCAGATGCCGGCGTCGCAGCGCGAGCAGCTCGCGTACCGTGCGGCAGCCCTCGCCGTCGAAATTTATCGCCGCTCCCCACGGCGTCTGGTGAGCCGGATTGAAGAATTCCGGGCAACAGGCGTGCAGGTAGTTGCCCTCCGGCCCGAAGTGGTTGTAAACCACGTCCATCAGCATCATCAGCCCGTGCCCGTGGGCCGCGTCGCCCAGTGCCTTCAGTTCGTCCGGCGTGCCGTACGAAGCGTCGGGAGCAAAATACAGTACGCCGTCGTAGCCCCAGTTGCGCGTCCCCGGGGAAGTCGGCCACCGGCATCAGCTCGATCGCGGTGATGCCGAGTTCGGCGAGCTCCGCCAACCGCAGCTGTGCCGCCGCAAATGTGCCCTCGGGGGTGAAGGTGCCGAGATGCAGTTCGTAGATCACGGCCTCTTCCCAGGGGCGGCCGCGCCATACGCCGTGCCGCCAGTCATAGGCGTGCGGGTCGATCACCTGGCTGTCGCCGTGCACGTCCCCGGGGTTGAAGCGCGACGCTGGGTCGGGAATGCGCAGGCCGTCGGGCATGCGGTAGCGATAGCTGTCGCCGGCCCGGGCCTTTGGAACCTCGAGCCTATGCCAACCGTCGGCGTCGCGCGCCATCGGGCGCGAAGCCGCTGCGCCGTCCAGCCCATGCTCAAGCACGACCTGTTCGATGCCCGGCGCCCACAGAGCGAACCGGACTCCCGCGCGGTCCAGCATGCTGGCGCCGAAAGGCATGGAATGGGCCCGCCTCATACGCCAGTCCCGGCACGGCTCAGCAGCGCGAACGACCGACTTTGCAGCGGATAGCTCGACTGCGCCCACGCCGGCGGCGAAGCGACGGGCGCGTCGTCCTCTGCTGGCGGCAGGGCTTGCGTCGCCGTGTCGAGCAACAGCCGCCATCCGCCATCGCCCGCGTGTGGCAGCGTAAAAGGGATCTCGTCATGATGGGCATTGAACAGCAGCAGGAAGTCGTCGTCGTGCAGCGCTTCGCCCCGTGGTCCCCGCTCCAAGATGCCGTGGCCCGATATCAGCTTCGCAAGGCAGCGCGCATGATCATCGTTCCAATCTTCCGGCGTCATTTCGGTGCCGTCCGGCTTGAGCCACGTTACGTCCTTGACGGTGTCGCCTTCGATCGGCTTGCCCTCGAAGAAATTGCGGCGCCGGAACGACGGGTGTGCACGGCGCAACTCAATCACGCGCTGCACGAACGCCGTCAGCGCGTCGCCCGCCGGGGTTGAAGTCCAGTCCAGCCAGGCCAGATCGTTGTCCTGGCAGTAAACGTTGTTGTTGCCTTGCTGGGTGTGGCCGCGCTCGTCGCCGGCGAGCAGCATCGGCACGCCCTGGGACAGCAGCAGCGTGGCGAGCAGGTTGCGCTTCTGGCGCTCGCGAAGTGCGAGGATTCCGGGGTCGTCGGTCGGCCCTTCGACGCCGCAATTCCAGGAAACGTTGTGGTTGTGGCCGTCCCGGTTGTCTTCGCCATTGGCCTCGTTGTGTTTGTCGTTGTACGACACCAGATCGTGCAGCGTGAAACCGTCGTGCGCCGTGATGAAATTGACGCTGGCATTGGGCCGCTTGCCCGACCAACCGTAGAGGTCCTGCGATCCGGTTACGCGCTGCGCGACCTCGCCGATCACACCGCCGTCGCCTTTCCAGTAGCCGCGCATGCTGTCGCGGTAGCGGTCGTTCCATTCGGCCCAGCCGAGCGGGAAGTTGCCAACCTGGTAGCCGCCGTGTCCCAGGTCCCACGGCTCGGCGATCAGCTTTACGCGGTTGAGCGTCGGGTCCTGGTGGATGGCGTCAAAGAAGCCGCCCAGGTTTTCCACCTTGCCCGCCTCGCGCGCCAGTGCGGAAGCGAGGTCGAAGCGGAATCCGTCGACGTGCATCTCCTCTACCCAGTAGCGCAATGAGTCCATCACCAGCTGCAGGGCGCGCGGATGTTCGAGGTTCACGGTGTTGCCGCAGCCGGTGAAATCGTCGTAGTAGCGGCGGTTTTCCGAGTTGATGATGTAGTAGGACGCATTGTCGATGCCGCGCATCGAGAACGTCGGGCCGAGCTGATTGCCTTCGCAGGTGTGGTTGTAGACCACGTCGAGGATCACCTCGATACCCGCGGAGTGCAGTGTCTTCACCATGGTTTTGAATTCCTTGACCTTGCGCGACGCGCTGTAGCGCATCTCGGGCGCGAAGAATCCCAGGGTGTTGTAGCCCCAGTAGTTATGCAGTCCCTTCTCGGCGAGGTGGCGGTCGTTCAGGAAGCTGTGCACCGGCAGAAGTTCGACCGTGGTGACGCCCAAGCGCTTCAGGTAGTCGACGACCGGGGCTGAGCCGAGCGCCGCATAGGTGCCGCGCTGCTGCTGCGGCACGTCGGGATGGGTCATCGTCAAGCCGCGAACATGCAGCTCGTAGATCACCATGTCCTGCCACGGTATCGAGGGCCGGCGGTCTTCGCCCCACGTAAAGGCAGTCTCGAGCACACGGCTTTTGGGCATCAGCGACGCACTGTCGCGGCGGTCGAATGACAGGTCTTCGCGCTTGCTGCCGACGGTGTAGCCATACAGCGCGTCACCCCAGCGCAACTGCCCGATCAGTTCCTTCGCATACGGATCGACAAGGAGCTTGTTGGGGTTGAAGCGGTGGCCCAATTCGGGCTTGTAGGGCCCGTGTACGCGGTAGCCATAGGCCAGCCCGGGCCGGGCCTCGGGCAGGTAGCAGTGCCACACGTCGTCGGTGCGTTCGTGCATCACGATGCGCTGGCGTTCGTGGCGCCCGTTCTCGTCGAAGATGCAAAGCTCCACCTTCTCGGCATTTTGCGAGAACAGCGCGAAGTTGACGCCTTCGCCGTCCCAGTTTGCGCCGCGCGGATAGGGATGGCCGGGCCAGACCGCACTGATTGACTGTGTCATCGGAGAGGATACTTGCTGCGGGAACTCGGACGTTGGAATTGCTTCGATTATAGCGGCGCGGGTGTGCCGGAGCGGCAAGCAGTTCGAGCGTTTCCGGGACTCCCGTGTCGTGATGCTGATTCGCGCGCCGCTCTCGCGCAAATTCGGTCATGCTTTTCTCGGCCGCGCAATGTAAAGAACTTACCGCCTCGACCAAACCTGTTCGCCAGAGCCTCGCTCGCCGCTCACTCGTACATGATGATCTCGCCGCGTAGCGGCGCAACGGGAATCGCCACGATACCGGACTCGGTGACCTTGCCGCGATCGAGCTCGTGGTACCAGGACTCGAAATGGTCGACCCACGTCGTCACCATGTAGTAATAGCGGCCGGGCGACGGCAGCGTGAAGCCCCCACTCCAGCGGTCGTTGCCCAGCGGCTGCATCTCGACTTCGCGCCAGTCCTTCTCGTCCTCGGAGCGCCAGCGCTGCATCACTCGCAAAACGTCGTGCCCGTCGGTGAAACGGTGCGCCTCGATCTCGACGCGCTCGCCGGCGATGCGCTTCGCCGAAAAGCGCCCGCCATCCACGCACGGAAGCACCGCGTCGATCACCGCACGAATGCGGCCATCCGCTATCGGGGCGCTCTACGGCTCAGGCATGGGGTTCGTGCTTCAGGATGATGGTGGAAAGGGGCGGAAGGGTGAGGCTCACTGAGTTCGGGCGGCCGTGCGCGCCGACTGGCGACGATTCGACGCCTCCGAAGTTACCCCAGCCCGCGCCACCGAAGTCGCGCGCGTCGCTGTTGACGATCTCGCGCCAGAACCCCCCCTGTGGCACGCCCACCACGTAGTTGGTGCGCGGCAGCGGAGTGAAATTGCACACCACCAGCAGCGGCGTGCCGCCGCCGTCCCTGGGCTTGCGAAGAAACGCGATGACGCTCGATTGCGCGTCGCTGCCATCGATCCATTCGAAGCCTTCCCAGGAAAAGTCGACCTGATAGAGGGCCGGCTCGCTTTGGTAGACGCGGTTCAGGTCCTTCATGAAAAGCTGCACGCCCCGGTGTTCGTCGCGACCGGTGACCCACCATTCGAGTTCGCCGTCGTGCGTCCACTCGCGGCGCTGGCCGAACTCTCCGCCCATGAACAGCATCTTCTTTCCCGGATGCGCCCACATGTAGCCGTACAACGCTCGCAAGTTGGCGAACTGCTGCCAGGCGTCGCCCGGCATCTTGCCGATCAGCGAGCCCTTGCCGTGCACCACCTCGTCGTGCGACAGCGGCAGCACGAAATTCTCGTTGAAGGCGTACATCAGCGAGAAGGTGAGCTTGTCGTGGTGGTATTTGCGGTTGATCGGGTCCTCTTTCATAAAGGAGAGATGGTCGTGCATCCAACCCATGTTCCATTTCATGCCGAAACCGAGGCCGCCGAGGTACACCGGGCGCGACACCATCGGCCAAGCGGTCGATTCCTCGGCAATGGTGACGATACCGGGATGGTCGCGGTACGCCGCCTCGTTCAATGCCCGCAGGAAATCGATTGCCTCCAGGTTCTCCCTGCCGCCGTAGCGGTTCGGGATCCACTCGCCTTCCTTCCTCGCGTAATCGAGGTACAGCATCGACGCAACGGCGTCGACGCGCAATCCGTCGAGATGGTACTTGTCGAGCCAGAACATTCCCGAAGACATCAGAAAGCCGCGCACCTCGTTCCTGCCGTAATTGAAGATGCTCGAGCCCCACTCCGGGTGGAAGCCCTGCCGCGGGTCGGCGTGTTCGAAGAGGTGCGTGCCGTCGAAGTAAGCGAGGCCGTGCGCGTCCGTCGGAAAATGCGACGGCACCCAGTCGAGGATTACGCCGATTCCGTTCTGGTGCAAATGATCGACGAAGTACATGAAGTCCTGGGGCGTGCCGTAGCGCGCGGTGGGCGCGAAGTAGCCGGTGGTCTGATAGCCCCATGAGCCGTAGAACGGATGCTCGGTGATCGGCATGAGCTCCACGTGGGTGAAGCCCATCCAGTTCATGTACTCGGCGAGCACGTGCGCGAGCTCGATGTAGTCGAGGAAATTGCCGTCCTTGCGCCGCCACGAGCCGGGATGCATCTCGTAGATTGCCATCGGCGAGTCGAGGCCGTTCCGGGAAGCGCGCGATTTCATCCACGCTGCGTCGTTCCACTCGTACTCGAGCGTCCACACGCGTGAGCCGGTTGCCGGCGGCAGTTCGGAGAAAAACCCGAAAGGATCCGCCTTGTCGACGACATGCCCGCCGACACGCGAGCGTACCCGGTACTTGTACGCGTGGCCGTGCTGTACCTTGGGCACCTTGCCTTCCCAGATGCCGGACCCGTCATCGCGACGCGCGAGCGCGTGCGTTTCCGGTTTCCAGTTGTTCCACTCGCCCATTACCGATACGGCCTCGGCGTTCGGCGCCCAGACTGCGAAGTGCGCGCCCTTGCCGTTGGACAAAAGATGGCAGCCAAGCTTGTCGTAAAGCTGGCCGTGCGTTCCTTCGCGGAAAAGGTATACGTCGTGTTCGGTCAACACGGTTGGGTTTGTCTCCGTTGTTGGCGGCCGCACATGAATTGGCCGATCGACCGGATGCTCGGGCCGCGATGGCCCGACAGTCATTGAGAAGAACGCGGCGCTGCTAAGTCCGAAGTCCGCGCAAGATGGAAACATTTTAACACAGGCATGATGCATGGACAAAATTCCGCCTGCGCTTCGAGGAACGATTACGTCATTCGCATTTTTTTGCGCGAAAGCATCGCGGGTTCAAAGCGATTCGCTGAGCGCGAGCGTCGCTTCCAGACAGCAACCATCACAAAACTTGTTTAGCAAACGAAAGGTATCGACGCAGTGATCGTCAAAGGATCGATTGGCTGACGAGAAGGTAATTCGAGTGGAAAGCGGCCGGGACGGGTGTTGAAGAGAACGTCACGGCTTGGTCGCGGCGCGCTTTACAAGAAACTAAGGCGTGACCCCAGGCGGTGTTTGCAAGACTTGACCCCAGGCGGTGTTTGACAACTTGCCGTTGCGTTCGCCGGCACGTAATTCCGCGCTTCCCTACTTCTTGGCCTCTTTTCCTGCATTTTTGATGTTACCGCCGGTCTCCTCAATTTTCTCGCCAACCTTCTCCACCGTTTCGCCGACCTTCTCGCCAACTTTCTCTACGGTAGTGTCGATCTTTCTACCGGCACGCTCAGCCGAGCCTTTCTCCCCGCAAGCCACAAGTCCCGCGACGGCAAGACTCAGCACGATCGCCGCTGCAATTCCGGAATTGAACTTCATTTGTCTTTCTCCTCGTAAACGTAAATGACCATGTAGTCATCGACCGGCAAACGGGTCGGTTGACCTGGGCGTGTCTGACCATTGCCGATGCGGCCGGGTCAGGGGGCCTGGATCACCAGACGCCAAGGTACGCCAGGAATGGCGCGACGTCTGTGTGCCAACGTACAGAGCACGTGTAGAAGGTGAAG
>JANOGP010000186.1:0-11991 GCA_031406075.1 Betaproteobacteria bacterium
CTCCGGTTGCTGGGTGGGACTGAAGTGCATGAAAGATACGATCGACGCCAGCGCCTCGGTCGACGTCAGCCCGGCGCGCGTGCGCATCGTGATCCCGGCCGACTTCCAGATGCCCGCGGGCGGACTGAACATCCGCTGGCCAGACACGCCACTGGAACAGGAAGCGCGCCTGCATACCTGGAAGCTCGAAGCCGCCAAGGCGTTTGCGCGGGCCAACAGGCTGGACCAGATCGTGGTGGATTCGCCGGACGCGAAACTTGGGCTAGCCACCTGCGGCAAATCGTACATGGACGTGCGCCAGGCGCTTGCCTATCTCGGCATCGACGATGCGGAAGCCGCGCGCCTGGGCCTGCGCATCTACAAGGTCGGCATGACCTGGCCGCTCGAGCCCAGCGGTGCGGTGAAGTTCGCCGAGGGGCTGCAGAAGATCATCGTCGTGGAAGAAAAGCGCGCGCTGATCGAAACCCAGTTGAAGGAGACGCTGTACGGCAAGCCGGGCGCGCCGGAAGTGATCGGCAAGCGCGATGAACTGGGAAAAATTCTGTTCCAGTCCAACGCCGCGCTCGACCCCAACGAAATCGCGATCGCCATCGGCCGGCGCATCCTCGAGCGCGTGAACGATGCGCAGCTCGCGGCGCGGGTGGCGGAACAGGAGCAGCTCGCAGCGCGCGTGCCGGAGAAACCGGCGATGGATCGCACGCCTTATTTCTGTTCCGGATGTCCGCACAACACCGGCACCAGGGTGCCCGAAGGCTCGCACGCACTGTCGGGAATCGGTTGCCACTTCATGGCGCAATGGATGGACCGCAGCACCGCCGGGTTCACCCAGATGGGCGGCGAAGGGGCAAGCTGGGTCGGCGAGGCGCCATTCGTAAAAACGTCGCATATGTTCCAGAACATCGGCGACGGCACCTATTACCACTCGGGTCTGCTGGCAGTGCGGGCGGCGGCGGCTTCGGGCGTCAATGTCACTTACAAGATCCTCTACAACGACGCGGTGGCGATGACCGGCGGCCAGCCAGTCGACGGCCCGCTCACGGTGCCGCAGGTCACGCTGCAGGTGTACTCCGAGGGCGCGAAGAAAATCGCGGTGGTCACCGACGAGCCGGAGAAGTACGCCTCCAGCGTCGAGTGGGCGCCGGGCGTCACGATCCATCACCGCGACGACTACGACCAGGTGCAGCGCCGGTTCCGCGAGGTTCCAGGCCTGTCGGTGATCATTTACGACCAGACCTGCGCCGCGGAAAAGCGCCGCCGGCGCAAACGCAATCTGTACCCGGATCCGGCCAAGCGCGCGTTCATCAACGAACTGGTGTGCGAAGGCTGCGGCGACTGCGGCGTGAAATCCAATTGCGTGTCGGTGCTGCCGCTCGAGACCGAGTTCGGTCGCAAGCGCGTGATCGACCAGTCGTCATGCAACAAGGATTACTCCTGCGTCAGCGGCTTCTGCCCGAGCTTCGTCACCGTCCACGGCGGCGGCGTGCGCAAGGGCAGGAGCGCCCCTGCCGGACAAAATGTCGACACCCTGTTCCCGGCTGTTCCCGAACCGCGTCTGCCGTTGCTGGATCAGCCTTACGGCATCATGGTGACCGGCGTTGGCGGCACCGGTGTCGTGACCATCGGCGCGATCGTCGGCATGGCGGCGCACCTGGAAGGCAGGGGATTCGGCGGTCTGGACATGGCCGGCCTCGCGCAGAAGGGCGGCTCGGTCTGGAGCCACCTGCAGATCGCGGCCGAACCGGCCGACATCAAGACAGTGCGCCTTGGCTCCGGCGGCGCCACGCTGGTGCTTGGTTGCGACCTGGTGGTGTCCGCCAGCCAGAAGACCCTGGATACGGCGCGCACGGGCACGCGCGTTGTGGCCAACACCCACCAGCAGATGACCGGCGAATTCACCCGCAACGCCAACATGCAGTTCCCTGCGCAGTCGCTCAGGCGCACTATCATCAAGGGTGTCGGCGAGGGCAACGCGGAATTCGTGGATGCGACTCGGATCGCCACCGCGCTCATTGGCGACTCGATCGCCACCAACATGTTCATGCTCGGCTACGCATTCCAGAAGGGCCTGGTGCCGGTCTCGAGTGCCGCGATCAAAAAGGCGATTGAACTAAACGGTGCCGCGGTGAAAATGAACCAGGCGGCTTTCCTCTGGGGCCGCCGGGCCGCGGCGGACCTGGCCGCGGTAGAGCGGCTGGTCGCGCCGAAGCCGGAAACGGTTGCGGCAACCAAAATTTCGCAGACCCTCGACGAAATGATCGCGCGGCGGGTCGAATTCCTCACCGGCTACCAGAACGCTGCGTACGCGCACCGGTATCGTTCCCTGGTCGAGCGCGTGAAGCAGGCCGAGACCGCAAAAGCGAAAGGCCTCACCGGGCTCGCCGAGGCGGTGGCTCGCTACTACTTCAAGCTGCTCGCCTACAAGGACGAATACGAGGTCGCGCGCCTGTACGCCGATCCGGCGTTCATCGAGAAGATCAGGTCGCAGTTCGAAGGCGACTACAAGCTGCACTTCCACCTGGCGCCGCCGCTGTTCTCGAAACGCGATCCGGTGACCGGCGAGTTGCGCAAGTCCGAATACGGCACCTGGGTGTTTGCGGCATTTAAGATTCTCGCGAAAATGCGCGGATTGCGCGGCACCGCGTTGGACATTTTCGGCTACACCCCCGAGCGCAGGATGGAGAGGCGGCTGATCGGCGAGTACCAAGCCGTGATCGAGGAAATCATCGGCAAGCTGGGACCGGACAACCATGCGCTGGCGGTGAAGATCGCCGCCATTCCCGAGGAAATCCGCGGCTACGGCCACGTCAAGGAACGCCATCTCGAGGCCGCCAGGCTGAAGGAAGCCGACCTGTTGCTGGCATTGCGTTCGCCCGAAAAGGTCAAGTCGGCCGCGTAAACGCGCACTTTGAAGGCGTTCGACGCAATGAACCCTTTGCGTCGAACGCTTTTGAAATTGAATCCTGCAGCAAAAAGAATTCGACTCACGCGAAGCTGGGCGTGATGACGTCCAACTGATCCGTCACCAGCGCATCCACTCCCCAGTCCAGAAGCTCAAGCGCCAGCACAGAATCGTTGACGGTGTAGGCCAGCACCCCATAACCGGCGTCGTGCACGGCTTTTACCAGCGCGGCATTCAAATGGCGGTGGCTGGCGTGCAGCGACACGCACTGCAGCCGTTGCATTTGCGCCTGCCAGTTCACAGGCACGTCGACCACCAGCAGCGCGCGCGGAAGTTCGGGTGCTTCGACCGCCGCGGCTTCCAGCGCGATCGCGGAGAAAGACGACAACAGCGGCGGCAGATCGGTGCCACTCCACAGCATCCTCGCCATCCGGCCCACGACCTCTCCGGTTTCGCGCTCCTGTCCGGGACAGGGCTTGATCTCGACATTGGCCCATAGTCCAGCCTGCTGGCACAGCGCCGCAGCGGCGGCGAAGGCGGGCACCGGCTCGCCGATGAATTCGTTGCCGAACCAACTGCCCGCATCGAGTTCGGCAATCTCCTCGTACGAATGGTCCGCGACGGGTCCGTGGCCCTCCGTGGTGCGATCCAGCGTGTCGTCGTGCATCAGGATCGGCGTGCCGTCCTCGCTGAGCTTGACGTCGAACTCCACGCCCAGGAATCCGAGATTGCGCGCGAGTTCCAGACCCGCGAGCGTGTTTTCAGGGGCGAGCAGGCCGCCGCCCCGATGGGCGATGATGCGGGGATAGGGCCAGGTGGATCGGGCTTCGTTCACGGTGTCGTCTTCACGATTCGGGGTGCCTGATTATAGCGACCGGCCGCCAGACCCCGTGCCGCCTTGATTTCCGCGCCGCGAATCCCGATCTGCATAACGGTTGCATGTGCTTGTTACGGTATAATTTCCGTCGTTTTTGCGAGGGATACCATGCCCATCTACGAATATCGATGTACGAGTTGCGGGCACGAGAAGGAGGTTCTGCAGAAGCTGTCGGACCGGCCCCTGACCGAGTGCCCCGCCTGCGGCAAGGCCACGCTGGGAAAACTGGTGAGTGCGGCGGGTTTCCACTTGAAGGGCAGCGGCTGGTACGCGACCGACTTCAAGGGCGGTTCCAAGCGCAAGGACGGGACGCAGGAAGGGCGGGAGAAGAGCGAAAGCAAGGACAAGAGCGAGAGCAAGGACAAGGGCGAGAGCAAGTACGAGAGCAAGGACAGGCAAGAAGCCCACTCCAAAGATCCGCAAGCACCCAAGGAAGACTCGAAAGACAAAAAAGAGGCGAGCACGACGGCGTCAACGACGAAGGCGCCGTCGCCCGCCACAACCGCCGGTAAGGCGGACGATTGAAAAAATACCTCATCACGGGGCTCCTGATCTGGGTTCCGCTGGTCATCACGGTGTGGGTGCTGAGTTTTCTGGTCGGCACCCTGGACCAAACGCTGCTGCTGCTCCCGGAGGCATGGCAGCCGCGTTCCTGGATCGGCTTTCACATTCCGGGCCTGGGCGTGCTGATGACGCTGGCCGTCGTGTTCGCCACCGGAGTGTTGGCCGCCAACATTATCGGCCAGCGTCTGGTGATGTACTGGGAAGGTCTGCTCGCCCGCATTCCCTTCGTGAAGTCGCTTTATTACAGCGTAAAGCAGGTCTCGGACACGTTGTTTTCCTCGTCCGGACTGGCATTCCGCAAAGTGCTGCTGGTGCAGTATCCGCGCCACGGTTCATGGACCATCGCTTTTCTTACGGGGCAACCGGGCGGCGATGTAACAAATTATCTGAAAGGCGAATACGTGAGCGTGTACGTGCCGACCACCCCGAACCCGACTTCAGGGTTCTTCCTGATGATGCCTGCCTCGGATGTCGTTGAGCTCGATATGAGCGTCGATGTCGCGCTCAAGTACATCATCTCGATGGGCGTGGTGCCGCCCGACGACAAGAGTGCCAACAGCGACGCCGCGTGACCGTTTTACCTTTTACAGTGCCGGCAAACGCGCGCCGTCTCATCCGATCCAAGATCCTCTATTCCCGATCCTGAACTTATGCGTAGCGAATACTGCGGACTCGTTTCCAGCCGGCATCTCGACCAGACGGTCACGCTGCACGGCTGGGTGCACCGGCGCCGCGACCATGGTGGCGTGATTTTCATCGACCTGCGGGACCGCGAAGGCCTGCTGCAGGTGGTGTGCGATCCGGACAACGCCGAGACATTCGCCATTGCGGAAAAAATCCGCAACGAGTTCGTGTTGAAAGTCACCGGATTGGTGCGCCGCCGTCCCGAAGGGACCGTCAATCCGAACCTGGTCTCCGGTGAAGTGGAGGTGCTGGCGCGCTCGCTGGAAATCCTCAACCCGTCGATCACTCCGCCTTTCCAGATGGACGACGACAACTTGTCGGAAACGGTGCGGCTCGAGTATCGCTATCTCGACCTGCGCCGCCCGCAGATGCAGAAAAATCTGCGCTTACGCTACCGGGTGGCGATGGCAGTGCGACAATTCCTCGATGCACACGGCTTCATCGATATCGAGACGCCGATGCTTACCAAGTCCACGCCGGAAGGCGCGCGCGACTACCTGGTGCCGAGCCGCGTGCATCCCGGAGAGTTCTTCGCGCTGCCGCAATCGCCACAACTGTTCAAGCAATTGCTGATGGTGGCGGGCTTCGACCGCTACTACCAGATCACCAAATGCTTCCGCGACGAGGACCTCAGGGCCGACCGGCAGCCGGAATTCACCCAGATCGACGTCGAGACATCCTTCCTGGGCGTGGCCGAGATCACGCTGCTCATGGAAGAGTTGGTCCGCGACCTGTTCAGGGAAGTGCTGGATGTGGCGTTGCCGAATCCGTTTCCGCGCATGAACTTCGCGGAGGTGATGTCGAAATACGGCTCGGACAAACCGGATCTGCGCGTGCCGCTCACACTAACCGAACTGACCGACGTCATGCACGAGGTCGAATTCAAAGTTTTCCGTGAGGCGGCTGTCGCGCCGGGTGGCCGCGTGGCGGCGCTGCGGGTGCCGGGCGGCGGCACGCTGTCGAGGAAGGAAATCGACGACTACACCCAGTTCGTTGCCATTTACGGCGCGAAGGGGCTTGCTTACGTCAAGGTAAACGACATCGCCAAAGGCATGGAGGGCCTGCAATCACCGATCCTGAAGTTTCTTCCGGAGAACGCGGTGAAAATCATCCTGGAGCGCACCGGTGTGAAGGACGGCGATCTGATTTTCTTCGGCGCCGACAAGGCCAAGGTGGTCAATGAGGCGCTCGGTGCGCTGCGTACCAAGGTCGGACACGAGCGCGGTCTGGCGGAGAAGGGCTGGCGGCCGCTGTGGGTGGTGGATTTTCCGATGTTCGAATGGAACGGGGAGGACAAGCGCTGGGACGCGCTGCATCACCCCTTCACCAGTCCGATGGACGGCCATGAGGATTTTCTCGATGGCGATCCCGGCAAGGCGCTTTCGAAGGCTTACGACATCGTGCTCAACGGCTGGGAGATCGGCGGCGGATCGGTGCGTATCCATCGCCAGGAAGTGCAGTCCCAGGTATTCAGGATCCTGGGGATCAGTGCGGAAGACGCGCAGAAGAAATTCGGCTTCCTGCTGGAAGCGCTGCAGTTCGGCGCGCCGCCCCACGGCGGGCTCGCCTTCGGGCTGGACCGCATCGTCACCATGATGGCGGGAGCGGAGTCCATCCGGGACGTGATCGCCTTTCCCAAGACCCAGCGGGCCCAGGACCTGATGTGCAAGGCGCCCAGCCCGGTAGACGAAAAGCAGTTGCGCGAGCTGCACATCCGCCTGCGCAACGTCGAACAACCGAAGGCGAATTAGCCACAGAGAATTCTTCACAATACCCCCTTGAGGGGTACACAGAGGGCACAGAGAAAACCAAGATCCGGGTGGTTAAGAAAAAACACAAAGACGCGAAAATAGATCTGCCCAGTGTCCTTTGCACTCAATTCATTTTCGATTTGGATATGCAGTCCTCTGTGTACCCCTCAAGGGGGTATTGTGAAGAATTCTCTGTGACCTCTGTGGCGAGTAAGAAATTCAAAATCCCGATTTCGGTGCTGGTGGTAATCCACACCCCCGATCTGCAGGTGCTGCTGCTGGAGCGCGCGGATCATCCCGGCTTCTGGCAGTCGGTCACCGGCAGCCAGGACGAGGGCGAGACGCTGCGCCAGACCGCTGCGCGCGAAGTCGTGGAAGAGACCGGCCTGGATGCCGGGGTCTTTGAGCTTGCCGACTGGAACATGCGCAACGAGTACGAGATCTATGCGGAGTGGCGCTGGCGCTATGCGCCGGGAGTCACCCGCAACGTCGAGCATGTGTTCGGCTTGCGCCTGCCCGGGCCGCTTGCGGTGAAAGTCGCGCCGGGGGAGCATCTCGGCTACGTCTGGATGCCCCATGACCAAGCCGCCGACAAGGTCTTTTCCTGGAGCAATGCGCAGGTGCTCAGAACTTTGCCCGAACATCTGTGACACCGGCTGGAACAATGATCGTGATTTCCGGTCCCAGTGTGATAAGGTTTTCGTTCCAGATTTTCTGGGGCCGATGAGGAGCCACGCACGATGCAAGCCAGCGCAACCGCTTTCGACCAGTACAGCCGCCTGCAGGATGACGACTGCGAGGCGCGCATCGTTGCGGCCAGGAAAAAGCTGGGCAAGCGTGCAGCCCTTCTCGCCCACCATTACCAGCGCGCCGATGTCTACAAGCACGCCGACCTGACCGGCGACTCGCTCAAACTCTCCAAGCTGGCATCGCATACCGATGCCGAGTACATCGTGTTCTGCGGCGTGCACTTCATGGCCGAAGTCGCGGACATCCTGTGCAAGCCCGGCCAGATCACCGTGCTCCCCGACATGGCGGCCGGTTGCTCGATGGCGGACATGGCGAGCGTGTCGAAGGTCGAGCGCGCCTGGCGCGAACTGGGCGAAGTGCTCGACCCTGACCAGCACGTCACGCCGGCCACTTATATCAATTCGGCCGCGGACCTGAAGGCCTTCTGCGGCGAGCACGGCGGCATCGTGTGCACGTCATCGAACGCGAAACAGATCCTGGAGTGGTCTTTTGGGCGCCGCGAAAAGGTGCTGTTCTTTCCGGACCAGCATCTGGGGCGCTGGACCGGCCACAAAATGGGCATCCCGCTCGAAGAGATGCTGGTATGGGACCCGGATGAACCGATGGGAGGCCTGTCGGCCGGGCAGATCAAGGCAGCCCGCCTGCTTCTCTGGAAAGGGCACTGCTCGGTGCATCAGATGTTCCAGCCGCAGCACGTTCTCAAGTTCCGCAATCAGCATCCCGACGGGTTGGTGATTTCGCACCCCGAATGCAAATTCGAGGTATGCAAGCTCTCGGACTACGTGGGTTCGACCGAGACCATCATCAACACCGTCCGCGATGCGCCGGCGAATACCCGCTGGCTGGTCGGCACGGAACTGAACCTGGTCAATCGCATCGCCGAGGAGTTCAAGCCGCAGGGCAAAATCATCCAGTTCATGGCGCCGCTGGTGTGCATGTGCTCGACGATGGCGCGCATCGACCCGCAGCACCTGGCCTGGACGCTGGAGAACCTGGCGCAGGGCAGGGTAGTGAACCGGATAAAGGTTCCGGCGCGCGACGCGGAGCTTGCCAAGGTCGCGCTCGACCGCATGCTCGCGGTGTCCTGACCCGCGTCGGCGCGACGCCTCGCCGGTGCAACGTTTCCGATAAGGGAGCCGCAGGCCGACGATGTGCCGCCTCCTGTGGCTCGCGCTGGCGTTTCCGGCCTTTTGTCACGCGGCCGATATCAGCCTGAAGGCAGTTCGTCATGGCGACAGCTTCGAAGTCGAGGCGGCCGCCGAATTCGAGGCGCAAGTGACCCTGGCCTGGGAGGTCCTGACGGACTACGAACGGCTTCCGGAATTCATCCCCGGCATGAACTCGAGCCGGATCGTTTCACGCAGCAATCGCCGCGTAATCGTCGATCAAAACGGTGAAGCCAGGCTGCTGTTTTTCTCCTTTCCAATCGAAGTACGGCTCGAAGTCCAGGAGTTTCCCTATGAGCGCATTGTCTCGCGCGCGATTGGTGGCAACTTCAAGGAACTCAGCGGGTCCTACACCCTCGAAGCGCGCGGGCGCCACCTGCTGCTGCACTACACCGGCTCGCTGACGCCGGATTTCGGCATTCCTCCGCTGATCGGTACCTTTCTGGTTCGCAACACCGTGGAAAAGCGCTTTGGCGCCATGGTGGACGAGATCATTCGCCGGCAGCGCCTGCGCGAACTTCCCGTGGCCACACCATCGGGCAGCCGACACTGAACGGGGCCAGGCTGGAGCGCGGCGGCCGCGCCGTCCATCCGCGGTAATATGTCGTCGACGTCGGCGACAGATTCTTGCGCTGGCGGGTCGCGACATCGGGCTCAACGGCAGGGTATCCATGGAAACGCTGCACGTCGTTACTTACAACATCCACAAAGGCTTCTCGCAGTTCAAGCGTCGCATGTCGGTTCACGACCTGCGCGAAAAGCTGCGCAACATCGGCGCGGATCTGGTGTTTCTGCAGGAGGTCCAGGGACTGCACGAACGCCACGCCGAGCGTCACAACAACTGGCCGGTCAGCCCGCAATACGAATTCCTGGCCGATTCAATATGGAACGATTTTGCCTACGGCAGGAACGCGATCTATGGCAGCGGCCATCACGGCAACGCCATTCTGAGCAAATACCCGATTGCGAGATGGGACAACGAGGACGTCTCAATGCATCGCGGCGAAAGCCGTGGCCTGCTCCATTGCGAAATTGCCATCCCCGGCTGGAGCAAGCCGCTGCATTGCATCAACGTGCACCTGGGTTTGCTCGGCCATTGGCGCAAGAAACAGATCGCGCTTCTCAAGTCCCGTATCGATCGCCTGGTGCCGCCCGAGGCCCCGTTGGTCGTTGCCGGCGATTTCAACGACTGGCGCAGGCGCGCGAGCCATGCACTGGCACAGTCCCTGAACGTCTCCGAGGTGTTCGAGATGACCGCGGGCCGCCCGGCGCGCAGCTATCCGGCACTGTTGCCGCTGCTGCATCTTGACCGCATCTACGTGCGCGGCTTCTCGATCCGCATCGCGCATGCCCACCGTGGCCGCGCCTGGTCACGGGTCTCCGATCACATTGCGCTGTCGGCGTTGCTGACCCGAAAGGCATGAATTTCCGGCGCGGGAACCGCATCCGGCTGCTGCGCAACGTCGAGGAGTACTTCCCGGCGCTCGAGCGCGCGATCGATGCCGCGGCAAGTGAGATCTTCCTGGAGACCTACATTTTCGAGCCCGACGAAACCGGGCAGCGCATAGCCGCGGCGCTGATGCGCGCGGCGCGGCGCGGAGTGTTGGTGCACCTGATGATGGACGGCTTCGGGTCGCGCCTGTTTCCTGAAGAACGGCGCCGGCAACTTCTGGACGCAGGCGTGCAACTGCTTGTGTATCGTCCGGAATTGTGGACCTTCAGGCTCAGGAGTACACGGCTTCGGAGGTTACACCGCAAGGTGGCGGTGCTGGACGGACGCATGGGCTTCTGCGGCGGCATCAACATCATAGATCACGGGGATTTGCGCAGCGGCGCACCGCCGCGCCTCGACTATGCGGTGAGCGTCGAAGGCCCGCTGATTGCCGACATGTACGCCGCCGTACGCACCTTGTGGATGCATACAGCCTGGACACAACTGCGGCGTGGCTGGCTGCCCTTAGCCAAGCCCGTCCTGGCATTGGAGCCTCGCGGCGATCAGCGTGCGGAATTTCTGGTGCGGGACAATGTCCGTCATCGGCACGTCATCGAGGAAGCCTATCTGCGCGCGATCGCGCGGGCGCATCGCGAAGTGCTGATCGCCAACGCCTACTTTCTTCCCGGCACGCGCTTCCGCACGGCCCTGTGCGACGCCGCCCGGCGTGGGGTGCGGGTGACGTTGCTGCTGCAGGGAAGGATCGAGTACATCCTGGTGCACTATGCTTCCCGCGCTCTGTACCGCGAGCTCCTCGACGCCGGTGTGGAGATCCACGAATACACCCGCAGTTTTCTGCACGCAAAAGTCGCCGTGGTGGATGACTCGTGGGCCACGGTAGGCTCATCGAACATCGATCCGGTCAGCCTAGTGCTGGCCCGCGAGGCGAACGTGGTGGTGCGGGACCGGTCGTTCGTTCGGGAATTGCGCCGCAGTTTGCTGCAGGCGATCGAAGCCGGCGCGAAACCGATACAGCGCGAACGATGGGCGCGCATGGGCGTGCCGATGCGGATGGCTACCGGGGCGGCTTATGCGTTGCTGCGGCTCGTGGCCGGCATTTCGAGTTATGGCCGCGCGCGGGACTTCCTGTAGCAGCCGGCAAGTCCTGCATTTACAATTTTTAACAACATCGCGAGCTTGCGGCGGGCAATAATTTGTCCGCAGACCAAGGATCGGGCCGCCAACTGCCCGTGTCCACTGCAGTTCCTAACCATGTTTTTACGCGGCTTGCGTGCGGGCGCAGAAGATGCGCCCGTTTTCTTTTACGGTCCGCGGCCTGCTGGATCAGCCGGCCGCAATCAGATAACCGTCCGATTTTTTCACCGCGCCGACGCGCTCCAGCTCGCCGACGATCAGTTCGGCCAGCGCCGCATCGTCGAGCCGGAAATAACGCGCGTTGAAATCCGCGTACAGGGGAACCGTCGCCAGGTAATCGGAGATCCGGCTGAGTGGAAGACGCTGCCGGTCCAGAAGCGAGAACACGAACATCACCTTCAACACATGGCGCGCCATGCGCAATTCGTCGCGCTCGAACGCGTCCAGCCTCCAAATGCTTCGTTCCAGCGCACCGGCCGCGTCGCGGAAGGGATGCCCATGGCCGGGAATGACGGTGCCGACGTCGAGTCTGGCGATGCTCTCGAGTGTGCCGCGTGTCGCCGCCAGTTTTTCTTCGCGCCCCGGTCCGGGCAGCAGCACGCCGAAGCCGTTCTCCCACAGAGCGTCACCGGTTATCAGCAGCCGTTCTTCCTCGCAATGGAACATCAGCGCACCCATGTCGTGGCCGGGCGCGGCGATGGCGCGCCATTGCA
>JANOGP010000266.1:0-2053 GCA_031406075.1 Betaproteobacteria bacterium
TTCTGGAGGGGCGAAGGCGGATCGGAGCGATGGCGCTGTCTGCTGGCGGATCGAGACGAGTTAGCGGCAATGCGAGCACTGGAAGCGAGCACCTTTTCGGGCCGGCCGTTGGGCGAAGACGAATTTGTCGCGAGCATGGCGTCGCGATTTCAGCGGCAATGGCGCGCTTATCGGACGCTTACCGTGGCGGCTGTCGATAGAAATTGCTAAGAATGTGAGGTGGGACGGTCGGCTCCGTCCCGGTGTTGGAAAATGCATCCGGTACATGGCAGGCTGTTTGAATGTATAGGGGCACCTATGAGAGAGAGTTCTCCTGAAGTTATGATTTTGATGAGCGGCTGTGACGAGCGCGCTCAATCCATACCCGCAGGAGAACTCAACAATGAACGAACTCCACTATATCGGATTGGATGTGCACAAGAAAAGCATCCAATTCTGCGCCAAAACAGCCGACGGTACCATCGTCGACGAGGGCCGCTTTCCGTCCACGCGCCTGGCACTGCGGCAATGGTCGGCAGCGCGAACGCAACCCTGGAAGGGCACGATGGAAGCGACCATGTTCAGTGCCTGGATCTACGACGAATTGAAGCCGTACGCCGCCGAATTGAAGGTGGCACACCCGGCGAAATTGAAGGCGATCACCCAAGCCAAACATTCCTCGGACCCGTTGGATGCTCGGGCCATCGCCGACCTGACGCGTATCGGATGGATCCCGAGCGTGTGGGTGGCGCCGCCAGAGATCCGCGAACTGCGGCTGCAACTGCGCTTTCGCAACCTGGCCGTGCGGCAGTCCACGCAGGTGAAAAACCACATCGCGACGACCTTGATGGAGCACGGCGTGGAGTACAACAAACAGAAGCTGCATCGGAAGAAATACTTTCAGCAGTTGATGGAGGAGTTGACAGACGTGCCGCCGTCGGTGCGCCTGTTGCTGCGGCACAGCCGCGGGACGCTGCAGTTGTTCCAGGCCTCGCAGCAGATGTTGCTCAACGGATTGACGCGGGACCAGCGGCTGGCAGCGCGGGTGGAGTTGCTGATGACGATACCCGGCGTGGGACCGGTGACGGCGTTGACGTGGGCGTTGGAGATCGGCGATCCGCACCGGTTTCCGTCGGCGGGCCGGGCGATGAGTTACTGCGGACTGGTGGCAGGGCGGCAGCAGTCGGGAGAGAAGGAATACCGGCAGCCGCTCTCGAAGCAGCGCAACGCCAATCTACAGACGATCCTGATCGAGGCCGCGCATCTGGCGCCGCGGCACAATCCGGTGCTGCGAGCGGTGCACGACAAAGTGGAGCGCGAGGTGCACAAGGGCGCGGCGGTGATTGCCGTGGCGCGGAAACTGGTGGCGTATCTGCTGGCGGTGGACAAGAGCGGGAAGCCCTTCCAACTGCGGGAGGCGAACACGGCGGCAGCAGCGCCGGAGGCTCTGAGCTCACCAACGGGAAGCGCTTCCCCGTCTCCGCCGCCCGTCGGGAGGAAGCGTGTGGCACAACGGTCCTCGCCGTCAAGGGTACGCGTTGCCGCGCCAAAAAGCGGCGCGCCCTTGACGGCTCCGGGCCGTTGTGCGGAGTCGGCTCCTGCGACGGGCGGCTCCGACGGGAAAGCGCGGCGAAGGAGGTAACGACGGCAGCCGGCCTGGCGGCCGGCGAAAATGAAGATCTGCAATCACGACCGGAATTCAGCGAATCACTCGCCAGTCCTCGCACACCGGGACTGCGTGACGCCAGGAGCAACTCCTCGCGGATACGCCAATCAGGCTGTTTCGAGGCTGGCGAGTTGGTCACAACTCAAACTTCTTGGCCGGGAATCCACCGGTCCAGCAAATGGATGTCTGATCCAGCTGATGCTTGGATCCAATCGTCGGCAATAGCCGAAGACGATTCGCGGAGTCAGGTCGAACTGAATCCAACCGAACTCAGGGGAACGTCGCCCGTGGGGATGGGGGACCTCCGTCTCCCCCTTGACAAACCCCTATCATGGATGTCCCAAGTTTTTTCAAGTGTTTTTTACAAGTTTTTTTACATAAAACAGATGAAAATTTTGTAAAAAATTA
>JANOGP010000401.1:0-6082 GCA_031406075.1 Betaproteobacteria bacterium
GCTCAATCCGCACATCGGCTACGACAAGGCCGCGCAGATCGCCAAGAAAGCCTATCAGGAAGGCACCACGCTCAAGGAAGCGGCCGTTAAGCTCGGTTATGTCAGCGCGGAGCAGTTCGACCTGTGGGTCCGGCCCGAGGACATGGTCGGAAAGAACAAAGGCAAATAGTCACAGGAGGAAACAGAGAGAACGGAGAAATGCAGGAATCGGAACGGATGGAGATGAAGATAGATTCCAATGTGCAGTTGGCGGTCAATTGATCCATGTTTGCAGTTCATTTCGTACTTATCTGTAGTAGTCGCGACTCCATTTGACAGACAATGTCCGCTTCTTGGAAATTTTAGACTGACGAGCGACCGGCAAAAACCGGCCAGGAGGGGACGGTCGAATATTTCCCAAATAGCGGTCACTCGGTAGCGTGATTGATCAGCTGAGGCGCGACGTCGGAAGACCGCATGAAGCTGCTTCATCAGGCACGACCATGCTCTTGCAGTCATATTTGAGTGGAGTAGACTCGTTGACGTTTCGCGATGGGATAACGATAAGGAACCAGCGGTCCGGTTCTCCTGGTTGGTCCTAAGCCTCACCTTCGGGCCGCAGTGCCCGCTCTTTCGGTACAACCTGTACCACTCTGCAAAGTAGCCAAGGACTCGTGGTTCGTGCTCAATATGGGCATTCGCTTGGCCCCATATAGCTTCGTGCCTCATGTCGAACGACGCTCAGCCTTGGCGTGTCGAACCGTGCACCGGTCAGCGTAAGCTCTTGGATCGTCCGTCGGAGGAACTCAGCTGCTGCGCGCCGTTGAATCTCTTGGGAGGAATTAGCATGAAGCGACTTGTTGCCACCCTATCCGCATTGCTATTGTTGGGTATTGCTGCCGAGGCATGGGCGGGGCCTGCCGAGGAGGTCGCCCAGATCTCGGGGCCACGCCTCCAGGCCCTGATAGACGGGAATGCCGATGCCTATGTAGCGGCGTTCGCGGACAACGCCGTTTTCCAGTCCTCATTCTCGCCGTTCCGAATCGAAGGCAAGGAAGCGATTCGGATGTTTTTTGTCGAACTGATAAAGACGTACCCAAAGCGCCAGGTATTCATACGGCAACCGACCATGCGTGCCTACAACGACGATTTGGTTATTCAGGACGGTTACGCTGTGCTCAACTGGTCCAACGAGAAGGGCGAAGCCAAGATGTACGATACCCGGTACAACTCGATCTGGGCGAGAGTTGGTGGACGCTGGCAGATTGTCGATCAGCACTTCTCGCGCCTGCCGGTCGCGCCGTAGGGCCTGCTCGCAAGCCTCTGGGGTTGAGGTGAGGTCCAGCTTCGCGCGCGGCTATGTGTTCCATGGGGAATAGAGCGCGCCCAACCGTCAGTCGCACTCGAACTTGCGAAGGCAAGCGAAGCGCCGCTTTCGCAGTCCGGTGAACTGGGTCGTTGGGCCGCAGGTACAAATCATCATCGGATAAAAATCAATGGAGGTAGGAATGAAACGAATCTTCTATGTGGCGCTCGGTACGATTCTCGCCGCTCTCACCGTCTCTGTGCCCTTTAGTGGTGGTCAGAACGTAAGCCTGGATCCGGTGAAACTTTCGCCGCAGTACTACACGGTCCGTCTGGAGAACGATCGCGTTCGAGTGCTTGAGTATCGTCTTAAGCCAGGCGAGAAGGAGGTCATGCACTCCCACCCAGCATATATCGTGCACTTTTTGAGCGATGCGACGTTGCGAGCAACTCTTCCCGACGGTACCAAGTCAGAAACCACAGTTAAGAAAGGCGACATCGTGTGGCGTGAGCCAGTCTCGCACGCCACTGAGAATATTGGACGCATGGAGCTCCACGCGCTACTTGTCGAACTCAAGACGCCTTGAGGTTGTAAGCTTGTCAGGTTAGAGATTTCATGGCGCCTCTGCATTTGAGCCGCCTAACAAACGAATGGAGCCGGCGCGGCGGCGCTTTGTGGGGCCGCGCGGCTCATTCGTGGGCGTTGGGCCTCAGGGTGAGGTCGCGATGATCATTTCATTTGCTTGGCGAAAGGCGATGGCGATGGGCGTCAATGGGCTCATTCTCGCCACCGTGACGAGCGTCACCGTGCTGCAAGAGGCGCTCGCCATCGAGTATCCAACCAAGACCATCACGATCGTTGTCCCCTTTTCTCCTGGAGGAGCTGCGGATATTCAAGCACGCCTGATCGCGAAGGGTCTGGCCGAACGGCTGGGAAAACCGGTCGTGATTGACAATCGTCCGGGAGCGGGAGGTCGTGTCGGAGCCGGCGTCGTTGCGCGGGCTGCACCCGACGGCCATACCTTGCTCTTTGGCGGCTTCTCCATTCTCGTGTTGGAACCGCTGCTGCGCACGAACGTTGGGTATGACCCGCACCGTGACTTTGCACCAATTACCGTCATCGCTGAGTTTCCGCTGGTACTAGTGGCCTTGCCGTCGCTGGGGGTCAAGAACGTATCCGAACGGCTCGCGCTGGCGAGGCAGAAGCCGGGCCAGCTGACTTACGCTTCCTTTGGCGCGGGGAGCGCCGGTCATCTGGCGGGCGAAATGCTCAAGGCTTCGGCACAGGTCGATCTCGTGCACGTTCCGTACAAAGGTGGGGCACCCGCACTGATGGACCTTATTGGCGGACACGTTTCGACCGCGTTTTTAACGCCCTTTTCTTCGATGGCAAGCATTCGGGCAGGCAAGGTAGCAGCTCTTGCGACCACTGGCTTAAACAGGCTCCCCGCACTACCGAATGTGCCCACCCTGGCGGAATCCGGCGTTTCGGGGTTCAGGCTGGAGGTATGGACCGCAATCGTAGTCCCGGCGAAAACCCCTCGAGAAATCACCGCTCGACTGAGTAAGGAGATCGTTGCGGCCCTCAAGTCCCCTGAGGTCACTCAGTCTGTAGAAGACCAAGGGGGTTTCGTCGTCGCGAGCGATCCAGGCGAGGTCAGTCAGCGCATGCAGTCCGATTTCGCCTCGATTTCAAGACTGGTTAAGGCAGTCAACCTCCGAATAGACGAATGACTCATCAAGGTGTGTGCGCGAGTCCGCCGGCCGCGCAAGTGTTGACGCCCAACCATCAGTTGCTCTGGAGCCGCGAAAGCGGCGCTTCGCTTGCTCTCACTGCCCGGTGAACTGGGTCGTTGAACGTCTGCTTTGCGAATTGGCGAACTTCCGCTCAGGGTCGCTTACCGCCCTGTCGCGAACCGGCCAATTCCGGCCGGTCGAGTATTTCCCCCATAGCAGTCATCCGATCCGCATTATCATTACCGATGGGAACAGACTGGCGATTTATGCGGACATTGCCGTGTTATACGACATGCATGTCGGTCAATTAGAATTTCGGTGGCAGGTGGCACTGGTGGTGGGTTGTACTGGGATCGAACGAGTGTCCCTCGCTGTTCCGGGACGGAATTGAGGAGGTAGCGCAATGATGGCGGCTCAGACTCTTCGCGTTTCGCGATTCGGGTTGCTTACGAATGCGGGCGCACTTCTGTCCGTCCTCATGTGCTACGGCGAGATTGCCGTGATCGCTGCGCTCTCCCTGGCGGGCATTGCGGTGGCCAACATCGATCCGCACCTGCAGGCCGCGCTAATGGTCGGGTTTGCTCTGCTGGCGGTCTTTGGACTGGCGGTCGACTACCGGCATCACCGCAACTATGCGCCGATGGTGTTCGGTGCGACAGGCTTTGCGGTCATGGCAGGGACCCTCTACGTCTCCTTCGATCCACGGGCAGAGTTTATTGCTTACGCGTGCCTTATCACAGCGGTGTTCATGAATCAGCACGCCGCGCTCAAGTTGTTAACCGATCAGCTTCGCCGGCGCAGCGACGAGATTGCAGAAAGGAACAAGCAGCTCGAAGCCGCAAGCCAGCACAAGTCGGACTTCCTCGCCAGCATGAGCCACGAGCTGAGGACCCCGCTTAACGCCATTCTCGGCTTCAACGAGATGATTCTCGATCAGCTTTACGGGCCGCTGACTCCCGAGGTGAGATCGCCGTTGGAGCAAATACAAAGAAGCGGCAGGCACCTGCTGCGCCTGATCAACAACGTGCTTGATCTCGCCAAGATTGAGGCGGGAAGGATGGAGTTGGCGCTCTCGGATTACTCGGTGCAGGACACAGTGGAGAGCGTGCGCGCGACGCTCCGGCCAATCGCGGCCGAAAAGGGCCTGGAGTTGCGCACCTCCTTACCTGCGGATATCCCTGTCGCCCGCGGTGATGCTGGCCGCATTTCCCAATGCTTGCTGAATCTAGCGGGAAACTCGCTGAAGTTTACGAAAGCGGGACAGGTGGAGATCGGTGTGCAATTGGTCGACGACCGGCTCGTCTACCGTGTAACTGACACCGGGATTGGGATAGCTCCGGATAAGATCGGAGGCCTGTTCGCCGAGTTCAATCAGACCGACCCGACTATCGCCTCGGAGTACGGCGGCACAGGACTGGGGCTTTCGATCACGAAGAAGTTTATCGAGATGCATGGGGGCCGTATCTGGGTGGAAAGCGAACCAGGAAGAGGTTCGGTCTTCATATTCGAAATCCCGGTGCGGGCATGAGCGCAAACACCATTCTTTACGTCGAGGACAACGCGGTGAACCGCAGGCTCGTGCGCGACCTGCTCCAGCACACCACCTACAAGCTGATAGAGGCGGACGACGGTGAGGCTGGCATTGCGATGGCGTTGGAGATGCACCCGAACCTGATCCTGATGGACATTCAGCTTCCGAAGATGTCGGGCTTGGAGGCGATACGGCGCCTGCGTGCCAATCCCGTAACCGCGGCCACGCCGATTGTCGCCATCACGTCTTTCGCCCTTTCCGGCGATGACCAGAAGGCGAAAGACGCGGGTGCCACGGCCTATTTGGCAAAGCCATACAGCCCTCGGGATCTCCTGGCCCAGATCCGTAAACTGGCTCCAGAAGCATTAGATCGTTGAATTAGGGTGCTGGGAAGCGGCCACGCGAATGACCGAGAATGGCTGCTTTCAGGCATTCGAGACGGTGCCACTTTGGACGCATATGCCGCCGAACAACGGCTTTCAGAGCGACGCGCTGCATTGCGCGCGCCTGAAGCCGGACGTTGAACGTCTGCTTCTCGCAAGGCGGACTGGCCACTTGGGGTCGCGAAGCGACGGTCGCGTTTCTAGAAAGCCGCCGGTGGCGCTTGCCAAAACCGGACACTTGTCGTCAGATCAAGTTGCAACTACGGCAACAAATCTCTCCGTGATCTCTGTGTCCTCCTGTGAAATAAAGGGTTCGACTCATGAATCCAGACGGTGAACTTTCGAAGCTGATGGCGACCTTTCCCCGAGCAGGGAAAGTGGAGTGGATCGGCATCCGGCTCGAACGGCGGGCGCCGCTGACGTCACTCGACCAGGTCGAGGCGGTCGCGGGTTACGGTCTGGCAGGCGACCACTACGCATCGAAGAACGACGGCAAGCGCCAGGTGACGCTGATCCAGGCGGAACACCTGGAGATCGTGGCGAAGCTGCTCGGCAAGCGGGAGGTACGCCCGGAGTGGGTCCGGCGCAACATTCTGGTTTCTGGAATCAATCTCTACGCATTGAGAGACCGCCGTTTTCGCGTTGGCGACACAATGCTGGAAGGCGCCGGCAGTTGCGATCCCTGCTCGCGCATGGAAGAGGTGCTGGGTGCCGGGGGTTATAACGTCATGCGCGGGCACGGCGGCATCATCGCGCGCATCGTCGATGCTGGAACGATCCGGCTTGGCGATTCCGTTCAGCCGGCCGACTGCCGGCCAGAAGCGCGTTGACGCAGAGGACACAGAGGAAGGGCAAGAGAGGGCGCAGAGAAAATAGAAATAAGAGTGTCGGGTCACGAGAACGCGCACATCTGTACCAGGATCGTCTCTTGTGTTCTTTGTGGGCCATTGCGTGCTTTGCGCCTTTGCCTTGAGGTTGAGGGATGAGTCAGACCAGCCGGCCGACGGCCGGCGAGAAGAGCGTTGACGCAAAGGAAGGCAAGGTCGGCTACACTTTTGCTTAGCACCTCGCACCTCGCACCTCGCACCTCGCACCTCGCACCTCGCACCTCGCACCTCGCACCTCGCACCTCGCACCTCGCACCTCG
>JANOGP010000004.1:0-2313 GCA_031406075.1 Betaproteobacteria bacterium
GGCCCTGCCGGCGGTGCCAGCCCTGCCGCCTGCGCTTCGAAGCCGCCGATGCTGGCGCCAGTCGCCGTAACGGCGGCCTTCGCCAACGCCCGACCGACCAGGCTCGAACTTGTGCCGGTAAAGGTGACGGCCGTTCCCGCGAGAATGTTTCCAAGGAACTGCGTGTTGTCGAGTGACACGGCGGTGCCGGTCTGCCAGTACACGTTGCTCGCCTGCCCGCCGCCCGCCATGACTACCGAGCCACTGATGGGCGTGAGGGAGGTCGAGGCTTTGAAGATCCAGATCCCGTCCGAGGGCCCGTTGAGCGTCAACTGGCTCGCCAACAGCCCCACCCCGCTGATACAGTAGACACCCGGCGACAGAACCTTCCCGCCGAGGTCCCCGACAAGATTGCGCTCCGCGTCGGCCGGGCACGTAATGGCCGCCAGCTCCTCATACGCCAGAACGAAGTCGGTGAAAGCCTGGATGGCTGTAGCGTCCCCCTGGTGCATCGGCCCGACGACGTTGCACGTCGTAGTTGGAACGACCGTCAGGAGCGAGCCCATAGCTCCCGTGATGGTCGAGTTGGTGCAAGTTACCCCCGCGCCGCCAAGGACCGCGAAACTCGACGCGGTACCCAGTGTTGGCGCGTTCTGCGCGAATGCTGCCTGCGTGAGCAGCGCCAGTAAACAAGCGGAAAAATACTTTTGATAAGAGTTCATTGCGTTACCTCTGTGGTTTTTTCTTCCACGACGGGAGCAGCCCGGAGGGTTGCGGTCCCATCGACAGCACAGTTATCCGCCGTTCGCGGCCGGTGCACCGTGCGTCCGCGCACATACCGCGCCAATTTCTTGGTGCGTTGGCGCACATACCGCGGAAATTTGCTGGCTAGGGTCCGAACGCTGTCTTGTTTGAGCTGAGCTCGAAGCTGCCCGCGCCGCGCTCGACGGCGATCAGGCGCAGCAGCGGTGCGAGCTGCTGCTGGTGCTGCGGGGGAACGCGAGCCATGGCCAGGAACGCGGGGCTGTCGCCGTGCGTCCACGATCCTTTGCCGTCGAGCCGAAGCGGACCCTGAATGGTGCGCAGGTAGGCGTGGACCGTAGTGTCTTCGCCATCGAGGCGCAGTTCATAGTCGCCCCAAGGGGAGAGAAGAAGGACAGAAGAGGAGAAAGTTTTCCCCTCTGCCATGTCCGTGGAGCGATTGGAAAGAGCGAGAGAATGCGAACAGCGAAATCCTTAGTGGATGTTGATCTCTTTGTGCTCCTTCGCACCCCTCGAGAGGGTACTGAAAAGAGTGTTCTTCGTGCTTTCGTGGTGAAATCTTGTTTTCACTCTTCGTACCCCTCAAGGGCACCCGTCGAGCGCACCCCTCAAGGGGGTATTGAAGGGAAGGTATTGAAAAGAAGGTATTGAAAAGAATCCCCAGCGTTGAGCGTTTATCGAACAACATAGAAGTTGAATGAGTCGGTAATGGAAGCCTTCCAATACCAGGCGCTGGACGCCGCTGTGGCTGCCCGCCTGACACTGCGCCGCGAATTGCCGAGACGCCATTGGCACGCCCTGCTGCTGCGCCTGCCCGGGCTCGCGCCGCTGATTCGCGGCGTCAATGCCTCACGCTCCGCCAGCACGCTGGCCATCCTGGTCGGCGGCGGCGTGCGTTGCTTGCCGCGCTCGCTTCCGGTGCGCGGGTGATGACCAATATGGTGTTGCGGGAGGCGGTAGAGCACGCCATCGAGCGGGTGCGCGAAGGCGCGAGCCTGTGTCCACTTGAAGCCTCCCTCTTTGGTTTATAGTGAGCTTAGCGTATTTGCCGCGCGGCTTGTCTGCCGCCGGACCGGCGATAGGCTCGGATCCGTGCCCGATTGCGCGCAGCAATGCCCGCCTGTCAAGGCGCGAATAGCGGGTTCGCCCCGGCGGCCGGCGGATTCATGTGCTCTATAGCGGAGGTTCCATGCTGTATACCGGTGACTATCTGGGCGTGCTTGATCGTCGGCAGTGCCCGGACTTTGCGCTTCCTCGGCACTACGAACCGCTGGGTTTCACTGCGAAACGGCCTGAAGCCGTTAGAGGAACCGCACGATATCGGCAAGGCCGTATACGGGCATCGGCGCTGGTTCGGCGCCGCCTTCGCCGTCGGTGGTGCCTTTGCGATTTTCATGCTGCTCGCAAAGGTCGAAGTCGCGGCTGTCGTTTCCGCGCTGGGCAGGAATGCCACGCCTGTAATCGTCGCCTGGATAGTCGAAAGCCTGAGATGGATTCTGGTTGCAGGCGGCGCATTGGCTGTCGTAATTGGCATCATGCTCGTCTTTTCCGCCGATGCATTGCGTGCACTGG
>JANOGP010000058.1:0-3205 GCA_031406075.1 Betaproteobacteria bacterium
CCGTGGCCTCGCCGGCAAGATCGGCGATGGTACGCGCAACTTTTAGAACCCGGTGGTAGGCGCGCGCAGACAATCCCAGCCGGGTTATCGCCTGGCGCGCCAGTTTTTCGCCTTGCGGGTCGGGGATGCAGTGGCTCTCGATCTCCTTCACCGACAGCAACGCGTTCGGTTTACCCTGGCGCTGCAGTTGAATGTCCCGCGCAGCGCTGACCCGCGCGCGCACCGCGGCGCTCGGCTCGCCGGACTGGCGCGAGGCGATCTCCTGTTCCGGAACCGCCGGCACTTCGATATGCAGGTCGATTCGATCCATCAGCGGCCCGGAGATGCGCCGGCGATAGCGGGTAACGAGATCCGGGGTGCAGCGGCATTTGCCGCTGTAGTGTCCAAGGAAACCGCATGGACACGGATTCATCGCCGCGATCAACTGAAAGCGCGCCGGAAACTCGGCCTGGCGCGCGGCGCGCGACACGCTGATTTTTCCGGACTCCAGCGGCTCGCGCAGCACTTCCAGCACGTCGCGGCCGAATTCGGGCAGCTCGTCCAGGAACAGCACGCCATGCATTGCCATCGAAATCTCTCCCGGGCGCGGATTGCTGCCGCCACCGACCAGCGCCACCGCGGAGGCAGTGTGGTGCGGCGCGCGATAAGGGCGCCGCTTCCAGTTGCGCACGTCGAAGCCCTGGCTGCCGAGCGATTGCAACGCCGCAGAAGCCAGCGCCTCCTCCTCGGTCATCGGCGGCAGGATGCCGGCAAAACGCTCGGCGAGCATGGTCTTGCCGGTGCCGGGCGGGCCAACCATGAGTACGCTGTGTCCGCCGGCCGCGGCGACTTCGAGCGCCCGTTTGGCCGGCGCCTGGCCCCTGACCTCAGCCAGGTCCGGAAAGGCCGCAGCCGACGACGGCGGCGGATCGGCAGAGCGCTGCAGGAACTCGCGCCCGGCAAGGTGTGCGCACACCTGCAACAGCGTGGCAGCCGGATAGACCAGCGCGTCGCGCACCAGCGACGCTTCCATTGCGCTTTCCACCGGCAGCACAAAGGCGCGGCCGGAACGATGCGCGTTGTAGGCCATGGCCAGCGCACCCCTGATGGGACGCAGTTCACCGGTCAATGCAAGCTCCCCCGCGAATTCATATTCGCCGAGCCTGTTGGCGGGAATTTGCGCGGAGGCCGCGAGAATGCCGAGTGCGATCGGCAGATCGAAGCGGCCGCTTTCCTTGGGCAGGTCTGCTGGCGCGAGATTGACGGTGATGCGCCGGACGGGAAACTCAAAACGACAGTTGAGCAGAGCGGAGCGCACCCGGTCCTTGCTCTCTTTCACTTCGACCTCGGGCAATCCGACGATGGTGAAATTCGGCAACCCGTTGGCAAGATGAACCTCCACGGTGACCGGCGGCGCTTCCATGCCGGCCAGCGCCCTGCTGTAAAGAACGGCGAGAGACATCTAAGGGCAAGGATGAAGGATGAAGGATGAAGGCGGAAGGGTAGGGAAGGCGGAGGGATGAAGGATGAAGGCGGAAGTAAGGGCAAACAACCGCCCACACCTCCTGACCGCATTCAATGACGTCCGCTGTTTTTTCACTTCATCCTTCATCCTTCCGCCTTCATCCTTGCCTTCGCTTCCAGCTCCGCAACCCGCGCCTCCATCTGTTGCAGCTTCTCGCGGGTATGGCGGAGCACTTCCTGCTGCACATCGAATTCTTCGCGTGTCACCAGATCGAGCCGCGAGAAAGCGCTCGACAGCAGCGCGCGCAAATTCTTCTCGATGTCTTTCGCCGGGGTGGCGGCGATCAATTCGCTCACCCTCCGATTCAATTCATCCAATAGCTTGGTATCCACGGCGGCCTCCTTGGCGAAGTGTAACAAAGCGGCCCGCGCACCCACTTCGCACCGCCAAGGTGCGGGGCACACCAACGGCGCATTGGTTTAGTGCGTCGCCGTACGCACCCTCGCTCTTAACATGAATAGCTCCTTAATTTTAAAGTGAATTGTGCGTGGCATGGTAAATGCTGATGACTTTCGCGGCTGTTTTTCTGTTCGTTGCCGTTTTGATTCAATCAACACAAAGGTACATCACCATGCTGAAAAAGAATCTTCTCGCTGTTGCCGTAATATGCGCCTTTGCCTTACCCGGAACCGTATTGGCCGAAGAGGCTGCAGCCGCCTTGCCGATCACGGGAAACCTCACATTCACCACCGACTATATATTCCGGGGTGTCTCGCAGACCATGGGAAATCCCGCGGTCCAGGGAGGATTCGATTACGCGCATTCCAGCGGCCTGTATCTGGGGACCTGGGCATCCAACGTCAGTGGTACCCAGTACACCAACGCCAACATGGAGTGGGACTTCTATGGTGGCTACGCGGGCAAGGTTAATGACGACCTCGCCTATAACGT
This sequence comes from Betaproteobacteria bacterium, assembly GCA_031406075.1. GTDB lineage: Bacteria > Pseudomonadota > Gammaproteobacteria > Burkholderiales > JACQAP01 > JACQAP01. The sequence continues at coordinate 2,396 of JANOGP010000058.1, forward strand.
CGGCGCCATTTACGTCTTCTATCCGGATGGCGTGACCGGCCCGGCGCCGAACAAGAAGTGGAACACCACTGAAGTCTACGGTGGTGCAACGTGGAAGTGGATCAACGTCAAGGCATCGTACACGCTGACGAACTGGTATGGCATCGGCAAGGATGGTGGTTTCATCCCGACCCATGTTGATACCGCCGCATCTTCTGCCGATGACCCCGCCAACCCGGATGATTCCAAGGGTTCTCTTTACCTCGAAGCCAACGTTTCTTACGAACTGCCATCACAGTTCGTCCTTATCGGCCACGTCGGCCATCAGACGATCGAGAACTACAAGGAGCTCGATTATACGGACTACAAGATCGGCGTTTCCAAGGCGTATGGCGGCCTTAACTTCGCACTCGCCTACTCCGACACGAATGCCAAGAAATACAACCTGTAATATTTGACCGATGTAACCGGGGACCAAAAGAAGCTTGCCGAAGGAGCGGTCGCCCTCTCTGTGACGAAGACTTTCTAACAGGCATCCGAAGCATCTGAAGGGCCCGGCGCAAGACCGGGCCCGCCCTGCAAAGCCAATTGGAGAAACCATGAAACTAGTGACCGCAATCATCAAGCCGTTCAAGCTTGACGAGGTGCGTGAGGCCCTGTCCGCGATCGGCGTGCAAGGGATCACCGTCACCGAAGTCAAGGGCTTCGGACGGCAGAAAGGCCACACCGAGCTGTACCGTGGCGCGGAATACGTGGTCGATTTCCTGCCCAAGGTAAAAATCGAGGCGGCCGTGACCGACGACCTGGTGGACCGTGTCATCGAAGCCATCG
>JANOGP010000061.1:0-1510 GCA_031406075.1 Betaproteobacteria bacterium
GGCCGGGCTTCTCTGGCGAAGGCCAGGCGCACCGGGGAGTTCTACGACGCCAACCAAGTCCTTGCGGCCATGCAGGAGCGACTGGAAACGCGCATGCGGGAGCAACGCAAGGCCGAGGGAAAGGCCGGTAGCTCACGGTGAGCTTCTCGATTCGCCTGACCCGTGAGGCGTTGGAGGATTTGCAGCGGCTCGAGGAATTCCTTGTCGAGTCGGCATCGCAGCACTGCGACTACGATCTGCCGGTTCGAGCCATCGAAGCGATCCGCCGCGAGTTTCGGATCCTCGAAACCAACCCCTACACGTGCCGCAAGGCAGGTAGTAATCCGCTCGAGCGAGAGTTGGTGATTCCGTTCGGTGGCTCAGGCTACGTTGCGCTGTTCGAGATCATCGGTGAGCACGAGGTCGCGATATCCGCGATCCGGCATCAGCGGGAAGACGACTACCACTGAGTAGTCTGCGCTGCGCCGAGCGTGCGCACTTGATTTCGGGCACACCTCGTTTCGCCGAGCGACGCGATAAACCGTGGGCACTTAGCGATCGTTCATTGCGCGCATTCGGCCATGGGACTAAGAAGTTATCCGTAAATAGTACACTCCCGTCCCGAGCCGCACTTCGCGCGGTGATCGGACGAGGGCATGGCAATACGCACGCGAGTTGACTCATGGGTGGTGACCGATGATTTCTGGCAGCGCGTCGAGCCGCTGATTCCTGTGCGTGCACGCATTGAGAGCAAGGAGTACGTGCGCAAGCCAGGAGCGGGACGACCGCCCAAACCAGCGCGGCAAGTATTCGAGGCGGTTGTGTACGTGCTGCGCACGGGCTGCCAATGGAAGGCCTTGCCCAAAGAGCGATACGGCAGTGCCAGCGCGGTCCACAAGCGCTTCCTGGAATGGGAGAAGGCTGGCGTGTTCGAGGCGATCTGGAAAGCCGGCCTTGCTGAGTACGACCAGATGGAAGGCATCGCCTGGCGATGGCAAAGCATCGACGGGGCCATGTTCAAGGCACCCTTGGCGCAAGAAGCGGTCGGGCGCAACCCGACCGATCGGGGAAAAAAAGGGCAGCAAGAGGCACCTGCTGGTGGACGGCCGTGGCGTCCCGTTGTCGATCGTCGTGACCGGGGCCAATGAGCATGACGTCACGCAGCTCGATCGTGTCCTGACGGCCATCATGGTCAAGCGCAAGACCCCAGGCACCCGGCGCAGCAAGCACCTGTGCGCCGACGCTGGATACCGCGGCAGGCGTGCCCTGGAGATCATCGAGTCGCACGGCTACATCGCTCATGTCGTGGGACGCCGTACAGAGGCCGACGCCAAGCGGCGCGACCCGACAAAGAAGGCGCGACGCTGGGTGGTCGAGGTCTGCCACAGCTGGTTCAATCGCTTCCGCAAATTGCTCGTGCGATACGAGAAGCTCGAGCGCAGCTTCATGGCACTCAACCACATCGCCGCGGCGATCATCGCGTTCCGCAAAGTCAGGTTGACAGTCAACATTATTTACGGATAGATTCTAA
>JANOGP010000073.1:0-3454 GCA_031406075.1 Betaproteobacteria bacterium
AGGTGCGCGACACTGGTGCGCAGTGCCGAGCGGAACTCGCTGGGGCCGGAGCGATCGAGGCGGTACTGGCGCGCAACATCGGCAAGCGGTGAATACAGGCTGCGGCTCGACCACTGGGTGTGGCCGGCAAGCAGCGAGCCGGAATCCACGTCGCGCGACGCGATCGCGTTGGAACCGGAATCCGGATCATTCGATACGCCTGTGGCTACCAGCAACAACGTCACGTAGTTGCGCTGCAATTCGCGCCGGTACAGGTCGATTGTAGGCTTCGGCGCCGCCAGCTCCCGGAACAGGCCGTCGTTGAGGTCATAGAGCATGTCGATGCCGACATAGCCTTTGCCTCCGGCATCCAGCGCCCTCGCTTCCGCCATCCTCCGGAATACCGCTCCGTCGAGCAATTGCCGAAGAAGCTGCACGTTCGATCCTTGCAGGGTGTCCGAGCCACCAGTGGGGAACACACGCATCAATACTTCGGGATCCAGCAGCGCGTGCGGCGTCGGGAACGCGCGATCCACAAGGAATTTCACCGCGGCACGCTGGTGCGCAGGCGGCGTCGGTTTGAACGGCGCCGACCCGCGCCCAGCCTGATAACGCGTTTCCTCGACGCCACCAACGACCTTGGCCACCGCGGAAAGCTCGCGGTGACGCTGCATGATCAACGCCACGTACATTTCCCGCAGGCGTTCGTAATTGCCGCCCTTGCGGGTTGTACCCGGAATCAGCAAGGGCATCACACGGTCGATATTGCGCAGCCCCATGTCGGCGGCCTCGACGGGGTCCCCGCCGACGACGTTGGTGTTGACCTTGGGATCGAGCGTGGCGGCCTCGTCCTCGCCGCCGAAGCGCAGCATCGGTTCGTCGACCTGTTTGGCCGCGAGCGCGTCGAGCATCGGCCATTCATCGTCGAAATTCATTTCTGCAGAATACTGGCGGTAGCCCCAATCGATAGCGAAGTAGTCGTAAGGGCCGAATTTGGGCAGCAGGTAGGCGCCGTCTCCGGGCTGGGCGACGTAATTCAGGCGCGCATAGTCCATGATCGAAGCCGAGGTGCCCCATTTCTCGGTCCACTCGCGGCTGCGCAACTGCGCCACCGAATACCCCGAATGCCCCTTGAAATTGTGGCGCAGCCCCAGCGCGTGGCCGATTTCGTGCGCGACAATGTAGCGCAACATGTCGCCGATGACGTCGCCCGGAAGTGGCAGCTTCTGCGCGTTCGGATTCAGCGGCGAGACCTGGGTGAAGTACCAGTTCTCGGCCAGGCGCAGCACGTCGTGCCAGAAGATCGCGTGCGAGGAAATCACCTCGCCGCTGCGCGGGTCGACCACCGCCGGTCCCATCGCGTTCTGGCGCCCGCTGGGCGTCCAGCGGATCACGTTGTAGCGCACGTCCTCGGGATCCCAGTTCGGGTCCTGCTGTTCCGAAGGGGCGTCGCGGGCGACGATCGCTTTGCGAAAGCCGGCTTTCTCGAATACCTCCTGCCAGTCTTCGATCCCGCGCTTGATGAACGGGCGCCATTTGTCGGGAACTTCGCGGCTCAGATAAAACGTGATTGGCTTGACCGGGTCGGACACTTCGGCCTTCGGATCCGTTTTCTCCAGGCGGTAGCGCTGGATGAAGGCGCGCTGCACCCGGCCATGCTCCTCGGTGCCGTAATCGTCGAAGGGTGTGGCGAAGTAGCCCACCCGCTCGTCAAAGTAACGTCCCCGCATCGGCACCTCCGGCAGAAGCAGGAGGCTGGTATGAAAGATGAAGCCCAGCCCCGGCGCTATGCGCTCCTGGTCGTGCTCCGCTGATTTGCGCAAGCGGCTGCGATCGGGGACCCAGGTCTGGTAGAAACGGATGCCGACCTTGTATGGGAACGCCTTGACGGATTCGATGAAGGAGCGCTTCGGGTCCACCTGATCCATGCTGAAGTGCTGCATGAACTCCAGCGCGAAGCCTTCCGGCACCTCGGTGACGAACAATCCCGTGATGTCGATGACCGGGGCGTTCTCCGGGCCCTCGGTAATGATGTCGAATGCCCGGATGACGGTGCGCAGCGACGCCGATTCCACGCCGCGCTGCAAGTTGGGCATGTTCGGCGCCCAGATCTCGTAACGCACGTCCTCAAGATGGATCTTGTTGCCGCGCCGCACCCAGCGCACGACCCGGTTGTCCACCACTGAGCCGGGGGCGACGAAATCGCTCCCGGTCGAAAGCGCGGCGAACTCGGTGTTCACCAGCATGTCCCGGTTCAACATCGGCTGCGGAATCTCGAACAGCACGTGATCGCAGATCACGTGCACGTTGAACATTCCGGTGAGCGTTTCCACCTTCTGATCCATCCCCGCCGGGCAGGAGGCGACCATACTCGAGGTCATGGCGAACGCAGGTCGGCACGTGAGCACCGCGAGGCAAACGGTTGCTAGGGCGAATAGTCTGAACATGGCCGCGTCACCTCCGGGCGCACTGAATAGAATCAAGGGGCCAATTGTAGTGCAGGATCGACGCCCGATCCGCGGGCGTTAGGAGGTTTCCAGAGACACGATCCAGCCTTCGTCAACCCATCCGCGCAACAGCGCCGCGGCACGCGGCGCGGCCTGCTCTTCAGGCAGCCATTGGCACAGTCCGGCGCAAATTTCGCCGAAACTCAGGTGATTGCGCATCGCGTCCAGCGCCCAGGCTTCGTCGGCACCGAGCGAGCGGAAGTAGGGCGAGAGCTGCCTGCGCCAGATGGCGCACCGCAGTGGCTCGGGCAGGTTCTCCGGCGCGATGCCGTGGTCCGCATTCTTGAGTTCGTTCCAGACCGCGACGGCATTGGTCCGCAGATCGACTACGTGAAGAGCCGGATGCGGCGTCAGGCGCAGTCCCGCCCAGGCTTCGGGCGGCACCGCGGCAACGTCCTCGAACCGCAGCGCGGCCGCATCCGCCGCATCGAAAGCCAAACCCAGCGTCCACTCGAATCGTGCCAGGTCGGCCAGTATCGGCTGCTCCGCATAACGCGGCTGGTCGCGCAGAAAATCGGCAAGGTGCCCGCCGAACCAGCGCACATTGCGGAATACCGAGGGATGCGCTTCGATGTAATCGCTGACGACGGACTCAAAAATTTCGTCGCCGATGTAGGCCTTGAGGATTTCGTAATCGGTGGCGAGGGCCTCCGCGAGCCGCAGCCGGTAGGCGTCGTAATAGATGTCGAGCCGGGCGCGGCGGAATGCGTCGTTGGCACCGGCTATATCGCCGATAATCCCGCCGTCGCCCGCGAGCACGTAGGCTTGGAAATGCGCCTGGGTGCCGGTGAGCGCGCTCATGCCGCCGCCCTGGCCGCCAGAGTCTGCGCCGCGATCCGGCGCGCCTGATCCAGTTCCGTCACCAACTCCGCGAGCGGCGGAATGTGGTCGTCGCGCTCGATCATGGTGGCGACCTGGCCGAAGCGCCGCAGCGCCGCCTGGTACAGCGTCCAGACCGGGTCGATGAT
>JANOGP010000083.1:0-7815 GCA_031406075.1 Betaproteobacteria bacterium
TCCATGCCGGCTACCCGCTCGACGCCGCCGCCATCCTGCTGTGCGAATCCGACGGCACCGAAGAGGAAGTCGCGGCGGAGATCGGCCGCGTCACGGAGGTGATGCGCAAGGCGGGCGCGACCGAAATCCGCACCTCGCAGAATGAAGCCGAACGGCTGACACTGTGGGCCGGACGCAAGGCCGCCTTCCCCGCGGTGGGCCGCATCATGCCGGATTATTACTGCATGGACGGCACCATCCCGCGCAAGCATCTGTCCCATGTGCTCAAGCGCATCGACGTACTGTCCGCGCAGTTCAACCTGCAGTGCGCCAACGTGTTCCATGCCGGCGACGGCAACCTGCACCCGCTGATCATGTTCGATGCCAATGACGACGATCAATTGCGGCGCGCCGAGGCCTACGGAGCCGCGATTCTCGAACTGTGCGTCGAGGTCGGCGGCACCATCACCGGGGAGCACGGCGTGGGCATCGAGAAGATCAATCAGATGTGTCTGCAGTTCAAGACCCGCGAACTGGAAACCTTCCATGCGGTGAAACGCGTATTCGACGAGCACGGCCTGCTCAATCCCGGCAAAGCCGTGCCCACGCTGCAGCGCTGTGCCGAGTTTGGCGCCATGCACGTGCACCGCGGCAAGGAGAAGTTTCACGACCTGCCTCGTTTCTGAAATCTTTTGGCCACAGAGGACACAGAGAACACAGAGAACCGCAAGAAACACATCCAAATGGGAGAAACGGAAATTGGCGCAGAGTGATCAGGTCATTCCCGCATGATCCTTAAGCAAGCAGCAACCAAGGGCCTCTATCCCCGTACTTTGTTTTTCTCTGTGACCTCTGTGTCCTCTGTGGCTAAAACAATTCTTTCATGCAGGAAGTAATCGAACAGTTCTCAGAAACAATCCGCAAGGCGGCAGCGGAGCACACGCACGTGCGCATCCGCGGCAGCGGGGCCAAGGATTTCTACGGCCTGGCGCTGATCGGCGAGGTGCTGGACACACGCCCGTGTACCGGCGTCGTCGAATACGAGCCCACCGAACTTGTGCTTACGGCGCGTGCCGGCACGCCGCTTCGCGAAATTGAAAACGCGTTGGCGAAGAACGCGCAGATGCTCCCGTTTGAGCCGCCGCACTTCGGCGGCGCCGCCACCCTCGGCGGCGGCGTGGCCTGCGGATTCTCCGGTCCACGCCGGGCCGCCGCCGGATCGGCGCGGGACTTCGTGCTGGGCGTGCGCATGTTGAACGGCATGGGCGAAGACCTGCACTTCGGTGGCAAGGTAATGAAAAACGTCGCTGGCTATGACCTGGCGAGGCTGATGACCGGTTCTTTTGGCACACTCGGTTTGATCACCGAGGTATCCCTCAAAGTGCTTCCCGTGCCGGCACAGGAGCGCACGCTGCGCCTGGAAATGGATGAGGCCGCCGCGCTCGATGCGATGAATCGCTGGGCGGGGAAGCCGTTGCCATTATCGGCGTCCTGCCACGTGGATGGCGGGCTCTACCTGCGCCTTTCCGGTGCGGGCTCCGCGGTCGAAGCCACGCAGAAAAAACTCGGTGGCGATCCGGTAGCCGACGGTGCAGCGTTCTGGCAATCGATCCGCGATCAGACGCACGCTTTCTTCTCAGGCGCTGCAGCGGTGTGGCGTTTGTCCATCAATCCCACTACCACGCCTCTTGGCCTCGGCCCGCAAATGATCGAGTGGAACGGCGGCCTGCGCTGGATCGCCGCGGATATCAGTCCATCACTTGCGTTCGATACCGCGCAAAAGGCGGGCGGCCACGCCACCCTGTTCCGTGGCGGCGACAAGCGGTTGGGAATCCAGCGATTGCCGGCGAATCTTCTGGCGATCCACAAGAAGCTCAAGCGCGCCTTCGACCCGGAAGGCATTCTCAGCCCCGGCCGCATCCATGCCGATTTTTGAGGAACTGTTTAGCCACAGAGTACACAGAGAACACAGAGAACGGCAAAAGAATAGAAGAATTCAATGGGTGTTTGAAGGCCGAGACTGATCCACATCGATACTACGAGCGCACCATAAATAATCACACCTACGTGACCTCAGATTCTCATATTCAGATTATTGGTTTCCTCTGTGCCCTCTGTGTTCTCTGTGGCAAATAGCTTTTAATGAAAACGAACCTGGCGGAATTCATCAAGAACACCCCGGAAGGACGGGAAGCTGACAGCATCCTGCGTGCCTGCGTGCACTGCGGATTCTGCACCGCCACCTGTCCGACCTATCAGTTGCTCGGCGATGAACTCGATAGCCCGCGCGGCCGCATCTACCTCATCAAGGAACTGCTGGAAGGCAACGCCTACAGCGCCAAGACGCAATTGCATCTGGATCGCTGCCTTACCTGTCGCGCATGCGAGACCACTTGTCCTTCAGGGGTACAGTACGGCCGGCTGGTGGATATCGGCCGCAACATCGTCGAAAAGCGCGTAGGCCGGTCTTTCAGCGAATCCCTCAAGCGCGCTGCACTGCGCGCCGTTCTTCCCAATCCGCGGCTGTTCGGTCCGCTGTTCAGCGTCGGACAGTTTCTGCGGCCGCTATTGCCCGGCGTGCTCAAGCGCAAGGTGCCGAAAGCGGCCGCGCACAACACACACTGGCCGGAACCACGCCACCCGCGCAGCATGCTGGTCCTGGACGGATGCGTGCAACCCTCGCTCGCGCCCGATATCAATGCGGCGGCCGCGCGCCTTCTGGATCAGATGGGAATTTCGCTGGTGAAAGCCGAAGCGGCCGGCTGTTGCGGCGCCGTGACCTTCCACTTGAACCGCCAGGAAGACGCGCTCGACTATGTGCGCCGGAATATCGACGCCTGGTGGCCACATATTGCGGCCGGCACGGAAGCCGTGGTCATGACCGCGAGCGGCTGCGGCACGATGGTCAAAGAGTACGGTCACCTCCTCGCCCGCGACCCGGTCTATTCTGAGAAGGCGAAGCGGATATCGGACCTGACCAGGGATATCAGCGAAGTCATCTACGCAGAGCGTGAAGAACTCGAAAAAGTTTTAGGATCTCCCCTCGCACCTCGCCCCTCGCCCCTCGTCCCTGCGAGCGCGACGAAGCCGCGCATAGCTTTCCACTCGCCTTGCTCGTTGCAGCACGGGCTGCAGATCCGCGGCAAAGTGGAAGCCCTGCTCACGGCCGCAGGCTTCGAACTGACACCCGTGCCGGATTCGCACCTGTGCTGCGGCTCGGCGGGGACGTATTCAATTCTTCAGCCGGCGCTGTCGCAGAAACTTCTCAAGAACAAGGTCGACGCGCTGGAGTCCGGTAAACCAACAATGCTGGCGACGGCCAATATCGGCTGCCTGACGCACATTCAGAGCGGATCCGCCCTGCCCGTCAGGCATTGGATCGAAGTATTGGACGAGAGACTGAAAAACTGATCGCGTTCGACGCGGCGACGACACGCCGCGAAGGGGCATGTTACGGCGGAGACTGAACGTCAGAAATCCTGCGTTCCAGCCGTCGGCGAATTGACCCGGCCAACGCGGCAGCCAGAAGAAAAATGACCGTGTAGAGGATCAGGAACGCGGCCCCAAGAAGGAACAGCGGGCCGATGGGCAGAAAAATCAACCCGTAACCCAGTTGCCCGATCAGCGCTCCGAGATAATGCGCCCACAGAGGCAGCGGAGTGATTCCACCCGCCACCGAACCGGCGACAATCAGCGCGCCGAGATAGAACAGGCCATCGGCGTCCCACGGCTCCTGATGGCCGGTGAGCCACGACGAGAGCGCCCACACCATTGCGCCGGCGGCCACAGAAACCAACAACGTAACCCACGCGCGCGTCTTCATTGGCATCGTCATCAAAGATCCCGGCCGGTCAACTCTTGTCGTCCAACACCTGCAATACCCGCCTGAAAAATTCGTCGGCGTGATCGGCGTCGATCCAGCGCACCACCAGCACCATGGCGCGCTCAGGCTCTATCCAGGTGAACGAACTTCCCGCCCCGATGGCGAAACAGCTCGACGCCGGCACGCTCGGGAATACGCGCTGCTCGTGATTGAGCCAGGTAAGGTATCCGTAGAACGGCGCAATCTTGCAGGGTGTGCGCATCCGGCGTATCCAATTCAGCGAGATCACCTGCTTGCCGTTCGCCTTGCCGTCGTCCAGAAGCAACTGACCGACGCACGCCTGGTCGTGGCTGCCGATCGACATGCCGCCGCCCCAGTGCGTGCCGCCGGGCACCGACTGAACCCTGCGCCCGTTGATTTCGATCCATGAGTTGTCGTACCCCACCCAGCGCCAGTTGTCGCTGGCGCCAATGGGTTGCGTTATGGATTCGCGAAAGATTTCAGGCAGCGGACGCCCGAACAGGTGCAGCAATGCCAGCGAGAGCTGATTGATGCGCACGTCGTTGTATTCCCAATACGTGCCCGGCATCTGCAGCGGCCGCGGATCTCCCTTCTTTCCTGCGGCAACACCACCCTGAAACGACAGCGTACGGTACCGGTCCGCCTGATCCGGAACGCCGAAGACCGTGCCCTCCCACTCGCTGGTCTGTTGCAGCAGATGCGCCCAGGTCACTTGGGCATTGCGTCCTTCGTCGAATCCGATGCCGGATACGCGCATGCCAACGGGTTCGTTCACGTCGAGCAGAAGCCCGCGGTCGTGGGCGACGCCGGCCAGAAGCGCGAGGTAGGTTTTGGCAATGCTGAAGGTGAGGTCGGGCCGATCCGGCTCGCCCCAGGACGTCAGGGTCTTGCCATTGATAACTATGGTGCCCGACACCGGCCCACGCGCATGCACCGGCCCCAGGAGCTTGTTCCAGGGCGGAGGGTCCTCGTGATGAACGCCCCACTTATCTGAAATCTCGCGCGTCCACGGCGTTTCGTGATTGATCGCGAATTGCACGGCCTGTTCGAGTTGCCTTTTATTCATCAGCGGTCGGATTCGAAGGGAATTCATGTATTCCGATTCACTGACACGGCCGGGAATTAACGGGCGCCGGACGATTCGGGAGCGCCACCGCGATCAGGACTTCGCCAACGCCGTCACGCGATACCCCACTCGCGGAAAATGGACGGCCACGACACCGCATGCCGGATCTTCCCGGGTCAGCGCAATCGTATTTCGATCCACAGCACGTATCACACCCGCCACGGGCGGTTCGCCACTGTCGGTCATGGGCTGGACGGTGGCGCGCACGCCGGGCTTCAGGTTCTGCGGATCGCGAGCGTCGGACTTTTCCGGCGTCTGGGGCTCGGCTGCCTTGGCTATTGCAAGCGCTTCCGCCGGTGTCATGGGCGTGGGCGTGCCGTGGCCGATGGCCTTCATGCGATCCGCCCAATTCAGCAACGCCGGAAACTCGGATAAGAATTCCTTCGCCGGCGCGTAGCGCGCCAGCAAAAACCAGACGATGTACCAGGCCAGCAGGTCAGGCATTCCGGGGTCGTCGCCGAGAACGAATCGCCGGCCGGACGCGAACCGGTCGTCAAGCCAGCCCAGATGGCCGCGCAACTGCGCGAGGATATGCGGCAGGTCGGCCGCAACTTTACCAAGATCGCCCTGCGGCCCCAGGTACAGGCGGGTGCGATCCGCGACCAGCGCCGGAGGCAGCGTGCCGGCAACAGGCGCAAAGCCCGCGCAGAACGCAAGCTCGAACAGCGGGCCGTCGGTCCAGCGGGAAAGCGCAAACGGCAGGCCTGCGCCGTTATTCGGAAAAAAAGTTGGCGAAGGTACTCGACGTTCCAGCTCCCGCAGTATGCACTGCGTATCGCAATAGATATCGGCGCCGATCTGCATGACCGGAATGCGGCGATAGCCGCCGGTCATGGCGAAAAGTTCCGGCCGATCGGGCAGGCGATTCTGCTCGACGGCGCGCCATTCGAGTTTTTTGACACCCATGCCGGTGCGGATTTTTTCCGACACGGGTGAAGGCGGGTAATGGTGGATGATGATCTCTGTCATGGCGTCTGATCCGGGATTGGAAACGGCTTAATCTGCTTTGGCCAGCAAGGCCGGCAACTCGGCAAGGCTGCGAATCTCCCGGTCGGGCGCCCCGGGCAACCGCTCGCGCCGCTGCCCATAACGGTTGCACCAGACCACGCGCATGCCGAACGCCGAGGCCGCGTGGGCATCCCATGCGTTCGACGACTGGAATGCAATTTCTCCGGCCGGCACGCCCAGTGTGTCAACCGCGAGCCGGTAGACATCCGGATGTGGTTTGAAGACACCCACTTGCTCAACCGACAGCACATGATCGAGAACACTGTTCAGCCCCGCGCCCTTGACGGCGTCCGCGAGCATGCCGGGCGAGCCATTCGACAGGATGGCCGTGACAAATCCCGTTTGCTTCAATTCCTTGAGCACTTCCGGAACCTCTGAAAAACACCGCAGCGTGCGATACAGGTCCAGCAGCCGGGTGCGCAACCCGGCGTCCACGACGCCGAGGGACTCCATGGTGAAATCGAGCGCATCCGAGGTGACCTGCCAGAAATCCGCGTGGCGGCCCTGCAGACCGCGCAACCAGGTGTACTGCAGTTGCTTGTCGCGCCAAAGCGCGGTGAGAGCGCCGGTCTTGTCGCCGAGCACATCGCGACAGTCCGCCGCCGCGGAGGCAAAATCAAACAGCGTTCCATACGCGTCGAATACGCACGCCCGGACTTTCAGTTTGTCATCGCTCATTACCACCTGCCTGTTAATGGGCGGGGAACGGATCGCGCATGGCGCGGGAACACGTGCCGCTAGTTCAGCGTGCCGCGAACCGGCAAGCGGTTGTCGATCGCATACTTGATGCCGCTGAGCAGTGTTGCCAAGTCCGGTCTCGCATACGAGGCATTCGACAAGTCCACCACCTGCGCGTTGTTGTCCGGATTGATGACGAACAGACCCGGTTCGGCGAACGGCCGGTCGGTTTCCTGCGGCGACCGGGGCTCCGAAATGTACAGCCCCAGCGTCCTCATCTGGTCCACCGTCATGCCAAATCCAACCGGGAATCGCCAGCCGTGCTCGGCAACCGAGGCCTCCGCTTTTTCTTTCGGGTCGGCCGATACCGCGGCGACGGCGACGCCCGCCGCCTTGAACTCGTCGAGCAGACCGTTCAGCGTTTTGAAATAGGTCGTGCAGCGCGGGCAGTGTTTGCCGCGATACACCACGAGTACGCGCCAGCCCGGCATGCGGGCGATATTGAGATCGCCGCCGCCCGTCAACGGCCAGACGATATCGGGGAAGCGCGCGCCGGCGGTGAATTTGGTCGAAGTGCTCATGGCAGAACAATCCTTTCCGTGATAGTGAGGATGGGTGTGCATGCCGCCGCAACGCGGCGGAGTCGTGGCTTGCATCAGTTCTTCAGACGATACCCTGTCCGGAAAATCCACGCCACTCCCGCGAGACAAACAAGAAAGAACACAAGCGTCATTCCGAGGCTGACGCCGACGCCGACGTCCGAGGTCTCGTAGAAACTCCAGCGGAAGCCGCTGATCAGATAGACGATCGGGTTGAACAGGCTGACAGTGCGCCACGCCGGCGGCAGCATGTCGATCGAGTAGAAGGCACCGCCGAGGAAGGTCAGCGGTGTGATGACCAGCATCGGTATGAACTGCAACTGTTCGAAGCCCTTGGCCCAGATGCCGATGATGAAACCGAACAGGCAGAAGGTCGCCGCAGTCAAAACCAGGAATGCGATCATCCAAAGCGGGTGCTCGATCCGGATCGGCACGAACAGCGTCGCGGTCGCCAGGATGAGCAGGCCGAGCACGATCGACTTGGTCGCGGCCGCCCCGACGTACGCGAGCACGATCTCGAGCGCCGATACTGGCGCGGACAGGACTTCGTAGATCGTGCCGGTGAACCTCGGAATATAAAT
>JANOGP010000125.1:0-2578 GCA_031406075.1 Betaproteobacteria bacterium
GTCGCCGGCCACGGCGGCGATCGATCCGGCCAAAAAGTTCATCGCCGGTGAACCGATAAATCCCGCAACGAACCTGTTGCGGGGGCGGTGGTAAAGATCGAGGGGCCGCCCGACCTGCTCGACACGGCCCTGATTCAGCACCACGATCTTGTCCGCCATTGTCATCGCCTCGACCTGGTCGTGGGTGACATAGATCATTGTTGCGCGCAACTGGCGATGCAGGCGGGTAAGTTCCACCCGCATCTGCACCCTTAGCTTGGCATCGAGATTGGACAGCGGCTCGTCGAACAGAAAGACCTTTGGCTCGCGGACAATCGCCCGGCCGATCGCCACGCGCTGCCGCTGACCTCCCGAGAGTTCCCGCGGCCGGCGGCCAAGAATTTCGGTAATCTGCAGGATGTTCGCGGTCTGCCGTACCCGTTCCTGGGTTTCCTCCTTACCGGTCTTTGCGACGCGCAGGCCGAAAGCCATGTTTTCGAAAACCGTCATGTGCGGATAGAGCGCGTAGTTCTGAAAGACCATCGCAATTCCGCGCTCTGCCGCGGGCAGCCGGTCGACCCTGGTTTCACCGATATGGATGCTGCCGCCCTGCAGATCCTCCAAACCGGCGATCATGCGCAGCAGCGTGGACTTGCCACAGCCCGACGGCCCCACAAAAACCGTGAACTCCTCCTTCTCTATCTTGAGATCGACGCCGTGGATAATCTCGGATTCGCCGAAACGCTTTATCACCGAGTTCAGTTCGACATAGCTCATTTGACATCCGATCGGCTGGCGTTCAGGAAGAATTCCCGAACCTTGAACATTTTTCACGCACAACACTATGGTCCCGAAGCAAATGCGTCAACGCGCACCTGGGCAATGCAAGGCACCACCGGATTTCACTTACCCTAACTTCCGGTATTGTGGACTATTGTCTATGAAATTGGAATACACTATTCTACCGGATTATCGTCCGCCGCCGGCGGCGCCCCTTAATCGTCGAAATCCTGGAGTTCTGGATGACCAACTTTCCGGCACCCTACACAATCGCGGTCGTCGGTGCTGCAAGCGGGATCGGGCACGCGGCGGCCGGCCTGATGGCAAGACGTGGCGCAACCGTCATCTGTCTCGATCGTGACGGCGAAGGTGCGCGTGCAACATCGGAAAAAATCGCCTTGGCGGGCGGCAGGGCCTCCTCTGCGGCGATCGACGTCTCGGATCGCGTTTCGCAGAGGGCCGTCTGGGACGGCATCATTCGAGCGAGCGGACAGCTCCACGGACTCGTCAACTGCGCCGGTGTCACCGGCAAGACCAACATCAAAGCGCATGATGTCGATCCGGACGATTTCGATTTCGTCTGCCGCATCAACTTGCTCGGTGCCCTTCTGGTGTCGCAGGCGGTGCTGCCGCATATGCTGTCGAAAAACTATGGCCGTATTCTCCACATCGCCTCCATCGCCGGCAAGGAGGGCAATGCCGGAATGACGGCCTATTCGGCGACCAAGGCAGGGTTGATCGGCATGGTGAAATCGATGGGCAAGGACTATGCCGAGACCGGCATCACCATCAATTCGCTGGCGCCAGCCGTTATCCGTACGCCAATGGTGGCGGCGCTGCCGAATGCACAGGTCAAATACATGACCGACAAGATTCCGATGAAGCGCTGTGGCGAGCTCGAGGAAGCGGCCGAATTGATCTCCTGGATCGCCTCGCCCGCCTGCAGTTTCACCACAGGGTTCACCTTCGACCTGAGCGGCGGGCGGGCAACTTACTGAACGGGGCTCATCGGATAGGATATGGAACATGACCAGCAAGATCGCACGGCTTGAGGTTATTTCCGTCATTTCTCCGGTCAGTTCGGCAAACGATCTCGACGGCACGGCCGACACTGTCATCATAAAGATCTTCGATGATGACGGGCGCTATGGCTTCGGCGAGGCCGACGCACCGCCTCTGGTCGTCAAGAGCTTTCTGGAAATGCCGACGTCCCATCTCTGGAGCCGTAACGCCAGCGAAATCCTGATCGGACAGGATCCGCTCGAAATTGCCGCCATCTGGCAGAAACTTTATGAGGGTACTTTCTGGCCCGGGCGCCGCGGCCTCGGCATGCATGCGATTTCTGCAATCGACATTGCGCTTCACGACCTTGCCGGAAAGCAGCTGGGCGTTCCCGCCTACAAGCTGATGGGCGGCGCGCGCCGTGAAAAACTCAAGCCCTACTGCACCATCTATCCCGGCCTTGCGCAGGGGCGCGGCATCGGCGATCTGATGAAGGAAATCGGCCGGCAATTCGGCACGGCACTTCAAGCCGGATTTCGGGCGGTCAAGATGGAGGTACTCTTCTATGACCTCGTCACCGATCGTGAACTCATCGGATTGATCGGCGAGGGCCGCCGCATGCTTGGCGACGAGATTCTGATGGCTGTCGATTTCGGCTATCGCTGGCACAACTGGCATGATGCACTCTTCGTTCTGGAACGGATTGCCGATCACAATGTTTTCTTTGCCGAAGCGGCCTTGCAGCACGACGATCTGGACGGTCACGCGCGCTTGGCGGAGAAGAGCTCTATCCGCATCTGTGGAGCCGAAGCGGCGT
>JANOGP010000204.1:0-15275 GCA_031406075.1 Betaproteobacteria bacterium
ATCGCTCTTAACAGTGTACGTGGGTCAATATTCATGAAAAACCCTTTCACCGCAAAGACGCAAAGGACGCGAAGAAAACCTGGACAACAGGGAAAATCGGTTCATGCCGTTCGAAACCTGGATCGCCGATACTCGCGACAAAAGCCGGTTCCGTACATTGCAGGTTTTTGCCGGCTATTTCTTTTTGTTTTTCTTCGCGTCCTTTGCGTCTTTGCGGTGAAAGGCCTTTGCGTTGAAAGGTTATTTTGCTACTTGATGATTGGCGAGAGCCTCGAGGGCCTTGACCATCGCGGAGTGGTCCCACTTGCCACCGCCCTGCGCCTGGCAGGCGCTGAACAATTCCTGAGCGGTTGCGGTGTTGGGCAGGCTCATCTTCAGCGCGCGCGCGGAGGCGAGCGCGAGGTTCAGGTCTTTCTGGTGCAGCTCGATGCGGAAACCCGGATCGAAGGTGCGCTTGACCATGCGCTCTCCGTGCACCTCGAGCACCTTCGACGACGCGAATCCGCCCATCAGCGCCTGACGAACCTTGCCGGGATCCACGCCGGCCTTGGAGGCCAGCAGCAGCGCTTCGGCCACCGCTTCGATGTTGAGCGCGACGATGATCTGGTTGCAGACCTTGCAGGTCTGGCCGGCGCCGACATCGCCGACCAACGTGATGTTCTTTCCCAACATCTCGAACAGCGGCTTGACTTTGGCGAACACGGTCTCGTTGCCGCCTACCATGATGGTGAGTGTCGCGTTTTTGGCGCCGATTTCTCCGCCGGAGACCGGAGCGTCCATGTACTCTGCGCCGGCCTTGCGGATGCGTTCGGCAAAGACTTTGGTCTCGATGGGCGAAATCGAACTCATGTCGACCACGATCTTGCCGGCGAACAGGCCCTCGGCGACGCCGTCCCTGCCGAACAGCGCCTTTTCCACGTCCGGCGTGTCCGGAACCATGGTGATGATGATCTCGGCTTTCTGTGCCACTTCCTTCGCAGTCGCGCAGCCCTTGCCTCCCGCCGCGGTCAGCTCCTGCGCCACTCCGCTGCGGCTGTACAGGTACAGGGTGTGGCCGCCTTTCAAGAGATTGGCCGCCATGGGCTTGCCCATGATGCCCAGACCGACGAATCCTACGTTGCTCATTTTCTTGTCTCCTCAATTCGAACATTAGCCACTGACACGCCGCATCTCATTTTTCTACTTACCCCAGCCACGTCTGTGGCTAACAGACTTATTTCAGGTAAGGCCTGAGCCAGCCGAGACCGTCTTCGGTTTTGGTCGCCGGGCGATACTCGCAGCCGATCCAGCCTTTGTATCCGATCCTGTCGAAGAACCCGAACAGGAACGGATAGTTGATTTCTCCGGTATTCGGTTCGTGGCGACCCGGCGTACCGGCGATCTGCATATGGCCGATCTTAGCCAGGTTCTTTTCGACCGTCGGCGCCAGATCGCCTTCCATGATCTGCATGTGATAAACGTCGTACTGGAACAGGAGATTCGGTACGTTCGCGTAATGCATGATGTCAAAGGCCTGCCGTGAATAGTTCAGGTAGAAACCCGGAATGTCGCGGGTGTTGATGGCTTCGATAAGCAGTCGCATTTTGTGTTTCGCCAGCTCCTTTCCGGCGAACTGCAAATTGGCGATGTAGGTCTCGTGCATCTTTTCCTCATTGACGCCGCGCGGCTTGAGTCCCGCCATGCAGTGGATCATTTCGCAACCCAGTGCCTCGGCGTATTCGACCGCCTTGCCGATGCTTTCCTGGAACGGTGCGACCTTGGCCGGATCGCAGGCCATTCCGCGATCTCCGGCTGCCCAATCACCCGGCGGCATGTTGAACAGAACCATTTGAAGCTTGTGCTTGTCGAGCTGATCCCCGATCTCTTCGGCGGGGAACTCATAGGGGAAAAGAAACTCGACGCCCCGGAAGCCGGCTTTGGCCGCAGCGCCAAAGCGCTCCAGGAAGCTGACCTCATTGAACATCATCGACAGGTTGGCGTTGAAATTGGGCATGTATCCTCCCGGAATTTATTAGAGATTGGCTGGCGGGAGCGGCAATTATAGCCGTCCGCAGGATGGTCGCCCCTGCGCGCGGCTATAATCCGCACGATCAACCGCCCAAAAGCGAAATCAACGATGAAATTCAAAGGCACCGATACTTACATCGCCACAGAAGACTTGATGATGGCGGTGAATGCCGCCGTCACGCTGCAACGCCCGCTGCTGATCAAGGGCGAGCCCGGCACGGGCAAAACCATGCTGGCGATCGAGGTGGCAAAGGCGCTGGAACGGCCGCTGCACCAGTGGCACGTCAAATCAACGTCCAAGGCGCAGCAAGGGCTGTACGAATACGACGCGGTGTCGCGGCTGCGCGATTCCCAGTTGGGCGACGGGCGCGTGCACGACATCTCCAATTACATTGTCAGGGGACCGCTGTGGGACGCCTTCGAATCCGATCGTCCCGCGGTGCTGCTGATCGACGAGGTGGACAAGGCCGATATCGAGTTCCCAAACGACCTGCTGCGCGAGCTCGACCGCATGGAATTCTACGTCTACGAGACCCAGAAACTGGTCAAGGCCAAACACCGGCCTGCGATTATCATTACCAGCAACAACGAGAAGGAGCTGCCGGACGCCTTCCTGCGCCGCTGTTTTTTCCACTACATTAAATTTCCGGACAAGGAAATCATGGAACGCATCGTCGAGGTGCACTTCCCGAATCTCAAGAAGTCGCTTTTGCGCGAGGCGCTGGAGGTGTTTTTCGAGATTCGCGAGGTGTCCGGGCTGATGAAGAAGCCGTCCACGTCCGAGCTACTTGACTGGCTGAAACTGCTGATGGCCGAGGACATCTCCCCGGAGACGCTGCGCGGCCAGGACCAGTCAAAAATAATCCCTCCACTCGCTGGCGCGCTGCTCAAGAACGAACAGGACGTGCACCTCTTCGAGCGGCTGGTTTTCATGTCCAGAAGGGCAAGATAAAGGCGATTGCCACAGAGGACACAGAGTACACAGAGGAAATCAAGACAGAACGTGAACGAAAATCGAAGCAATCCTTTTGCAAATGCGCCTGTCCATCCAGCAATTGCGTTTCCCTCATGTCCGGTTTTCCCGACTTTCTCTGTGTGCTCTGTGTCCTCTGTGGCTAAAAAGGTTTTCCAGTGCTAACTGATTTCTTTCTGAAGCTGAGGGAAGGCGGGGTGCCGGCCTCGGTCAAGGAATATCTGACCCTGATGGAGGCGCTCGCCAAACACGTCACATCGGGAAGTCTGGACGAGTTCTACTATCTCTCGCGCACCTGCCTGGTGAAGCACGAGTCGAACTACGACCGGTTCGACCGCGTCTTCGGCGCCTACTTCAAGGGCATCACGTCGCCACCCCAGGAATTGCTGGCGCAGATCCCGGAGGAATGGCTGCGCAGGCAGGCGGAACTGCTGCTTTCCGAGGAAGAAAAAAAGCTGATCGAGTCGCTTGGCGGCTGGGAGAAGCTGATGGAGACGCTGAAGAAACGCCTCGAGGAGCAGAAAGGCCGCCACCAGGGCGGCTCGAAGTGGATCGGGACCGGTGGCACGTCGCCGTTTGGCGCCTACGGCTACAACCCGGAAGGCGTGCGCATCGGCCAGGAGGCGTCGCGCAACCGCCGCGCGGTGAAAGTGTGGGACAAGCGCGAGTACCGCAATCTCGACGATTCGGTCGAACTGGGCACGCGCAACATCAAGGTCGCGCTCAAGCGCCTGCGCAAATTCGCCCGCGAGGGCGCGGCTGAGGAACTGGATCTGGACGACACCATCCGCTCGACGGCGAAGAACGCCGGCTGGCTCGATATCAAGATGGTGCCTGAGCGGCACAACTCGGTGAAGGTGCTGCTGTTCCTGGACGTAGGTGGCTCGATGGAGGATTACGTAAAGGTGTGCGAGGAGCTGTTCTCGGCGACGCGCACCGAATTCAAACATCTCGAGTACTTCTACTTCCACAATTTTCTCTACGAGTCGGTGTGGCGCAACAATCGCAGGCGCAACAGCGAGCGCACGCCGATTTTTGACGTGCTGCACAAGTACGCCCACGACTACAAGCTGATTTTCGTGGGCGATGCGACCATGAGCCCGTACGAGATTGCCTACCCCGGCGGCAGCATCGAACACAACAACGAGGAATCGGGCGCGGTGTGGGTGAAACGCATGCTGGACGTCTACCGCCATGCGGTGTGGATCAATCCGACCTCGGAAGAGCGCTGGGGCTACTACGAATCGATCGGCATGGTCCGGCAGCTGATGGCCGACCGGATGTTCCCGCTTACGCTCGACGGGCTCGACCGCGCGATGCGCGCGCTCGCGCGCTAGCGGCAGGCTTGCGTACTTTTCTCTTTGCCGGCGCGAGGAATTGGGCGGCAAATTCTTCTGCAGGCAGTGGCTTCGACAGCAGATAACCCTGGAGTTCGTTGCATCCCAGCTTGCGAAGCCAATCGATGCATGCCCATTCCATCAGTCCGACCATGAATCCGGTTGCGAGTAAGGCCGGCATCTGGAGAAACATGTCCGACTCCGGATACAGATGCGGGACAGTCTTGGATTCGGCAATCTTGCATCGGAAGGTGTGGGTGAGGCGGGCTTAAGCTTTTTTCCTGCGATCATCTGCAATCGGTGGCGCTACCTTGAGCACTTCGTCGACTGTCGTTGCGCCGGCGGCGACTTTCAGCGCGCCGGCGATGCGCAGCGGTTTCATGCCGTCACGGTATGCCTGCTCGCGAATCAGCGAGGCATCGGTTTCCGCGGTGATGAGCGGCCGCTGTCCCGCCGTCATGAGCAGGATTTCGTAGATGCCAATCCGGCCCGTGTATCCGGTCATCCGGCATTCGAGGCAGCCCTTGGCGTTGTAAACCTGTTTCGGCTTTTCGGATTGCCACGGCGCGATCAGTATGTTCCAGGTGGCATCGTCGATGGTGCCCACTTCCCGGCAAAGGGGACACAGGGTGCGCACCAGCCGCTGCGCCATTACTGCCAGGATGGTGGTGTGAAGCAGGTAAGGCGGCACGCCGATGTCGAGCAAGCGGGTGAGCGCCGAGGGCGCGTCGTTGGTGTGCAGTGTGGAAAACACCAGATGGCCGGTGAGCGCCGCCTGGATCGCCATCTCCGCGGTTTCCATGTCGCGGATCTCGCCGACCATGATGATGTCGGGGTCCTGACGCATCAGCGTGCGCACGCCGGTGGCAAAGTCGAGTCCGATGCCGTGTTGCACCTGCATCTGATTGAATTGCGGCTCGACCATCTCGATCGGGTCCTCGATGGTGCAGACGTTGACCTCCGGCGAGGCAACCTGCTTGAGCGTCGAGTACAGCGTTGTCGTCTTGCCTGAACCGGTCGGCCCGGTCACCAGCACTATTCCGTGAGGGCGCGAAGTAACCTGGCTCCAGCGCTCGCGATCCTCATCGGAGAAGCCGAGATCCTTGAAGCCCTTCACCAGCACGTCGGGGTTGAACACCCGCATCACCAGCTTTTCGCCGAAGGCCGTGGGCATGGTGGACAGGCGAAGTTCGAGCTCTTCGCCGTCAGCCGTGCGGGTCTTGATGCGGCCGTCCTGCGGCCGGCGTTTTTCAACCACGTCCATGCGCCCGAGAATCTTGATGCGGCTGGTCATCGCGGCGACGATGGGCGTGGGGATCTGATACACCTGGTGCAGCACGCCGTCGATGCGGAAGCGCACGTTGGCCAGATCGCGGCGTGGCTCGACATGGATGTCGCTGGCGCGTTGATCGAATGCATACTGCAGCAGCCAGTCAACCAGGCGCACGATATGCTGGTCATTGGCGTCGAGCTTGCCGCTGGCACCCAGCTGCACCAGTTGCTCGAAGTTGGCGATGTCCGAAAGCGGTGTGCCGTGCTGCTGGCCTGCGCCCGCGACCGACCGGGCGAGGTTGTAGAACTCGACCAGGTAGTTGTTGATGTCGACCGGATTGGCCAGCACCCTCTTGATTTCCAGCCTCAGGATGCGGGCAAGCTCCGTTTCCCACTCTCGTACGAAAGGTTCGCAGGTTGCGATCACCGCCTCGGTCGATGTGACGCCAACCGGAAGGATGCGGAAGCGGGCGGCATAGGCGTTCGACATCACCTTGGTAACGGCGGCAAAGTCGATCTTGAACGGATCGATGTGCAGGTAAGGCAGCCCCACTTTGCCGGCCAGCCATTCGGTCAGCGCTTCCATGTTCAGCAGTTTCTTGGGGTTGCGCGGGTCCTTCCACTTCTGGTCGGCCAGGATCACCAGCGGGTGAAGATCCCCGCCGCGAATATTGCGGCGCAATGCCAGGAGTTTGTCTGCCGAGTCCTGCGGCACCATTTTGTCGACGAGCAGTTCGGCAAGCAATTGCTCGAGAGACAGCCTCTTGTCGGTCTGCTGCCGGGGCTGATCGGATTTGTGCAGGGTCGAGGTCGGCGTCATGCCGTTTCTATCGAATTAGACGTGGGCTGTAAATGGAGGCGACCTCGCCTCCACGAGGAGGCAATTGCGCTTGCGTTGCACTATAAACCGACTGTCCGCAGCCTCCAATAAGGACTGGACCATGGAGCCTAAGTGCCACCCGAAGAGCGAATCGGGGGAACGCATCTGCACCGCAATGGTGCCTGTTTTCCGCCGTACGCACCATACCAGTTCAAAAAGGCCTTGTCGGCCCTCGATCGTGGCATTAAAGTCGTTATCGTACAGATAGTTAATCTGTGGGAATGAGGGTTGCTTGAAGTGGTCCGATTTCACCTAAAAGAAAACGGGAGGAAAGCATGGAAGCCCTGAAAATCAGCAGTGACACGCTGTTCATCTTGCTTGGCGCAATAATGGTGCTGGCGATGCACGCCGGTTTCGCGTTTCTCGAAGTCGGTACCGTGCGCAAGAAAAACCAGGTGAACGCGCTGGTGAAGATCCTGGCGGATTTCTCCGCATCCACGGTGGCTTACTTCTTCATCGGCTATTCGCTCGCTTACGGCGTGAACTTCTTCGCGGCGGCGGACAAGCTCGCGGCCGACAGCGGGTATCAACTGGTCAAGTTCTTTTTCCTTCTGACTTTTGCCGCTGCAATCCCGGCAATCGTCTCGGGGGGCATTGCCGAGCGGGCCAAGTTCAATTCGCAACTGGCGGCGACTTTCCTGCTGGTCGGATTCATCTATCCCTTTTTCGAAGGCATCACCTGGAACGGCAATTACGGCGTGCAGGCTTGGCTGGAGGCCACCTTCGGCGCGCAATTTCATGACTTTGCCGGTTCGATCGTTGTGCATGCGATAGGCGGCTGGGTCGGGTTGGTCGCGGTCGTCCTGCTCGGCGCCCGCCGCGGCCGCTACAGCCGCGAGGGCGGCATCGCTGCCCATCCGCCGTCGAGCATCCCGTTTCTCGCACTCGGTGCCTGGATGCTCACGGTGGGCTGGTTCGGCTTCAACGTCATGTCTGCGCAGAGCATCGACAAGATCAGCGGCCTGGTCGCGGTGAATTCGCTGATGGCAATGGCAGGCGGCACCATCGGCGCGCTGTTTGCCGGCCGCAACGACCCGGGATTCGTTCACAACGGCCCGCTTGCCGGCCTGGTGGCAATTTGCGCCGGCTCGGACCTGATGCATCCGATCGGGGCGCTGGGGACCGGTGCCGTGGCCGGCGTGCTGTTCGTGGTCATGTTCACCGTGACGCAGAACCGCTGGAAAATCGACGACGTGCTGGGCGTCTGGCCGCTGCACGGCCTGTGCGGCGCCTGGGGCGGCATCGCTGCCGGCATATTCGGTCTGCAGGCGTTCGGCGGGCTGGGCGGGGTGAGCTTCATGTCGCAGTTGATCGGCACCCTGCTGGGAATTGGCGTGGCGGTGGCCGGCGCATTGATTGTCTATGGCGGAATCAAGGCCGCAATGGGCATCCGTCTCGACGCGGAGCAGGAGTTCATCGGAGCCGATCTGAGCATCCACAAAATATCGTCGACGCCGGACCGCGAAGTCAGCTGGTAAGCGGGATCATTCGCGGGCAGTTGCCGGAACAGGGCGGCGCGAGGGCGCCGCCCTTTTTTTGTCCTGCGTTCGCACGCGCGGACAAGCGGCCGGTCGAATGGCGGGGGTTTCCGTCATAATGAAGCTACTTTTTCCCTCTGGTGAACGTGCTTGAGCGGTCCGGATATTTCTAGGCTGAAGATAGATCGTGGCAGGGCAGGGTCTGTGGTGTTGCGCCCGCGCGGCCGGTTGCGGCGGCTGATGGCCCCGGCATTTATCGTGGTTACGGCTGCGATCGTGTCGGTGTTCGCGTACAACTGGCTGCTGCGCGCCCCGATTGCTGTCGAGACGGCGTCGGTAACGATGTCGTATCCCTCGCAGGCCTACACCGAGTTGAATGCAACCGGCTATGTGGTCGCGCAGCGCAAGGCCGCCGTTGCAACGAAAGCAACCGGACGCCTGGTCTGGCTGGGAGTGGAAGAGGGCAGTCGCGTGAAGAAAGACGAGATCATCGCCCGGCTGGAAAATCTCGACGTCAAGGCTACGCGCGAGCAGTCCGCAGCAAACCTCCAGCTTGCAAAAGCCAATCTCGAGCAAGGTCTTGCAGAACTCAGGGACGCGGAAACTTCTCTCAAGCGCTCGGAGGAATTGCTCGCGCAAGGTTTCGTTTCGCAGGCCTCGCACGACATCGCGGTGGCACGCCACGACAAGTCCAGGGCCAACATTGCGAGTCTGCAGGCGGGGATTAGCGCTGCACAGGCCAACCTGCGCGGTACCGACGTTGCCGTGGAGCAGACGCTGATACGCGCGCCATTCGACGGCGTCGTGCTTACCAAGGCAGCCAACGTGGGCGACGTGGTCACGCCTTTTTCCTCGGCGCTGGATGCAAAAGGAGCGGTGGTGACGATGGCCGACATGAGTACGCTGGAAGTCGAGGCCGACGTGTCGGAGTCGAACCTTTCCAAGATACAAATCGGCCAGCCGGTCGAAATTCAACTCGATGCGCTCCCTGACGTCAGGTTCCGCGGCGTGGTCGCGCGCACGGTGCCGACGGTGGACCGGGCCAAGGCCACGGTTATGACCAAAATTCGTTTCGTCGAAACGGATGTGCGCATTCTTCCGGAAATGAGCGCGAAAGTCGCATTTCTGTCGCGGGAGATCAGCGATGCCGAGCGCACGCCGCGCACTGCCCTGAACGCGGCCGCGCTGACGACACGTGCGGGCCGCAGCGTGGTATTCGTGGTCAGGGACGAGAAGGTTGCCGAAGTGCCGGTCGAAACCGGCGTGCAAATGGGCGACCTGGTCGAAATCAGAAGTGGACCGCAAATCGGGGAAAAGGTGGTGCTGCGGCCGAGCGCAAAACTGCATGACGGCGCGGCGGTGAAGCCGGCCGGCAAGTGAATGACGGCGACGATCGTCGAGGTCCGCAATCTCGCTAAATCCTACCGGCGAGGGGGCCAGATCGTTCCAGTGCTAAACGACCTCAGTTTCGATATTGCTGAAGGCGAATTCGTAGCGCTGATGGGCCCTTCCGGATCAGGCAAGAGTACTTTGCTGAATCTGATCGCCGGAATCGACAAGCCCGACCGCGGTGAACTGCGGATCGCCGGGCTCGAAATTTCCACGCTTTCGGAAGTGGAACTGGCCGATTGGCGGTCCACCCACATCGGCTTCATCTTTCAGTTTTACAACCTGATTCCGGTCCTGACGGCGTTCGAGAACATCGAACTGCCGCTGCTGCTGACCCGGCTGTCGCGCCGCCAGCGACGTGAGCGCGTCGAGCTCGCTCTTGAGATGGTCGCACTCGCCGACCGGATGGATCACTATCCTTCGGAACTCTCAGGTGGGCAGCAGCAGCGCGTCGCCATCGCGCGCGCGATCATCAGCGACCCGTTACTGATCGTTGCCGACGAACCGACCGGGGACCTCGACCGCGTCTCCGCTGCCGACATTCTTGACCTGCTCGACCGCCTGAATCGCGAGATGGGCAAGACCATCGTCATGGTCACGCACGACCAGCGTGCCGCCGAACACGCGCGCGTGGTGCGGCATCTCGACAAGGGCGAACTTACCAATGGCGAATCCTCTCCGAAGACCCTGTAACCGCAAAGACGCAAAGGAACGCAAAGGAGAACTTGACTGGGCAAAACACTGATCAGCGCAGAAGGGGGGCACAAAGCGCACAGACCATTCATCGACGAAAAAGTCAGCCGTTATGTTCTTTTCCCCATTCATGTTTTCTTGATTTACTTTGCGTTCCTTTGCGTCTTTGCGGTGAAAATCTAGACGGATGTATTTCGCGAAGCTGGTCGTAAGAAATGCGCTGAGGCACAAGCTGCGCACCGGGCTGACGGTGCTCGGCATTTTCGTCGCCATACTGGCGTTCGGGCTGTTGCGCACGGTGGTCGAAGCGTGGTTCGCCGGCGCTGAGGGCGCGTCGAATACGCGGCTCATCACCCGCAACTCGATTTCGCTGATCTTCCCATTGCCGATCGCCTACCAGGACAGAATTCGCCAGATCGGCGGCGTAGTCCATATCAGCCACGCCAACTGGTTCGGCGGCATCTACGTTTCGGAGAAGAATTTCTTTCCGCAGTTCGCAGTCGACGCGAAGTCGTATTTCGAGCTCTACCCGGAGTATCTGGTGCCGCCGGAGCAGATGAAGTCGTTCCTGCTCGACCGCAAGGGGTGCACGATCGGACGGAAGCTCGCTGAGATTCACGGCATCAAAGTCGGCGACGTGGAGCAGTTGCGGGGCACGATTTACCCCGGTACCTGGGAGTTCGTAGTGAGGGCGATTTACGACGGGGCGGAAGCGGCAACGGACACCTCGCAGTTTTTCTTTCACTGGGACTATCTCAACGAGACAATGAAGAAGACGGTACCGCGCCGTGCCAACACGGTTGGCGTCTACGTTGTGGGTATCGACCAGTCCGACCGGGCCGCCGAGATCGCGACGGAGATCGACCGCACCTTCAGGAATTCGCTGGCCGAAACCCTGACCGAGACCGAAAAAGCCTTTCAACTCGGGTTCGTGGCCATGACCGAGGCCATTGTGATCGCCATAGAAATCGTGTCGTTCCTGGTGATCTTCATCATCATGGCTGTCATGGCAAATACCATGGCCATGACGGCGCGTGAGCGCATGGCGGAGTACGCCACCATGAAGGCTCTCGGCTTCGGCCCGTCATGGGTGGTGGGCCTGATATTCGGCGAGTCGCTGGCTATCGCGCTTTTGGGCGCGACCGCAGGCGTGTTTGCCACCTTCCCCGTAGCGGAATCTTTCGCCGCGAAAATGGGTACGCTGTTTCCGGTGTTCAACGTTTCACAGCAGACCGTGGTGATGCAGCTGGCAGCGGCCGTCACGGTCGGCGCAGTCGCGGCACTACTCCCGAGTTACCGGGTCGCCACGGTGCGTATCGTCGATGGCCTTCGCAACATCGGCTAGCCTACATCTCACCGCAATGACGCAAACATTAATTCTTCACCGCAAAGACGCAAAGAACGCAAAGAAATGCGACAGTACAAATCCGGGCAAGGAACGTCCACGCTTGGTTCTCGACATTCGTGCCCGTTGTCGGGAGCACGACGATTTTCCCGTTGGTGTGGAACTGATTCGATCGATTCTATTTCAAGTTTGTTTTCCGATTTTCTTCGCGTTCTTTGCGTCTTTGCGGTGAAGATTTATTAGAGGAATAGAGACTTAGAAATGGCGATACCGTTTTCGTACACAGCGAAGAATCTGATGGCGCGCAAGCTCACCACCGTGCTCACCGCCGGCGGCATGGCGCTGGTGGTGTTCGTGTTCGCCACGGTGCTGATGCTTCAGGAAGGGCTGAAAAAAACGCTGGTCCAGACCGGCTCGTGGGACAACGTTGTGGTCACGCGGCGCTCCGCCGGTACCGAAGTGCAGAGCGGGGTGGATCGCGCGCAGGCGGGGGTGGTGGAGAGCCAGCCGGAAGTGGCATACGGCGTCGACGGCTTTCCGTTGGTGTCGAAGGAGTCTGTGGTACTGGTCACCCTGCCTAAGCGGGATTCCGACAAACCGTCCAACGTAATCATTCGCGGCATCGGGCCCAAAGGCCAGGCGTTGCGACCCCAGGTTCGCATCATCGAAGGCAGGATGTTCCGGCCGGGATCGTCCGAGATCGTGGCCGGGAGCAGTATTGCGGCGCGGTTCCAGGGGGCGGGCGCGGGGGAACAATTGCGATTTGCGATGCGGGACTGGAGGGTGGTTGGCGTGTTCGATGCCGGCAGGAGCGGTTTTGATTCGGAGATCTGGGGTGACTCCGACCAGCTGATGCAGGCGTTTCGCCGGCCGGTGTTCTCTTCGGTGATCGTGAGACTCCAGGACGCGGGCCGGTTCGATGCGCTGAAAGCGCGGTTGGAATCGGATCCGCGGCTTACTGTCGAGGCCAAGCGGGAGACGGTGTTCTATGCCGAGCAGTCGCAAATGCTCGCCAACTTCATCGGCTATCTCGGCCTCACGCTGTCGGTGATTTTCTCGATCGGCGCGACCATCGGTGCCATGATCACGATGTACGCGTCGGTGGCGAATCGCACGGCGGAGATCGGCACGCTGCGGGCGCTGGGTTTCCGCAGCCGCAGCGTTCTTGCGGTGTTTCTGCTGGAAGCATTGCTGCTCGGTCTTGTCGGCGGCGCGGCGGGGCTGGTGCTTGCATCCTTCATGCAGTTCCTCACCATATCGACGATGAACTGGCAGTCCTTTGCCGAACTTGCATTCACCTTTACGCTCAATGCGGGGATTGTCGCAAAGTCACTGGCATTCGCGCTGGTCATGGGGCTGCTCGGTGGATTTCTGCCTGCGCTGCGGGCGGCACGACTGAACATCGTCGATGCGCTAAGAGCGGCGTGAGGCGAGAGGCGAGAGGCGATGGAACCCTACGTACTAGATTTTGCCTTTCTTTCACCTTTCACCTTTCACCTTTCACCTTTCACCTTTCACCCTCACTTGTCCCCGGAGGGGATCACCCTCACTTGTCCCCGGGGGGATCACCCTTCACCCTTCACCGGCGACGCCTGCGGCTTGGCCATCGGCTCGATCGTTCCAATGTGAAATCGGAATTCCCCGGTACGGCGATCGCTGAAGTAGTGCTGCAGCGTGCGCCGCACCGTGGCAAAAGCGATCGTGTCCCAGGGAATGTCGCTTTCACCGAACAGCCGCGCCTCCAGCGTTTCCGCGCCGGCGTGAAAGTCGAGGTCGAGAAGCCGCGCGCGGAATAGCATGTACACCTGGTTGATGTGGGGAATGTTGAACAGCGCGTACAGGCCTAGAATCTCGACGCGCGCATTGGCCTCTTCTAGGGTTTCGCGCTGCGCGCCCTGCGCAGTGGTTTCCCCGTTCTCCATGAAGCCCGCCGGGACCGTCCACAATCCGTGGCGCGGCTCGATGGCGCGTCGACACAGTAAAATGGCCTCTTCCCATTCGGGAATGCAGCCCACTACGATCTTCGGATTCTCGTAGTGAATGGTTCCGCAACCGGCGCAAACGAAGCGGGGAAGATTGTCGCCTGGAGGCACGCGACGTGCCAAGCGAGCGCCACAGTTGCTGCAGAAATTCATCGTTTCGGAAGATAAATGCGCGTGCCTGCATTATAAGGGCTCGGGCGGCAGGCATCGTATCGGGCGCGTGCCGGAAATTGCTAGAATGAACGGACTGCCGGATTTCAGGTCCAGACAGTCTGGGGGAACCAATGAAAAGAATGTGGCTTGCGGCGATCTTTCTGGCGGCGAACACTTGGACTGGTGTCGCGCTTGCAGATCAGTTGGCTTCGATGGAAGGCAGCTGGAAGGGCCCATGGTACATCGGCATGTCCAGCGGCATCGCGACAATGGAAATTAAGCCGAACGGTTCCGGCACGATTGCGTTTACCAATCTCGAGAACTTCGGCGAAGACCCGGTTGCACTGGCCAAGACTTCGTTCGACGGCAAGACATTCAAATTTTCGGCTTCCGGCACGGGTGGTGTCGCGTTCTCAGTCGGAATGCAACTCGGATCGGACGGCAAACAGATTCGCGGCAACGGCAAGTACGGAGGCTTCGGCGCACGCCTGGAACTGCGGCGCGCGGACTGATCAGGCACAAAAAGGGCGGTAAGAACCGCCCTTCGTTTTTTAATTCTCATCGCCCGCGGCGATGGGCGCAATCAGTTCGCCGGCAACGCTTTGATGTACTCGGCGAGCGCCTGTACTTCTTTTTCGCTAAGCTGGTTCTTGAAACTGGGCATCGGCGATTTTCCTTCGTTGATGTGCTTCGAGAGTTGTTCGATCGTCTTCGTGTTGCCGGCAAGCCTCGGGCCGTCGGCCTGTACCATTCCGTAGCCCTGATGACACCAACTGCATTTCGTCGCGAATAGCTTCTTGATATTCAGTTGGTACTTCTCGCCGACCGCAGCAGCGGCAGCATCGACCGGATCGTTCGCTGCGGCGGGCACGGAAACAAAAACGAGAATGGCCGCGACGACGAAAAGAAATTCTCTGCTGCGCATGACTCTCACCTCTGACTCTCCGTAAAAAATTGGTAAATCTGTCGCGAGGGAGTTCACGAATGCCGCGACGGTCAGGGTCTGCTCGCACTCGAGCGGCTTCCGGGACTCCCGCATCGCTGCGGACCGCGCGGTATCTACGTTGCAAGATCGAAAAATTAAATGGGCGAGGGATTGCTCCCTCGCCCGCAATAAACGACTGAATCTTCTTGTTGGTTTACAGGCCGAACACAATCAGCTGACCGGTGTCGGTCGGCATCTCGGTGAACGGATGTCCGAACAGCGGGCCGTAGTTGCCCGAAACGTGGCTACCCCAACCGGCGACAACGGCAACGTACTGCTTGCCCTTGGCCGTGTAGGAGATCACACCGCCGTGGTGGCCGATGCCATTGTTATGCCTCCACAGTTCCTTGCCGGTGCGGGCATCCAGAGCATGGAAGTTCCCATCGGCGCCGGGCACGAACACCAGGTTGCCCTTGGTGGACATCAGCGAGGCCAGCGGCGGGTACTTGAACTCGACGCGCCACTTGATCTTGCCGGACAATGGGTCGCGGCCGCTGATATGGCCGTAAGACTGCTTGCCTTGGGGGTGAGTAGCGGTCCACGAAGCGCCGAAGTAGGCTTGACCGGAGAAGTCGGCCGGCTTGTCAGCCTTCACGACTTCGATGTCAAAGCACCACTCTTGGATGACCTTGTAGAACAGGCCGGTACCGGGGTTGTACGAGCCGGTGTTCCAGCTAATGGCCCCATCGATGGCCGGGCACACGTTGGTGTGCTTGCCTTCGGGAAGCTCGCGGCGGCCGATCAACTGGCCGGTCCTCGGATCAACGCCCTTGATGTAGTT
>JANOGP010000207.1:0-2349 GCA_031406075.1 Betaproteobacteria bacterium
CGATGGCGCCAACAAGCCCTACCGCGTCAAGCTGCGCTCGCCGGGTTTCGCCCATCTGTCGGCGATGAACGAGCTCTCGAAGGGCCACATGCTCGCCGACGCGGTCGCCATCATCGGCACCATCGACATCGTTTTCGGGGACGTGGACAGGTGAACGCGCGATGAGCCTCTCGCCCGCTTCGCTGCACAAGATCGACCGCGAGGTCGCCAAGTATCCCGCCGATCGGAAACAGTCGGCGGTGATGATGGCGCTGATCATCGCGCAGGACGAGAAGGGCTGGCTCGCCACCGAGACCATGGACGCGGTGGCAGGTTACCTCGGCATGGCGCCGGTCGCCGTCTACGAGGTGGCGAGCTTCTACGGCATGTACAACCTGAAGCCGACCGGCAAGCACAAGCTCACCATCTGCACCTGCCTGCCGTGCGGGCTGCAGGGTTCGCTCGCAGCGGCCGATCACCTCAAGGCGAAGCTCGGCATCGATTTCGGCGAGACCACCGCGGACGGCAGGTTCACGCTCAAGGAAGGCGAGTGCATGGGCGCCTGCGCCATGGCGCCGGTGGTGCTGGTGAACAACAAGAAAATGCACGACTACATGTCGAATGAAAAAATCGACGCGTTGCTGAAGGACCTGAAATGACCATGCTCGATTACGGCCCCGACGCGATCCTGATGCAGGGCCTCGATGGCGCCAACTGGCGCCTCAAAGACTATGAGGCGCGTGACGGGTACAAGGCGCGAATAAAACTCCTGCAGGAGAAAGTCTCGCCGGTGGACCTGATCGCCGAAATGAAGAAATCCGGCCTGCGCGGCCGCGGCGGCGCCGGGTTCCCGACCGGCCTGAAGTGGTCGTTCATGCCGCGCCAGTTTCCCGGCGCCAAGTACCTGGTGTGCAATTCGGATGAGGGCGAGCCCGGCACCTGCAAGGACCGCGACCTGCTGCGCTACAACCCGCACAGCGTGATCGAAGGCATGATCATCGCCGCCTACGCGATGGGCGCCACTGCCGGCTACAACTACATCCACGGCGAGATCTGGGAGCTCTACGAGCAGTTCGAGGAGGCGCTGGCGGAAGCCAGGCAGGCGGGCTACCTCGGCAGGAACATCCTCGGCGCCGAATTCTCTTTCGAGCTTTACGCCTACGCGGGCTACGGCGCCTATATCTGCGGCGAGGAGACCGCGCTGCTCGAATCCCTCGAGGGCAAGAAGGGCCAGCCGCGCTTCAAGCCGCCGTTTCCGGCAAGCTACGGCCTGTACGGCAAGCCCACCACCATCAACAACACCGAAACCTTCGCCGCGGTGCCCTGGATCGTGCGCAACGGCGGCGATGCCTTCCTCGCGCTCGGCAAGCCCAATAACGGCGGCACGAAGTTGTTCTCGGTGACCGGCCACGTCGCGAAGCCGGGCAATTACGAGGTCAAGCTGGGCACGCCGTTCGCGAAGCTGCTGGAAATGGCGGGCGGCATGCGCCCTGGGCACAGGCTCAAGGCCGTGATCCCGGGCGGCTCGAGCATGCCGGTGCTGACGGCCGAGGTGATGATGAAGACCGACATGGATTACGACTCCATCGCCAAGGCCGGCTCGATGCTGGGCTCGGGGGCGGTGATCGTGATGGACGAGACCACCTGCATGGTGCGCGCGCTGGAGCGCCTGTCCTACTTCTACTTCGAGGAATCCTGCGGCCAGTGCACCCCCTGCCGCGAAGGCACGGGCTGGCTGTACCGCGTGGTTCACCGGATCGAGACCGGGCACGGGAAGATGGCAGACCTGGCGCTGCTCGACAACGTCGCCGACAACATCGCCGGCCGCACCATCTGCGCGTTGGGCGACGCCGCCGCGCTGCCGGTGAAGAGCTTCCTCAAGCACTTCCGCCACGAGTTCGTGCACCACATCGAGCACAAGCACTGCCTGGTGCAGGGCGAAACCGCGCCGAAATGGGGACGCGCCGGGGCTTTTTTAAGTTCTGAAGAAAAACTTAAGGCGGCCTAAACAACAATGCTCAAAGTAGAGATCGACGGCAAGGAGGCCGAAGTTCCGCACGGCTCGACCGTGATGGACGCGACCAACAAGCTCGGCATCTACGTGCCGCACTTCTGCTATCACAAGAAACTGTCGATCGCGGCCAACTGCCGCATGTGCCTGGTCGAGGTGGAGAAGGCGCCCAAGCCGCTGCCCGCCTGCGCCACGCCGGTGACCGACGGCATGAAGGTGAAGACCGCCTCCGCCGTGGCGAAGAAGGCGCAGAACAGCGTGATGGAGTTCTTGCTGATCAACCACCCGCTCGACTGCCCGATTTGCGACCAGGGCGGCGAGTGCCAGCTGCAGGACCTCGCCGTCGGCTACGGCGGCTC
>JANOGP010000218.1:0-5914 GCA_031406075.1 Betaproteobacteria bacterium
CTGCGGCGGCACCGAGGCGATGGTGCCTTCGATGAGTTTCAGCAGCGCCTGTTGCACGCCTTCTCCCGACACGTCGCGGGTGATCGAGGGGTTGTCGGATTTGCGTGAAATCTTGTCGATCTCGTCGATGTAGACGATGCCGCGCTGCGCCTTTTCGACGTCGTAGTCGCACTTCTGCAGCAGCTTCTGGATGATGTTCTCGACGTCTTCCCCGACATAGCCGGCTTCGGTCAGCGTGGTGGCATCCGCCATCACGTAAGGCACGTTCAGCAGCCGCGCCAATGTCTGCGCCAGCAGCGTCTTGCCTGAGCCCGTGGGACCGATCAGCAGGATGTTGCTCTTGGCAAGTTCGATGTCATCCTTCTTCTGCACCGTCTTGAGCCGCTTGTAATGGTTGTACACCGCGACCGAAAGGATCTTCTTGGCGATGTCCTGACCGATCACATACTGATCGAGGATCTCGCGAATTTCGTGTGGAACAGGAAGATCGGATTTGGCGCCCTTCCCGGTGGTCTCGGCGTGGCTCTCCTCGCGGATGATGTCGTTGCACAGCTCGATGCACTCGTCGCAGATGAACACCGAAGGGCCGGCGATCAGCTTGCGAACCTCGTGCTGGCTTTTGCCGCAGAAAGAACAGTAGAGCAATTTCTCGCCGCCAGGTTTGTCAGACATAACGTCCTTTCGCAATAAACATCAAACCATCAGACACCTATACGCGCGTTGGTTCCCATGCCGTCGCAACGCGATCCGCCCGGGGCTCAGGCGGCCGCACTGGCCTCGCTGCGGCTGAGCAGTACCTTGTCCACCAGGCCGTACTTTACCGACTCTTCGGCACTGAGGAAATTGTCGCGGTCGGTGTCGTGCTCGATGGTTTTCACGTCCTTTCCGGTGTGCTTCGCCATCAGTTCGTTGAGCCGAGCGCGCAGGTACAGGATCTCTCGCGCGTGAATCTCGATGTCCGAAGCCTGGCCCTGGAAGCCACCCATCGGCTGATGGATCATCACCCGCGAGTTGGGCAGCGCAAAGCGCTTTTCCTTGGCGCCGGCAGCGAGCAGGAAGGCTCCCATGCTGGCAGCCTGTCCGATGCAAAGCGTACTCACGTCGGGCTTGACGAACTGCATGGTGTCATAGATCGCCAGCCCCGCGGATACCGACCCGCCCGGCGAATTGATGTAGAAGGAAATGTCCTTTTCCGGGTTTTCCGATTCGAGAAAGAGCAACTGCGCCACACTCAGGTTCGCAGACATTTCGTTGACCGGCCCGACCAGAAACACCACGCGCTCCTAGAGCAGCCGCGAATAAATGTCGTAAGCGCGCTCGCCGCGGCCGCTCTGCTCTATGACCATGGGAATCAACCCCAGGCCTTGCGGCTCGCTGTTTATCCGGTCCTGCATCGTGATCATTTTGCATTCCCCATGAGGTCGTCGAACTCGGTCGGCTTGTCCTCGACCCTGGCATTTGCCAGCACCCATTGCACCACGTTGTCCTCGAGGACGATGGACTCGACCTCGCGCAGCCGATCCGGCGACTGGTAGTACCAGCGCATCACTTCCTCCGGCTTTTCGTAGCTCTGCGCATATTCCCCGACCACTGCCTTGATCTGGTCCGATTTTGCTTCAAGTCCGTGTTTCTTCACCAGCTCTGCCAGTATCAGGCCAAGGCTGACGCGGCGCTGCGCCTCCGGTTCGAAGGCTTGCTTGGGCATCGGCACCTGGCCGGCCTTGAGCCCACGCGCCTCCAGATCGTGGCGCATGTTATGCATCAGCCGATCGATTTCCATGTCCAGCAGCGCCCTGGGCAGTTCCACCCGAGTTGCGTCGAGCAGCGCCTTCATGACCTGATCCTTGACGCGTGTGGTGGTGCGACGCTTGACCTCGCGCTCGAGGTTAGCCTTGACCTCGGCACGCATCCTGGCGATATCGCCGTCCGCAACCCCGAGTGTCTTGGCAAACTCTGCATCCGCATCGGGGACATGCGGCTCGCGCACATCCTTGACCGTTACTTCGAATCGTGCGGTCCGTCCCGCCACTTCCTTGCCGTGGTAATCGTCGGGGAAGCGCAGATCGAAGGCCTTGGTTTCGCCGGCCTTCATCTCGATCACGTTCTTCTCGAAATCCGCGAGCAACTGTCCGCCGCCAAGCAGGGCGTATTGATCCACTCCCGTTCCCCCTTCGAACGGGTTGCCGTCGATGCTGCCGCGGTAATCCATCAGCACCTGGTCGCCGGACT
The DNA here is from genome assembly GCA_031406075.1 of Betaproteobacteria bacterium. Taxonomy (GTDB): domain Bacteria; phylum Pseudomonadota; class Gammaproteobacteria; order Burkholderiales; family JACQAP01; genus JACQAP01. The sequence continues at coordinate 2,230 of JANOGP010000218.1, forward strand.
GGCCGACGCGCCCGGTACTGTGGTAGTGGGTACGCTGCTTGCGCAGGATTTCGATGGTCTTGTTCACTTCGGAATCGCCGATGTCGACAAGCGGGCGCTCGATTTTCACGCTGCCCAGTTCTCCGACGGCGAACTCGGGGTAAACCTCGAAGGTCGCCGTATACTCGAATTTGCCTTCCGGGTCTGGGGCGGACTTCACTTCGATGCGTGGATAGCCGGCGACGCGCAGGTTTTTTTCCTTTACCGCCTCGCCAAAGCTGCTTTGCACGGCATCGCCAAGCACTTCCTGGCGCACCTGGCCGCCGAACTGTTGCTCGACGATCCTGAACGGTACTTTGCCGGGACGGAAACCGTGCAGCTTTACGGTGCGCGCGAGCCGCTTCAGCCGGTTCGCTACTTCGCTGTTGACCTGATCGAGCGGCAAGGACACCGAGAGGCGCCGCTCGAGAGAACTCAGAGTTTCCAGATTTGCTTGCATCTAATTCGGTTTTCCCCTGTTGGTAGGCGGGCAAGTTCGGGCAGATGGCACATTTTCGGAGCTCTGGTGCGAAAGGAGAGACTCGAACTCTCACGCCTTTCGGCGCCAGAACCTAAATCTGGTGCGTCTACCAATTCCGCCACTTTCGCACTCGGCGCATTCTAATATAATGCCCCCGCCCCCGCCACCCGAAAGCCCGCTTGCCGGGACCTCGGTTCCGCCCTCTAACCTTCTGTCACGCAAAGCGAATAGCCGATGGCGGTCAATCACTATGAGAACTTTCCGGTGGCCTCGGCGTTGCTGCCCGAAAGGCTGCGCCGTCCGGTCGAGCTGATCTACTCTTTTGCGCGCCAGGCCGACGATTTCGCCGACGAGGGCGATGCGCCGCCGGAACAGCGCCTGCATGAGCTTGCCGGGTTCTCCGGCGAACTGGATCGCATCGAACGCGGGGAACCGCCGCAGTTGCCTTTGTTTGCCGATCTGGCGCCGGTAATCACGACGCATCACCTGCCCGTTGAACTGTTTCGCGACCTGCTTTCGGCGTTCGCCCAGGACGTGACCAAAAGCCGTTACGCCAATTTCGTCGAAGTCATGGATTACTGCCGGCGCTCGGCCAATCCGGTCGGCAGGCTTCTACTGCACTTGTATCAGGCAACTGAAGCGCGCAATCTCGCCTGCTCCGACGCCATTTGTTCGAGCCTCCAGCTGATCAATTTCCTGCAAGACGTGGAGATCGATTTCCGTAAGAACCGCATTTACCTGCCACAGGACGAGATGGCGAAATACGGCGTAACGGAAGCACAAATCGCCGACGGCGCCAGCGGCTCTGCATGGCAAGCGATGATGAAATTTCAGATCGAGCGGGCGCGCAGTTTTCTTATCTCCGGCGCCCCGCTGGCCAAGCGGCTCCCGGGCCGCGTCGGACTGGAATTACGCATGATCGTGATGGGGGGCATCCGCATTCTCGACAAACTGCGGGCGAGCCGCGGCGACGTGTTCCGTCATCGCCCGGTCTTGCAACCCTACGACTGGCCCGCCATGCTGTTCCGCTCGTTTTTCACTTTTCCATGAGTCCCGACCAGTATTGCCAGGACAAGGCGGCGCAAAGCGGCTCGAGCTTCTACTACAGCTTTCTGTTCCTGCCCCCGGAAAAGCGCCGGGCGATCACCGCACTCTACGCATACTGCCGTGAAGTGGACGACGTGGTGGACGAATGCAGCGACACTGATCTGGCCAGGACCAAGCTCGCCTGGTGGCGCCAGGAAATCGCCGGCGCTTTCGCCGGATCGGCGCAGCATCCGGTGGCAAACGCCTTGATGCCGGTGGTTCGCCGCTTCGATCTTCCCCAGACGCGCTTCCTCGAGATCATCGAGGGGATGGAGATGGATCTGCAGTACAACCGCTATCCCGACTTCGCCACACTGCAATCGTATTGTTACCGGGTGGCAGGCGTGGTCGGCTTGATGGCGGCGCAGATTTTCGGCTACCGCGATCCCGCTACGCTGCGTTACGCCGAAAACCTCGGAACCGCGTTCCAGCTCACCAACATAATCCGCGATGTCGGCGAGGATGCGCGCCGCAACCGCGTTTATCTGCCACTGGACGAACTGTCGCGATTCGGCGTCGCCGCGTCCGATATCGTTCACTTGCGTGAGACCGATGCCTTCCGGCACTTGATTGAATTCCAGATCGATCGTGCCAGAAACTATTACCAGCGCGCCTTCGCCGATCTGCCGAGCCAGGACCGCAGGTCGCAGCGCCCGGGCCTGATGATGGCGGCAATCTACCGGACCATCCTGGATGAGATACACGCCGGCGGCTGCAAAGTTCTCAACCAGCGCACGTCGCTCACCCCGATGCGGAAATTTTGGATCGCATGGAAAACCTGGCTCATCGCGTGAGGATGAAAAGCAAGGATGAAGGCGGAAGTAGGAAGGAGGAAGTAAGTTCAAAGGCTTCTGACTCTCCTTCATCCTTCATCCTTCATCCTTCATCCTTGGGTGCCCGTCCTTCATCCCTTCGCGTAGCGATTGTTGGTGGCGGCTATGCCGGGATGGCGGCGGCAACGGAACTCGCCCGCCGCGACATCCCGGTTACGGTTTTCGAGACGGCCAGAATACTTGGCGGACGGGCGCGCCGGGTGGAGATTAACGGCGTACCGCTCGACAATGGCCTGCATATCCTGATCGGCGCCTATCGGGAAACCTTGCGGCTGATCGAACTCACCAGGGGTCCGCATGAAGCGTTAGGGCTGATCCGGCTTCCGCTCGAACTCATCGTTCACCCGCATTTCCGCCTGCGCGCGCCGCGGCTGCCCGCCCCTCTGCATCTCGCGGCGGCGCTGTTCTGCGCGCGCGGGCTGGACATCGCCGGACGCATCAAAGCCGCAGCGTTCATCGCCGCCATGTGGAGACAGAATTTCCGTCTCGGGACCGACACGAGCGTCGAGCACCTGCTCGCCTCCCATCGGCAGCCGCCGGCGGTCGCGCGTTTTCTTTGGAACCCGTTGTGCATCTCGGCATTGAACACGCAGCCCCACGAGGCGTCAGCGCAAATCTTCCTGAACGTACTTCGCGACAGCTTCAATGGTGCACGCGCGGACAGCGACCTGCTGCTCCCGGCCATGGATTTCTCCGCATTATTTCCAGAGCGTGCGGCGGCCTTTCTGACTTCGCACTGCGGCAGCGTGCAAACGGGCGTAACAGTAGAAGCCGTGCGCAGAACGGCCGACGGATTCGAACTGGCGGCGGAAGACGGGCGGTTCAGCCACGTAATCCTGGCAGTGCCGCCGCACCGGCTGAGTACCCTAATTGCACCGCATACCGAACTCGCGGACGTCAACAAGCTGGTTCAGGCATTTTCCTACCAGCCGATCTATTCGGTCTTTCTTCAGTACCCGTTGGGGTCGCGGCTGCCGTTCCGCATGGGCGGCATTGAGGCAACGTATTCACAGTGGCTGTTCGATCGAGGCCGGCTGTGCGGGCAGGACGGCCTGATCGGCGTGGTGATTTCGGCCTCCGGCGCACATCAGGAACTCGAGCAGGACGAACTTGCCCGGCGCGTACACGCCGAGCTGTCGGCGCACTTCCCCAATCTCGGCAATCCGCGTTGGCATCGCGTGATCGCCGAGAAGCGCGCCACCTTTTCTTGCGGCGTCGCGCTGCGCCGTCCGACGAACCGCACGCCGATTCCGCGGCTGTACCTGGC
>JANOGP010000241.1:0-4993 GCA_031406075.1 Betaproteobacteria bacterium
GCGATGATCGATGGAATGCCGAACACGAAAGCGCCCACTACCGTCAGTGCGCTGGTCAGGCCGATCAGGATGCTCAGTGCGTGCAATCCATAGATTATGTGGGTGGTGGTGGTGAGCGACGGATCGGGAGCCTTTGCGAACGCGCCGGTGTCACCCGAAATCAATTCGGTTTCTGCCATGGCCTCAGGCTCCTTTGTGCGCAGTCCGGACCGGTCGTGAAACCGGATTCCTCTGCGCCATCATGTCAAACCGGCTGCGCGCGCCGCCTCGGGCGTGCGCGTACGCCGGCTCGCGTACCAGGCACGGGCATTTTCCAGATTGAGGTAGATTACCGGCGTGATGTAGAGCGTGAGGATCTGGGAGACCATCAGTCCGCCTACCACGGCGAGCCCCAGCGGCTGGCGGGCCTGCGCGCCGGCCCCGATTGCCAGCGCGATCGGCAGCGTGCCCATCAGCGCCGCCATGGTGGTCATCATGATCGGCCGGAACCGGATCAGGCAGGCGTCGAAGATGGCCTGCGCCGGCGGCTTGTTTTCGCTGCGCTGCGCTTCGATGGCGAAGTCGATCATCATGATCGCGTTCTTCTTGACGATGCCGATCAGCATGATGAGCCCGACGAAACCGTACATGTTGAGATCCAGCTTGAATAACATCAGCGTCAGCAGCGCGCCGAATCCCGCTGTGGGCAACCCGGAAAGAATCGTGATCGGGTGGATGTAGCTTTCGTAGAGGATACCGAGTATCAGATAGATCACGAAAACCGACATCAATAGCAGCAGCCCCATTCCGGTCAACGACGACTGGAACGCCTGCGCCGCGCCCTGGAAGCTGCCGACCACCGTCGGCGGGATGCGCAGTTCCGCGATCACCGCATTTACCTGCGCGATCGCCTGGGACAACGCAACCCCTGGCTTGAGGTTGAAGGAGAGGGTGACTGCCGGGAGCTGGCCCTGATGGCTGATGGTGAGCGGGCTGACGCCGCTGGCAATCTTCGCCACCGCGGCGAGCGGCACCAGTGCGCCGAAACTGGAGCGCACGTGCAGCAGCGACAGCGCCTCGGGGCTGGCCTGGTACTGCGGCGCCATCTCCAGGATTACCCAGTAGTCATTGCTCGGCGTGAAGATCGTGGAAATTTGGCGCGAACCATAGGCGCTGTAGAGCGCGTCCTCAATCTGCTCCGCGGTGACGCCGAGCGACGACGCCTTGTCACGGTCGATCTCGACTTTCACGGTCGGATTGGTGATCTGCAGGTCGCTGTTGACGTCCTGGAAATCGGGCAGGGAGCGCAACTTGGCTTCAAGAATGGGCGCCCAGTGGTACAGCTCCGCCGTGTCGGCGTCCTGCAGCGTGTACTGGAATTCGCTTTTGGTGAGCCGGCCGCCGATGCGGATCAGCGGCAGATTCTGCAGGTAGACCTTCATGCCGGGAATGGCGGTGAGTTTCGGCCGCAATTCCTCGATGATCTGGTCGGCGGGGAGGCGCTCCTTGTACGGCTTCAGGCGTACGAAAATTCTGCCCAGATTGAGCGTCTGGCTGGAACCGGAAGACGACGGACCCATGAAGGCCATGACCGCGTCGACGTTCTTGTCGGCACGTATGATGTTGGCGGCCAGGCGATGCTTTTCCGCCATCGAATCGAAGGAAATATCCTGTGCCGCCTCGGTAAACGCCAGCAGTTGTCCGGTATCCGAACTCGGCAGAAATCCCTTGGGAATGCTGACGAACAGGTACGCGGTAACTGCGAATACGGTGACAAAGATCACCATGACCAGGCGGTGGCGGGCCATCGCAAACCGCAGCGTGACCTCGTAGAAATCGCGCATCGCGTCGAACGCGCGCTCACTCCAGCGGAACATGCGGCCGTGTTTTTCCTGTTTTGCGGGGCGCAGCCAGCGGCTGCACAGCATCGGCGTGAGCGACAGAGACACGAAACCGGACACCAGTACCGCCGCCATGATGGTCACCGCGAACTCGTGCAACAGCCTGCCGAGCACGCCGCCCATAAACAGCACGGGAATAAACACCGCGGCCAGTGACAGCGTCATGGAGACGATGGTGAAGCCCACCTCGCGCGCGCCGTCGAGCGTGGCCTGCATCGGCGACTTGCCCATTTCCAGGTGGCGATTGATGTTCTCCAGCATGACAATGGCGTCGTCCACCACGAAGCCGACGCACAGCGTCAGCGCCATCAGGGAAAGATTGTCGAGGCTGAAACCCATCAGGTACATCACCGAGAACGTGCCCACGATCGACATCGGCAGCGACAGGCTGGGGATAAGCGTGGCGGAGACGTTGCGCAGGAACAGGAAGATCACCAGCACCACCAGTGCGAGCGCCAGCAGCAGCGTGAACTGCACGTCCTGCACCGATTCGCGAATGGACTGGGAGCGGTCGTAGAGGATCTCGATGCTGATGCCGGGCGGCACCTGTGCCCGGAAGGTGGGCAGCAGCTTCTTGATCGCATCGACCACCTCGATGGTATTGGTGCCGGGCTGGCGCTGGATTGCCAGCAGGATGCTGCGTTGGTCGTCGTACCAGGCGGCGAGCTTGTCGTTTTCTACGCCGTCGACCACCCGGCCGAGTTCACCCAGGCGCACCGGTGCACCGTTGCGGTAGGCCACCACGACAGGACGGAAAGATGCGGCGTTGGCGAGCTGGCCGTTGGTTTCGACGGTGTAGGCGCGGTGCTGCCCGAACAACGTCCCGGTGGGAAGGTTGGAGTTCTGGCGGCCGATCGCTTGCGCGACCTCGTCGATGCCGATGCCGCGCGAGGCCAGCGCCTTGGGGTCGAGCTGCACGCGCACCGCGTACTTCTGCGATCCGAGCACCTGTACCTGTGCCACGCCGCTGGTGGTGGAGATGCGCTGAGCCAGCAGCGTCTGCGCATATTCGTCCACCGTGTAAAGCGGCAGTGTCTTTGAGGTGAGCGCAAGATAGAAGATCGGCGAGTCAGCGGGGTTGACTTTGCGGAACGATGGCGGGGCGCTCATCTCTTTCGGCAATTGGTTCAGCGCGCGCGAGATCGCCGCCTGGACGTCCTGCGCGGCGGCGTCGATACTGCGGTCCAGGGAAAACTGCAGGGTGATGCGGGTGTTGCCCTGGGCGCTGAGGGAATCCATCGAGTCCAGCCCGGCGATGGTGGAGAACTGCTTTTCGAGCGGCGTTGCCACCGCCGAAGCCATGGTCTCCGGACTGGCGCCGGGTAGCGCGGCCGTTACCGCGATGGTGGGAAAGTCGACGTTCGGCAGGTCGGCCACCGGCAGAAGGCGGTAGCTGAATACGCCGAAAATCAGAATTCCGATCATGATCAGACCGGTCATGACCGGACGGCGCACGAACACTTCGGCGACGCTCACGACGCTTTGTCCGTGCTCTTCACGCTGATCCTGGAGCCGGGCAGCAGCCGTGACGCACCGTCCGTCACCACCGTCTCGCCGGCCTTGAGCTCGGATTCGATCACCGCCTCTTTGCCGTCGGTGCGGCTGACCGCGATGGTGCGCATCTCGGCGCTGGAATCCTCCTTGACCACGTAGGCGTACGGGCCGTCGGGCCCGGTCTGCACCGCCTGTGCGGGTACCACCAGTGCGTTTTCCTCGTCGCGCAGGGTGATCCAGGTTTCGACGTATTGGCCCGGCCAGAGTTGTTTGTCTTCATTGGCGAAAAGCCCGCGCAGGCGGATGGTGCCGGTGGTGGCGTCCACGGTGTTGTCGGCGAAGGCAAGCTTGCCTGGGACCATTTTTCCTTTTCCGATTTCCGCCTCGATGCCCATCGGCGCCTTGGCCCTGTTGGCGCGGATTTCGCCGAGATGCTGTTCGGGCACCGCAAAGCTGACATAGATCGGCGCGATCTGGTTGATGACCACCAGGGCATTGGTATCGTTGGCCTTGACCAGATTGCCCTCGCTGAGCAGCACCTTGCCGGCGCGACCGCCGATCGGCGCGCGGATCGTGGTGTAAGCGAGGTTGACGCGCGCCGACTCGACCGCGGCGGCGGCGGCATCGACGCCGGCCTCGGCGGCATGAAAATTCGACGCCACCTGCGCATAACCTTCCCGGGAGACGAAGTTCTGCGCCAGCAGTTCCTGGTAGCGGCTCTCCTGCCCGCGCAGGTACTCGAGTTGCGCCTGGCTCTGCGCGAGGTTGGCCTGGGCCTGCGCAAGTTGCGATTCGTACGGCTTGGCGTCGAGCTGGAACAGCAGGGCGCCCTTCGCCACGTCCTGGCCGTCGCGCACGTGGGCCTTGAAGATCTGTCCGTCCACGCGCGCCTTCACTGCCACCGAGGCAACCGTTTCGACGTTGCCGATGGCGTGCAGCCGCAGCGGCATGCGTTTTTCCACCACCTGCGCGACCAGCACCGGAATCGCGGGCGGCGTCTTCTTTGCCTCGGCCTGCGCGTTGTTCTTGTCGGAACAGCCGGCAAGCGCGCAAGCCGCGAACAGTGCAGACAGCGCGCACAAAAATGCGCGGGCCGGTAAAGAATCGAGCGTCGAAATCTGGCGAGTGGTCATTGCAAAAAAAATATTCAGGATCGTGCAAAGTGTGGCGCAGGCCGGACCAGGACGACGGGACCGCCGCTGCCGTGCGATGGCGCTATTTTGCGCCTATTGGTAGCGTAGCGCATCGATAGGCTTCAGGTAGGCGGCCTTGCGCGCCGGATACAGGCCGAAAAATATGCCGACTGCCGCCGCCACCGCGAAGGCGAGCACGACGGAGCCGGAAGTGACGGCCACCGTGGTCTGCGCGACGCGCTCGGCAAAATAGGCACCGCCGATCCCGAGCGCCACCCCGACGCAGCAGCCGATGACCGAAATGATGACGGCTTCCAGCAGGAACTGTAGCAGGATGTCGCGGCGGCGCGCGCCCATCGCCATGCGGATGCCGATCTCGCGAGTGCGTTCCGTCACCGATACCAGCATGATGTTCATGATGCCGATGCCGCCAACCAGCAGCGACACCGAAGCGATCGCCCCAAGCATCAGCGACATCACCCTGGT
>JANOGP010000324.1:0-14504 GCA_031406075.1 Betaproteobacteria bacterium
GGCTATCCCGGGCCGGCAGACAAGACCAAGGTCAACTACGGCATGACGCTGTTGATCCTTGTCATCATGGTGCTTTACGTCACGATGGTGTACGGGCCGATCGCGGCGTTTCTGGTGGAATTGTTTCCGACGCGGATCCGCTATACGTCGATGTCTCTGCCCTATCACATCGGCAACGGCTGGTTCGGGGGAATGCTGCCGTTGACGGCCACGGCGATGGTCGCGGCCACCGGGGATATATACTACGGCCTGTGGTATCCGATCGTCGTCGCCGTGATGACATTGGTCATCGGAATCCTGTTCCTGAAGGAAACCAAGGACCGGGACATTCATCAGAACTGACGCGAAATCCGCGCTGCTTCGAAAAGCCCGCTTACGCGGGCTTTTCCGTTCCTGGGGCGCACAATCCAGATTGACCCCGTGCGTGTGATTTCGGGTAAAATGCCGCGCTTTCCGAGCGGCGCTACCTGCCGCAACGATGCGTGGCCATGTAGCTCAGTCGGTAGAGCAGAGGACTGACAACACGCCGCGAAAGCGGCTTGTTTCGGTGAAGGCTAATGTGCGACTCGTCGCACGTTAAGCGGGCTTCAGCTCGCGGCCGGAGCCAAAATCCTTGTGTCGGTGAACTACGGGCTGGATAGTGGTAAATCCGATTCCACATCGGATAATTGTTTCAAACGGGGGCTAAGTAGCTCAGTCGGTAGAGCAGAGGACTGAAAACACGCCGCGCCAGCGGCTTGTTTCAGTGAAGACTAACCTTTCGCATAGCGCAAGGTTATGTCGGAGCCAAAATCTTTGTGTCGGTGGCCACCCGGGGAAAGTTAGGGACCGCCAAGTCCAGGTTGTACATGCAGCAAAGTGGCCAAGTAGCTCAGTCGGTAGAGCAGAGGACTGAAAATCCTTGTGTCGGTGGTTCGATTCCGCCCTTGGCCACCATCGATTTCGCCGGCGCGCAGCGCACGGCAAAATCGAACAAGGCTGATTCACCCTTGGCCACCATCTTCCCGCCAGTTTTTTAGTCCATATTCTGGTTCTGCCGTAGTGAGTTCTAAGCAGAGGACTGACAATATGCCAATCAAGGATTGGCCTATTGCAGAGAAGGCTAACCTGACCGCTGTTGGTCAGGTTAAGCGTAGCGGCCGGAACTACAACACGCTGCGAGAGCAGCTTGTTTCGGTGAAGGCTAATGTGCGACTCGTCGCACGTTAAGCGAGCTTCAGCTCGCGGCCGGAGCCACAACACGCCGCCTTAGCGGCTTGTTGCAGTGGAGGCTAACTTGCTTGCAAGTTAAGGACCAAAAAGTCCGGCCGGAACTAAAATCCTTGTGTCGGTGGTTCCTTTTAGTTCCGACGTAACCTGACCGGCTGGTCAGGTTAGTCTGCACAGCAACAAGCCCTTCGGGCGTGTTGTCGCCCTTGGCCACCATCGATTTCGCCGGCGCGTAGCGCACGGCAAAATCGTTCAGGGGCGATGCGCCCTTGGCCACCATCCACCCACTTGCTTTGATTCGCGTTTTCGAACGATTTCTCGGGGAAGATTTGGCGCTTCGAAGGCCTGTTCCAAACCCCTGAATCCAAGGGAAAGCCGCGCATTTGCCTTATAATTGACGGCCTTTCCGGGGCCGTCAGGTCCCTTGTCGTTTCAGGGTTCCGATGCAGCTTTTTGCTTTCGGCGTCAATCACAATACCGCCCCGCTCGCGGTTCGCGAGCAGGTGACTTTTCACGCCGCAAATCTGGAAGAAGCGCTGCGCGACCTGGTGAACCACGAGCCGGTCAGGGAGGCGGCGATCATTTCCACCTGCAACCGCACCGAGGTCTATTGCAGCACCCCGGAACCCGACCGCGCGATCGACTGGCTGGCGCGTTTCCATCATCTCCAGTCGCAATCGCTCGAGCCCTTTCTTTATACGCTGCCGCGCGAGCGCGCTGTCGCGCACGCGTTCAGGGTGGCGAGCGGGCTGGATTCCATGGTGCTGGGCGAACCGCAGATCCTCGGGCAGATGAAAGACGCGGTGAAGTCCGCCGAGCAAGCCGGCACGCTCGGGACCGTGTTACACAAACTGTTCCAATCGACCTTCTCGGTCGCGAAAGAAGTGCGCACCCAGACCGAGATCGGCACCAACTCAGTGTCGATGGCCGCGGCCGCGGTAAAGCTTGCCGAACGCATTTATGCGAGCATCGGAGAGCAGCGCGTGTTGTTCATCGGCGCCGGTGAAATGATCGAACTCTGCGCCGCGCACTTTGCCGCCAAACATCCGCATCACACGACCTTTGCCAACCGCACGCTAGAACGCGGCGAGGAACTGGCCGCCCGCTTCCAGGGGCAGGCGATCACCCTCAACGACATGCCCGAGCAGTTGGCAATGCACGACATCGTGGTGTCCTGTACGGCAAGCCAGTTGCCGATACTCGGCAAAGGCATGATCGAGCGGGCGATCAGGACGCGCCGGCACCGGCCGATGCTGATGATCGATTTGGCGGTTCCCCGCGACGTCGAAGCCGAAGTTGCCGAGCTCGATGACGTGTTTCTTTACAGCGTGGACGACCTCGGCAAGATCGTCCAGGAAGGCATTGACACCCGCCAGGCTGCGGTTGTTCAGGCGGAGGCGATCATCAATGCCAGTGTTCACGATTTCATGCACTGGTTCGAAACCCGCGAGCTGGTGCCCACCATTCGCGCGCTGCGCGATCAGGCCGAACGCATGCGCCGCCACGAGTTCGACCGCGCCGCGAAGCTGCTCTCGAAGGGCGAGGATCCGCAGAAAGTGCTCGAGCAACTCTCCCATGCGCTGACCAACAAGTTCCTGCACGCACCGACGCACGCGCTTAATTCCGTCGAAGCCAGGGAGCGCGATTCGCTGGTCGCGGCGCTCGCACGCCTTTATCAGGTCAATCCGCCGGAATGAAACCTTCGATTGCTTCCAAGCTGGCGCAACTGTCCGCCAGGCTGGAGGAACTCAACGCTTTGCTCTCGGGCGAAGACGTCACGAAGAATCTCGACAATTACCGCAAGCTCACCCGCGAGCATGCCGAGATCACGCCCGTGGTCGAGCTCTATAACGCTTACAAGGCAGCGGAGCGGAACGTCGCTTCGGCATTGCAGTTGGCCGGCGATCCGGAAATGCGCGAACTCGCGGACGCCGAAGTGCGCGAAGGCAAAGAGAGGCTCTCGGAAATCGAAGTTGAGCTGCAAACGCAGTTGCTGCCCAGGGATCCAAGCGACGAACGCAACATCTTCCTGGAAATCCGCGCGGGAACGGGCGGTGACGAATCGGCGCTGTTTTCCGGCGATCTGTTCCGCATGTACACGCGCTACGCCGAACGCGAGGGTTGGAAAGTGGACCTGATTTCGGAGAGTCCGGGCGAAATGGGCGGATACAAGGAGGTGATCGGCAAGATCATCGGTTACGGCGCGTACTCGAAACTCAAGTTCGAGTCCGGAGGCCATCGCGTGCAGCGAGTGCCTGAGACCGAGACCCAGGGCCGCATCCACACCAGCGCATGCACGGTGGCCGTGCTGCCGGAAGTCGATGCGGTCGAGGATGTGGTGCTCAATCCCGCGGAACTGCGCGTCGATACCTTCCGCGCTTCCGGCGCGGGCGGCCAGCACATCAACAAGACCGATTCCGCGGTGCGCGTAACCCACATTCCGACCGGCATCGTGGTCGAATGCCAGGACGACCGTTCGCAGCACAAGAACAAGGCTCAGGCGCTCGCCGTGCTGGCTGCGCGCATCAAGGACAAGCAGTTGCGCGAGCAGCAGGCAAAGCAGGCGGCGACCCGCAAATCGCTGATCGGAAGCGGGGACCGCTCAGAGCGCATCCGCACCTACAACTTTCCTCAGGGACGCGTCACCGATCACCGCATCAACCTCACGCTGTACAAGATCGATCAGATCATGGACGGCGCGCTCGATGAGCTGATCGGCGCGCTGATGGCCGAGCATCAGGCCGAACAGCTTGCCGCATTGGCGGAAGACATGATCGCGACCCAAGCGTGAATGCGACGGTCGGCGCACTGCTCGAGAAAGCGGTGCGGGACCTGGCCGCAGACCGGGATCCATCGGAAGCGCGGCGCGATGCGCAGGTGCTGTTGGGTTTTTCGCTGGGCGTTACGCGTGCCTGGCTGAGCACTCATCGGGAACAGGCGACCGATTCTGAAGCCACTGAACAATTCCGCTCTCTGGTCGCTCGCCGGGTGAGTGGTTACCCGGTGGCCTATCTGGTCGGTGTGAAAGAGTTCTACGGGCTGCCCATGCGGGTCACGCCCGACGTGCTGATCCCGCGCCCTGAAACCGAGGAGCTGGTTGAAGCCGCACTGGAAAGGTTGCCGCAGGGCGAAACGCGAACGGTATTGGATCTCGGCACCGGCAGTGGGTGTATCGCCATCGCGATCGCGCGCCAGCGGCCTGCGGCACAGGTCACCGCGGTGGACACTTCGGGTCCCGCATTGGCATTGGCGCGCGAGAACGCCGCCGCGCTCGACGCCGAGGTGGCGTTTCTGCAGAGCGACTGGTTCGACGGGTTGGGCGGCCGCTGCTTTGACGTGATTGTGGCGAATCCGCCCTACGTTGCTGCGGACAACCCGCACCTGCGGCAGGGCGACCTTCGTTTCGAGCCGCGCCCGGCGCTTGCCGCCGGTGCGGACGGGCTCGCCGAACTTCGGCGTATCGTCGGCGCTGCGCCTAAACACCTGAGTCCGCGCGGCTGGCTGCTACTCGAGCACGGCTACGATCAGGCCAAAGCTTGCAGAGACCTCTTGCATAATGCGGGCTTTGGTGAGCTCGTGTTCCGTGCCGATTTAGCGGGATTGCCGCGAATTGCGGCCGGGCGCCTATTGACGGCTGAATCGCCGAGTCGTTAACATCGTTGTCGTCTAACGGGAGTGTTTGCGCCGGGCATGTTCCGGAACGGGCACTCCCTTAATCTTCCCGGGGTATTGACAATGGATGTACAGGAAAAAATCAAGCAGCAGGTCACCGGCAATCCGATCGTGCTGTACATGAAGGGCACGCCTGACGCGCCGATGTGCGGTTTCAGCGCCGCGACAGTGCAGATTCTCGAGGCCTGTGGCGTGGAGAATGTCGCCACCGTGGATGTTCTGGCCGATCAGGACGTTCGCCAGGGCATCAAGGAGTACTCCAAGTGGCCGACGATTCCGCAGTTGTACGTCAACGGCGAATTCGTCGGCGGCGCGGATATCATCCGCGAGATGTATGAGTCCGGCGAGTTGAAGAAAATACTCGGAAAATAAGCGAACCCACCTGAAAGGGCTGGCCGTCGAGCCAGCCTTTTTTTTGTTTCAGGGGCAGGACAATCCCCACGACAATGGACCGGGCAGAATCCCATCAACAGATCCGCGCGGCGGTGCGCGACCTGTGTTCGCGTTTTCCCGGCGAGTACTGGCGCAAACTCGACGAAGAACGCGCGTATCCCGAGGACTTCGTACGTGCGCTGACCGAGGCAGGATGGCTGTCGGCACTGATTCCCGAGGAATACGGCGGGGCCGGGCTCGGCATTACCGAGGCCTCGATCATCCTCGAAGAGGTGAACCGTTCGGGCGGCAACTCGGGGGCCTGCCATGCGCAGATGTACATCATGGGCACGCTGCTGCGCCATGGCTCCGCAGCGCAGAAGCGTAAGTATCTGCCGGACATTGCCGCGGGAAAATTGCGGCTGCAGTCGTTCGCGGTAACCGAGCCGACCACCGGCTCCGATACCACCAGGCTCAAGACCATGGCGGTTCGCCAGGGCGAGCGCTACATCGTCAATGGGCAAAAGGTCTGGACCTCGCGCGTGCAGCACTCCGACCTGATGTTGCTGCTGGCGCGCACCACGCCACTGGAGCAGGTGCAGAACAAGTCCGACGGCCTGTCGGTTTTTCTGGTGGACCTGCGCACTTCAGGCGGAAAGGGCATCACGGTGCGGCCGATCCGCAACATGCCGAACCACGAGACCAACGAAGTGTTCCTCGACAATCTCGAAGTTCCGGCAGAGAACCTGATCGGCGAAGAGGGTAAGGGTTTCCGCTACATCCTCGACGGCATGAACGCCGAGCGCATCCTGATCGCCGCCGAGTGCATCGGCGACGGGCACTGGTTCATCGAGCGCGCCTCGCGTTACGCCAGCGAGCGCGTGGTGTTCGGGCGGCCGATCGGCCAGAACCAGGGCGTTCAGTTTCCGATTGCGCGCGCCCACGTCAACGTCGAGGCTGCCGACCTGATGCGTTACAAGGCCGCCGCGCTGTTCGAGGAAGGCAAGCCCTGCGGAGCGGAAGCGAATATGGCCAAGATGCTGGGTGCGGACGCGTCCTGGGAGGCGGCCAACGTCTGTCTCCAGACTCACGGCGGTTTTGGCTTTGCCGCCGAGTACGACATCGAACGCAAGTTCCGCGAGACGCGTCTGTACCAGGTCGCGCCGATCTCGACCAATCTGATTCTGGCCTATATTGCCGAGCACGTGCTTGGCCTGCCGCGCTCGTACTGAGCAATTGCGGCTCCCCGGGCCTCGATATCGCGGGCGGCCCGAAGCGTCCTATAATCGAAGCTCATTTCCGTTCTTCCGATGCAGTCATGACGAATTATCGCGGCATCCATGACATCGGCGGTCTCCCGGCGGGAACCGTCGAATTGACCGAGCATGATTACGTGCTTTGGGAAAAGCGCGTGGACGCGTTGCTGGTGCTCCTGACCAAGAAGGGGCTGATGACGGTGGACGAGCTCCGGCGCAACATCGAGGGACTGGGGCTCGATGCGTACGACAAGATGAGCTACTACGAGCGCTGGATCTATTCGATCACGCAGACCCTGATCCAGCGCGGCGTCATCAGCATCGACGAACTCGGCCGCAAGATGGCCGAAGCGCAGGCGCGTACCGATGGCGGCCGCTGAGAGCGTAGCGCCGCAGTTTCGCACCGGCGAGCGCGTCGCGGTGCGGGCGGCTTACCCGATTGGCCATGTGCGCACCCCATCCTACATCCGAGGTAAACGCGGCGTGATCGAGCGTCTGTGCGGCGCATATGGCAACCCCGAGGAACTGGCTTACGCCCGCCCGGGCCTGCCGAAACAGCCGCTGTACCGCGTGCGTTTTCTCCAGCGCGAGGTCTGGCCCGCGTACGGCGGAAATCCCGGCGATACCGTCGATGTCGAAATCTTCCAACACTGGCTGGAGCCGGCCTGACATGCCGCACGATCACGATCACCCGCACGACCATGACCATCGGCCCGGGCACGCCCCGCCACACCGGCATCCGCAGCGCGCTGACCAGGACGACACCATTACCCAATGGCGGGCGATGGAAATCGCGGTGCGCGAACTGCTGATCGAGAAAAGCATCCTCAGCGCGGAGGAAGTGCGGCAGCAGGTCGAGGAAATGGACAACCGCACTCCGCAGCAGGGCGCCAGGGTGGTGGCCAGGGCGTGGACAGACGCGGAATATAAAAAGCTGCTGCTCAGCGACGGCAATGCCGCCTGCGAGGCGCTCGGCATGGAACGCGGGCCGTACAAGCTGGTGGTGGTGGAGAATACCGAGCAGGTGCACAACGTCATCGTGTGCACGCTGTGCTCCTGCTACCCGCGCTGGCTGCTTGGGCTGCCGCCGGACTGGTACAAGAGCCGCAACTACCGATCGCGGGCGATCAACGAACCGCGCGAAGTACTCAAGGAATTCGGCACCGTGATCGACAGTGACAAGACCGTACGCGTCCACGACTCCACTGCCGACATGCGTTACCTGGTTCTGCCCAAGCGGCCCGCGGGTACCGACGGCTGGTCGGAAGAAAAACTCGCCGCGCTGGTGACCCGCGATTCCATGATCGGCGTTGCCTTCGCGCAGAACCCTTGAAAACCCTTTCACCGCAAAGGCGCAGAGGAAACGCAAAGGAAAGAAAAACAACTTGAGGTTAAAAAGCAAAGAGGTGGATGGTCGCGCCACCGCGATATATCGACTGGTTGGGTCAAATCGGAATCCGCTGCTTTTTGCCACGCTTCGTTTGGATTTCTCTGCGTTTCCTCTGCGCCTTTGCGCCTCTGCGGTTAGGTTTTGTTCATGCTTCCACTCGAAGGCATAACAGTCGTTTCGCTTGAGCAAGCCGTGGCTGCGCCGTTCACCACGCGGCAACTCGCCGATCTTGGCGCAAGGGTGATCAAGATCGAACGCCCGCAGGCAGGTGATTTCGCGCGCGGCTACGACAAAACCGTGCTCGGCCAGTCCTCGCATTTCGTCTGGCTCAATCGCTCCAAGGAAAGCCTTACGCTGGACGTGAAGCATCCGGACGCCGCCGGGATCCTCGACCGGTTGGTGAAGAAAGCCGATGTGTTCGTGCAGAATCTGGTGCCGGGTGCAGCAGCTCGTTTGGGACTTGCTTCCGGCGATCTGCTGGACAAGAACCCGCGTATCGTCGCCTGCAATATTTCAGGCTACGGTCCTGACGGTCCGTACAGCCTGAAGAAAGCCTACGACCTGCTGATCCAGTGCGAGTCGGGGGTCGTCTCCGTGACCGGCACGCCCGAAACGCCGGCGAAGTCCGGTATCTCGATCGCTGACATCGCCGCGGGAATGTACGGTTACACCGGTATCCTTACCGCGCTTTACCAGCGCGAAAAGACCGGTCAGGGCACGGCGTTCGACGTCTCCATGTTCGAGGCGCTGGGCGAATGGATGGGCTACCCTGCCTACTTCGCCGGCTACGGCGGAAGCGCGCCGCCGCGAACTGGCGCCGCGCACGCCACCATTCATCCTTACGGGCCGTTTACGGCGGGCGACGGCAAGACCGTGTTCTTCGGCATCCAGAATGAACGGGAATGGGCGAATTTCTGCGCGATTGCACTCGAGCAGCCGCAGCTTGCGGCCGATCCGCGCTTCGACAGCAACAGCCATCGCGTAGCCAACCGTCAGGCGCTCACGGATATCATCGTATCGGCATTCTCGAAATCGACCGCGAAGCAGGTGGTCGAGCGACTGGACAAGGCGCAGATCGCCAACGCGCGCCTGAACACCATGCAGGAATTCTGGGACCATCCACAGTTGCAGGCTCGCGACCGGTGGCGCGAAGTCGAGTCGCCGCGGGGCAGGATCAAGGCGCTGGTCCCGCCGGTGACCATGCAAGGGGTGGAGCCGCGAATGGATCCAATTCCTTCTCTCGGCCAGCATACGCGCGCGATCCTGTCGGAACTGGGTTTCGACGATGGCTTCATTGCAAAGCTGGAAAACGAGAAAGCAATTTAGCCACAGAGTTCACAGAGGCCACAGAGAAATCCAAGAACTGAAAATGTGCATGGTCACAAAGGATGTAACACAATGATTCCTTCTTGTCCGCGTGCCCGACGTCTTGGAGGATCAAATTTGTTCTTTTATCTCTGTGATCTCTGTGTCCTCTGTGGCAAATAAGATTTTGGGGTCAAGACATGGCTGAGAAAGCAGGCTGGAAGGGAAGGTTCTACGAGGACTTCGAAGTCGGCGATGTGTATCGCCATCCGCTCGGCCGCACCGTGACGCAGACCGACAACATATGGTTTACGCTGCTCACGCAGAACACGGCGCCGATTCATTTCGACGCACATTACGCCGCGCAAACGGAGTTCAAGAAGCCACTGGTGGATTCCACTTTCACCGTCGCACTGGTCACCGGACAGAGCGTGACCGACATCTCGCAAAACGTCTTAGCCAATCTGGGCTGGGACGAGGTGCGCCTGCCCAATCCGGTTTTCGAAGGCGATACCATCTACTCGCAGTCCGAGGTGCTGGCAAAACGCGAATCCGGATCGCGCCCCAACGTTGGCATCGTGACCGTGAAAACGACGGGCTTCAATCAGGACGGTACGATCGTCGTCACCTTCAAACGCACGGTGATGGTTTACCGGCGGGGCAAGGCACCGGCCATTCCACAGCCGGCACTGAGGCAACCCTGATCCTGCGCCGCCTATGAAATCACCCCGCCTCGAAGCTTTCAGGAGTCTGGCGTTTCGCCAGCCGCGGCAGTTCCGCTTGCCGGCCACGGGCGAGGTGATCATCAACGAGGAGCGCCGCTACTACATCGGCGAGCTGATAGGCAAGGGCGGATTCGGCATGGTCTACGATTGCAACGACGATTGGGGAAATGCGCTGGTCGCCAAGATCCTGCTGCCGCACGACAAATCCTACCGGGAGGTGCGCAATATCTGGCAGGAGGAGCTGCGCAAACTGCTGGTCATGCGCCATCCAAACATCACGTTCGTCTACGACGCGTTCGAGTACAAGGACACTTTCTATCTCATCATCGAACGCTGCAGCTTCGCGCTCACCAACCTGATCACCCGCCGGGGCCTGGACGCGGATCGCTGGATTCCCTACGTCGCAAGCGACGTTCTCCAGGCGCTCGATTACATCCATGCCGCCGGCTACGTCCACAAGGATCTGCATCCAGGCAACGTCTTCGTCACCGAGACGCGGCGCAAGCGCAGGCTTATCGGGGAGCCGGTGTGGTCGTTCAAGGTCGGCGATTTCGGCCTGACGCGGCTGGAATCCGACATCCGGGTGTTCCATACCCTGCTGGCCGACTGGATGCGCCCGCCCGAAGGCTTCAATCCTGAAGAGTTCGGCGCTGTCGGGCGGCACGTCGACATTTATCAGACCGGATTGTTGTTGCTGGCGTTGTTGCTGAAGGAAATTCCCTACTTCACCCGTGAGGAAATCCTAGACGGCATCCCGCAGGAGCTCGCTGCCACGCACGAATCGAAGTTCGGTCCGGTGATCGCGAAGGCCTTGCGCCGCCACGTCGAGTGGCGCCCCAGAACCGCGCTGGAGTTCTGGCACGAATTGTCGAGCGTGACCAATGGGGGTTCACGGTGACGGGTCCGTCACGCATTGCAATGCGAATCGCCGGTGTCCTGTCGGCCCTGGTACTTCTGGCGGCGTTCGCGACGGACGTTCTTTCGGCGCCTTCAGGTGTGCCGGAACAGGAACAGGCACTGAACGGCGAAGCGCTCGCGGCCGCACTCAAGCGCGGAGGCTACGTGATCTATTTCCGCCATGCCGATACCGGACCGGCCTACATGGAGCAGGGCGTTGACCTGAAGCGCTGCGAGACCCAGCGCAATCTGAACGACAGCGGCCGCGAAGAGGCAAAGCTGATCGGCGCGCGATTCAGGAGTCTGAAAATCCCGGTCGGCGAGGTGCTTTCCAGCGAGTTCTGCCGTTGCAAGGAAACCGCAGACCTCGCATTCGGACGCTACAAAATCGCCCCGATGCTCACCGGTGTAAGCCGTTCCGCCGAGGCGGCGCCGCGCCGGGAGCAGGCGATTGCCGGCCTGAAGAAGTTGCTTGCCGCAACGCCGGCGCCCGGCACGAATACCGTGCTGGTCTCTCACGGCTTCAATCTGTGGGACGCGGAAGACTTCCATCTGGGCACGCAGGGCGAGGCCGCGATCTACATGCCGGACGGCAAAGGTGGCTACGCGCTGGTGGCGCGGCTGCTGCCGCGCGCGTGGTCAGAGCTTAACTGACTTCAGGGTCCGAACATCCGCGTACGTTTCGGCTTCATTGACGCGGCAATGATCGCGGCGAGCAGAAATATCGCGAACCAGATCAGCGCCCACTCCGCAATCGAAAGTCCGAGGAAACGCCACAACACCTTGGTGCAGTCGGCGGTGCCGCGGAAGATCATGGGCAGCGCGTCTGCCAGAGGCAGGGACTCCATCATGTAGCCGAGGTCGGCGCCGCAATCGAAGACCTTGGGCGGGTTGTGCTCGAGCCACACGTGCCGCGTGGCGACCCCGCCGCCGAGACCAGCGAAAATCACCAGCAGCGCGCTGTAACCCCACCTGCCGGTTGATCTGGGATTATGGAGCGCTGCGACCAGCGCGATCGCGCCGATGGCAACGAACGCATAGCGCTGGAGGATGCACATCGGGCAAGGCTCCAGCCCCTGTGCGTGCTGGAGGTACAGCCCGAAGCCGATCAGTCCGCCGCAGACTAGAAACGTTCCCATGTAAATCAGGCGTGAATTCATCGTCAGATCCTTGTCAATGCCTGATCGAGGTCCGCGATCAGGTCGTTGATATCCTCGATGCCGACCGAAAGCCGCACCAGGTTGTCGGTGATGCCGAGCCTGGCGCGACGTTCCACCGGCAGCGAGCCGTGGCTCATGGTGACCGGATGCCCGACCAGGCTTTCCACGCCGCCGAGGCTTTCGGCGAGCGTAAACACACTGCAGGCTTCCAGCGCCCGGCGCACGCCGGCCATGTCGGTTTTGAGATAGACAGCGATCATGGCGCCGAAACCGTTCATCTGTTTCGCCGCCAACAGGTGTTGAGGGTGGCTGGGCAGTCCGGGGTAGATCACCCGTTCGACTTTCGGATGCGACTTCAGCCACGCGGCCAGATGCATGGCGTTGCCACAATGTTGCTTCATGCGCAATGGTAGCGTCTTGACCCCGCGCAGCGCGAGAAAACTGGAGAACGGGTCGAGGATGGAACCGATGGCGTTCTGCATGAATTCCAGTTTCTCGACGAGGTCCTTGCGTTCCCTGACCACCACGATGCCACCGACCATGTCCGAGTGTCCGTTTATGTACTTGGTCACTGAATGAACCACGAGGTCGATGCCGAGATCGAGCGGCCGCTGCACGAAAGGCGAAGCGAAGGTGTTGTCCACGACAGTGAGAACTCGTCTCTCCTTGCCGATCTTTGCGATTTGCGCAAGGTCGGTGAGCTTCAGCAGCGGGTTGGAAGGTGTCTCGAGCCAGATCATTTTCGTGTCAGGCTGCAACGCCTTTTCAAGGGAGCCGGTCACGTTGGGGTCGGAGTAGCTAACCTTCAGTCCCATCGAGCGCTTGCGCACGTTCTCGAACAGGCGCCAGCTGCCGCCGTACATGTCATCGACCGCAACCATGTGGCTGCCCACATCCAGCAATTCCAGCACCGTGGCGCTGGCGGCAAGTCCTGAAGCGAACGCAAAGGCGTGAATGCCGCCCTCCAGGTCCGCGATACATCGCTCGAATGCGTGGCGCGTGGGATTCTGCGTGCGCGCGTACTCGTAGCCGGTGTGCACACCCGGGGAACTCTGTTTGAAAGTCGACGTGGCATATATCGGCGTCATCACCGCGCCGGTCGCCGGGTCGGGCGACTGGCCGGCATGGATGGCGCGGGTCGCGAAACCGTGCTTGTCCTGACTGTTCTTCATTCCCGAATCTTACCTGTTAAAGCAACCCGTTTTCACCGCAAAACCCTTTTCACCGCAAAGACGCAAAGAACGCAGAGAAGATCAGTGACAAAAGACAAACTGGAGTTGAGACCCTGCCACTGTCGCACGTAACCCTCGCCCACCGCCTTTTACCCGAGGCTGATTTTTTTACTTGATTGTTCTTTTCCTTCGCGTTCTTTGCGTCTTTGCGGTGAAAATATGCATTGAAGATTAGTGAGCGCGATTGCGCAGGTGGTTCAAAACGTCCATGCGGGTGATCAGGCCGTAGAACTTGCCGTTGTCGACGACGATGGCGACGTGGCCCTTGTTGAACGCCTCTGTCAATTGCGCCAGCGACGTCTTCAGGCCGACGGTCTCGATGCGCTGGGTCATCGCCGAGCGCACCGGCTCGCGAAAGCGCCCCGGGTCTTTCTGCGTCGCGGTAAGAAGATCCCACTCATCGACGATGCCCACCACTTTGCCATCGTCGAGCACCGGCAGTTGCGAGATGTCGTAGAGCTTCATGCGCGCATACGCGGACATCAGCTTGTCGTCGGGGCCGACGGTCACCGTGGCGCGTTCGTCGTGGCGTCGCGTGATCAGGTCGCGCAGATCGCCGAACTGCTCGCGCTTGATGAAGCCCTGGTCCATCAGCCAGTAATCGTTGAACACCTTCGACAGGTACTTGTTGCCGCTGTCGCAGACGAAAGTCACGACGCGCCTGGGTTGGGTTTGTTCGCGGCAGTATCGCAGCGCCGCGGCAATCAGCGTGCCCGTGGATGAACCGGCGAGTATGCCTTCCCTGCTCAGCAGCTCGCGTACCGTCGTGCAGGACTGTTCGTCGCTGATCGAGTAGGCCTTCTTGACGCGCGAGAAATCGGCGATCGGCGGGATGAAATCTTCGCCGATGCCCTCGACGAGCCAGCTTCCCGCTTCGCCGTATTTGCCGGTGAGGACATAATCGGCGAGCACAGAGCCCACCGGATCCGCGAGCACCATCTCGGTGTCGGGCGAAACCTTGGCGAAGAAATGCGACAGGCCGGTCATGGTGCCGGCGGAACCGACGCCGCAAACAATGGCGTCCACCTTGTGATCCATCTGTTCCCAAATTTCCGGGCCGGTGGTGGTCTCGTGGGCAAAGGGGTTCGCGGGATTGGCGAACTGGTTGACGAAAAACGAACCTGGCGTTTCCCGAGACAGACGCTCGGCCATGTCCTGGTAGTACTCGGGGTGGCCCTTGCCGACATCGGAGCGGGTGAGCATGACCTCCGCGCCCATCGCCTTGAGATGGAAAATCTTCTCGCGGCTCATCTTGTCCGGCACCACCAGGACCAGGCGGTAGCCCT
>JANOGP010000247.1:0-2552 GCA_031406075.1 Betaproteobacteria bacterium
ATGACCCGTGCGGGGATCAAATAAGAAACGGCCAACCACCAAGGCACCAAGACACCAAGACACCAAGGAAAACAAAGCGCAGGCTGGAGAAACTCTCTACGGTCAAACGACGCGCCGATCAACCACCTCCATGATAAGGACAGACAAATGTGCGTGATACATACCGGCGGCCGACATAAATCGGTTTGCCCGTAGCGTTTGTGGGCTCCTTAAATTCGCAACATTCTTATTGATGATTTTCTTGGTGTCTTGGTGCCTTGGTGGTTAGATTTTCGATTCTGAATTTTTTGTATGACTGAGGTCCTGTTCTACACGCACGTCGACGACAAGCTGCAGACCGCGTGCGCGCTCACTTCCAAGGCGCTCGCGCGCGGGATGCGGGTGCTGTTGTTCACCCGCGACGCCGGTATGACCGACAAACTCTCGAGAATGTTGTGGAGCACCCCCTCTACCGGTTTCGTGCCGCATTGCCGCTGCGATCACCGGCTTGCACCGATCACCCCGGTGATCGTCGATCACCTGAGCGAGCCGCTGATCCACAATCAGGTGCTCGTGAACCTGTGTGACGACACGCCGCCGTTCTTCAGCCGGTTCCAGCGCATGGCCGAGATCGTCGGCACGGATGCCCGGGACCTCGAGGCCGCACGCAGCCGCTTTCGTTTCTATCGCGATCGCGGTTACGAAATCGTCACCCACCAACTGGGCGGCACACAGTCCTGATGGCGGAAGACCTCCGGAACGTTCCGCCCCTCCCGGGTGCCGAAGACGAGGAAGACGTTCTCGGCAAACTTGACCAGCTCTTGAACAGGCACCGTCCGGGAACACCCGAGCCCGGCGCATCACCAGTCCCCGAGCTCACCGATTCCTTGCGCGGCACCGACTCGCCGGTTCCACGAAACATTCCAACCCTTGTGGACATGGTGAGCGACCCGGCTCGGGAGCCCTCCCATCCGCAGCGCCCGATCACAAATCCGTCGATGAACACCAACGCGGTACTGGAAGCCGGGATCAACTTGCGCCTCGCGGTAAAACTCGAGTCGGAACGCGCACGGTTGCTCGAGCGCATTGGAAACGACCCGGAGCGCGCACAGGCTCTCGACCAACTGATTACCGAGCTGAAGCGTTCGCTTCCCTCAATCGTTCGCTCGGTTCTCTCCGACGAACCGCGGCGGGAGTAAAGTTTTTCGATCTTCGCCACGTCGTTGTCGCCTGCAGGCAACGAGTAGGGCGGGTTCTCCAGCAGCGCTACGCTATAATTCGCGGCTTCCGTAATTGCGCTCAGCAAATGGATCTCGCCAAGAGCTTCGAACCCAAGGACATTGAAGTTCGCTGGTATCCGGTCTGGGAATCGCGCGGCTATTTTTCGAACCGCCCGGACCTGGATCGGCCCGCCTACTGCATCCAGCTGCCGCCGCCGAACGTCACCGGCACGCTGCACATGGGCCACGCGTTTCAGCAGACGCTGATGGACGCATTGATCCGCTACCACCGCATGCGCGGATTCAATACCAACTGGGTAGTCGGTACCGATCACGCCGGAATCGCCACGCAGATCGTGGTCGAGCGCCAGTTGGAGTTTGAGGACAAAACCCGTCACGATCTGGGCCGGGAAAAATTCATCGAGCGTGTCTGGGCATGGAAACAGCAGTCCGGCTCGACCATCATCCAGCAGATGCGCCGGCTCGGCGCGTCGGCGAACTGGGATTTCGCCGACGATGAAGACCAGCGCGCCGGCTACTTCACGATGGACACGAAGATGTCGCGCGCCGTGGCCGAGGTGTTCGTCAGGCTGCATGAGCAGGGACTCATCTATCGCGGCAAGCGGCTGGTGAACTGGGATCCGGTGCTCGGCACCGCGGTGTCGGACCTCGAGGTCGACAGCGAAGAGGAAGACGGGAAGATCTGGGAGATCCGCTATCCACTGGCGGAAGGATCGGGCAGCCTCGTGGTCGCCACCACCCGACCGGAGACAATGCTCGGCGATGTGGCCGTGGCGGTACATCCGGACGATGAACGGTACAGGAAGTTTATTGGAAAGCCACTGCGGCTGCCGCTCACCGACAGGACCATACCGGTGATCGCGGACGGCTATGTGGACCCCGAGTTCGGTACCGGCTGCGTCAAGATCACTCCCGCCCATGATTTCAACGATTATGCGGTCGGGCAGCGACACGGGTTGCCGCCGATCAACGTGATGACGCTCGACGCGAAAATGAATCAGAACGCTCCGGTGCCCTACCGTGGTTTCGACCGATTCGACGCGCGCAAACGCGTGCTCGCTGATTTGAAGAAGAACGGTCTATTGGTCTCGGAGAAGCCGCACAAACTCAAGGTGCCGCGATCGGGGCGCACCGGCGCGATCGTCGAGCCGATGCTTACCGACCAGTGGTTCGTGAAAATGGAAGGCCTTGCCCAACGCGGACTCGATGCAGTCGCCGATGGAAGCGTCAGTTTTTACCCGGAGCACTGGGCAACGACTTACAACCACTGGCTGGAGAATATCCAGGATTGGTGTATCTCACGCCAACTCTGGTGGGGCCACCAGATCCCGG
>JANOGP010000248.1:0-2757 GCA_031406075.1 Betaproteobacteria bacterium
AACGGATCTCGATGGTCGGACGGAGTGCGATCCAGCACGGACAAGGATCAGCTGGCCAGAGAAATGGTGGCGGCCCAGGGAACGGCTTGCAAATGAGAGTCGCGGTTGTTTTGACTGCCGTTGCTGCCGGCCTGGCGATCCTGATGGCTGGAACAGTGCATGCCCAGACAGTCACCTTGTACTGTCCGCCTCAAGATTTGAACAAGGCTGACCCCTTCGTCATCACTTTGGACTATTCGCGTACGTCGGTGACGTACGTCGACCGTGGTCGGAAGGGTGACGGACCCGCAATCGTTTCCAGACCAAACATCACCGAAACCAACATCAGTTGGGAGCAAAAGGAAACTTGGGGAAATGTAAGCTACAACCTCAGCCGGTTATCCGGTGAAATAAATTACACCTACTTTGTTGGCAGCGAACCACGCAGCGGCCGGCGTAATTGCGTCAAGGCCGAACCGCGATTCTGAACCCCTGATGTCCGACCACAGCTCCGCTTCGTTCGCCTGGAAGGCGGATTCCTTCCCGTTTTCCGACTACGTCGTTGATTTCAATGCATCCGACCTGCCCGCAGCCTGCGCAGAGGTGCGCTCGGGCAAAGGCGTCGTCATCATCCGCGGACTGCCGGTCGACGGTACGCTCGATGAGTTCATCGAGGCGGTGGGCGAGATCGGGCGGCAATTCGGCCATCCGCTGTCGCAGAACGCGCAGGGCGAGCTCGTCACCCCCGTGATCGACGCGACCCGGGAAGACCCGATGCCGCGGATGTATCGGAGCAACCTCGAGCTGCGGCCGCACAGCGACATCACGGCGATGATCTCGCTCGCCTGCTGGCAGAAGGCCCAATCCGGCGGCGCCTCGGTGGTGGTGAGCGGCGTCACGGTGCACGACGAGATGCGCAGGCGCGCGCCGCACCTGCTCGAGCCGCTGTACCGGGGCTATCACTACCATCGGTTGGGCGAGGAAGGACCCGGAGAGGAACCCGCCACGCCCTACCGGGTCCCGGTCTTTTCGGTAAGACGGAATCAGCTGAGTTGCCGGTATCAGCGCAGCGGCATCGCCGCCGGCCATCGCGAGCTCGGCATCGAGCTCACCGGCGAGGATATCGAGGCGTTCAATCTTTTCGACGAGATCGCCAAGGCGCCGGAAAACCGCCTCGCCTTCTACCTCGAGCGCGGCGACATGATGGTGATCAACAACTACACCGTGATGCACGCGCGCACTCAGTTCACGAATTATCCCGAACACGGGCGCGAGCGCCGCCTGATCCGCCTGTGGCTCGATGCCGAAGGATTCCGCGACGTGCCGCCGGAGTACAGGCTGTTTCCGGCGGCCAACGGCGTGCCGCCGCAGAAGGGCAAGCGCGCGACCTTCGACTTCAAGAAGCTCTACGCCGACGATCCGGTGGCGACGGGAGGGGTTCCGAAGCTGTGAGAGTGGTTTTGATTCTTTCCTTTTTGTTCTGGGGAACGGCACAGGCTTTCCCGGTCAAACCAGTCCGGCTCATCGTTCCCTTTCCGCCGGGCGGCGCCACCGACATCATCGGACGCCTGGTCGCCGGCAAGATGCGGGACGTGTGGGGCCAGCCGGTGGTGGTCGAGAACCGGCCCGGCGCGGGCACCGTGGTGGGCACCGACCTGGTGGCGAAATCCGCGCCCGATGGGCACACCCTCGGCATGGTGGTCACGGCGCACGTCATCAACCCGAGCCTGCGCCAGAACATGCCCTACGACACGCTGAAGGACCTGGCGGCGGTGACCCAGGTTTCGGTGCAGCACCTGGTGATGGCTGCGCACCCGTCGCTCGAGGCGAACAACGTCGCGGAGCTGATCGCGTTGGCGAAGAAGAATCCCGGCAAGCTGAGTTACGCCACGCCGGGAAGCGGCACCGCCATGCACCTCGCGGTCGAGCTGCTGAAAACCCAGGCCGGCATCGACCTGGTGCACGTGCCCTACAAGGGCGGCGCGCCGGCGCAGCAGGACGTCATAGGCGGGCACGTGCCGATCCTGCTCGATGTCCTCTACGCCGCGCAGCCGATCATCAATTCGGGCAAGCTGAAGGTGATCGCGCTGCTCAGTCCGCAGCGCGTTTCAGGGTATCCGGTAGTCGCGGACACGGTGCCCGGAGTGAGCGCGTTGAGCATCGTCGGCATCGTCGCGGCAGGCGCTACGCCGCGCGATCTCATCCAGAAAATTTCTTCTGATTTTTCGAAAGCAATCCGGTCGTCGGACCTCACCGAGCGAATGACGCAGCTCGGCATGGAGCCCGTCGGATCGACCCCCGGGCAATTCGACGTGTTGATCCGCGCCGAGATCGAGAAATGGGCGCGGGTGGTGAACCTCTCGGGCGCCAAAGCAGACTAGTACACTGTGGGCGTGGCGTCAGAGGCGCGAATCTATCGACGCACCGAAGCGGGCAAGAGGACATTGGAGAGCCAGGACTCCAAAGTTCCCGCGGAGTATCGTCGCGTCCTCGGCCTGGTCGAGACCGACGCGCACTCCGACGTAATTCGCGGTTTTCTGCGGCGCCATTCCGACAGGCTGATCTTCGAGTGGCTCGACACGATGGAGCAGCTGGGGCTGCTCGCACGTTATCCGAAGCCGACCTCTTGCGTCTTCGACCAAGGTCCGGAATTCAAGGCGTTCGAGTTCCAGTCCATGCTGGAACAGAACTCGGTCGGGATCGGTACCAATCAGCTTTGTTGCTCCGGCAGCAACGGCCTCCGGACGTTCGGTTGTTTCCCGCGTGACGAGCACCGGC
>JANOGP010000354.1:0-3282 GCA_031406075.1 Betaproteobacteria bacterium
GACACGGTGTTCGCCAACCGCTCGCGCCCCTGCCTGCTGTACCAGATCAAACGTTGCACAGGACCGTGCGTGGGCCTGATCAGCGAAACAAACTATGCCGAGGACGTCAAGAGCGCGGAACTGTTCCTGCAGGGCAGGGAAGACGAGGCGGTCGACCGTCTGGAAGAGCGCATGCACCAGGCCGCGGCGGAGCAGGGTTACGAACAGGCGGCCGCCTACCGGGACCAGATCCGTTCGCTGTCCAAGGTACGCGAAACTCAGTTCGTCACCAGCAGCCACGGCGTGGACGCCGATATTGTCGCGCTGGCCGCGACCGGAGGGCTGATGTGCGTGAACCTGGTGATGGTCCGGGGCGGGTTTCACCGCGGTGACAGGAGCTTTTTCCCCCAAAACGCACAAGATCAGGACGAACAGATCGCCCTTGAGGCCTTTCTGGCGCAGCACTACGTCGACCGCGAGGTGCCGCCGGCGATCATCGTCAACCGGCCGGTCGAAGCGGCGGCGCTCGAGGAACTGCTGTCCCGGCAGGCTGCGACCAGGGTACAGATCAACGCCAAGCCGACTGGCGAGCGCCGCGTCTGGCTGCGCATGGCGGAGAAAAACGCCGAATTGGCGATCGCCCAGCGGCTCGCGGCCCACGCCACCCAGGAAACCCGCCTTATCGCTCTACAACAGGCACTAGGTCTCGCCGACAACGTGCGCCGCATCGAGTGTTTCGACATCAGCCACACCATGGGGGAGGCCACCGTAGCCTCGTGCGTGGTATACGAAAACTCGGCAATGCAGTCTGGCGAATACCGCCGCTACAACATCGATGGCGTGGAGCCGGGAGACGACTACGGCGCGATGCGCCAGGTGCTGGACCGGCGCTATCGCAAGATCGTGGAAGGCGAGGGCAAGCTTCCCGATTTGATTCTGATCGACGGCGGCAAAGGACAGGTGAGCACGGCTTTCGAGGTGCTCGTTGAACTGGGCCTGAGCGATCTGCCCATGATGGGTGTGGCCAAGGGCGAAGGGCGCAAGCCCGGTTTCGAGCAACTGTTTTTCCCCGGCCGTAGCGTACCGTTGAGGCTGGCGCCCGACGATCCCGGTTTACACCTGATCCAGCAGATCCGCGACGAAGCGCATCGCTTTGCAATTTCCGGCCACCGCAACCGCCGCGCCAAGGCGCGCAATCGCTCGACGCTGGAAGAAATAGGCGGGATCGGCGCCAAGCGCAGGCAGCGGCTGTTGTCACGTTTCGGCGGCCTGAAAGGGGTTGCATCCGCCAGCGTGGAGGAACTTGCACAAGTCGAAGGCATCAGCACTGAACTCGCCGTAAAAATCTACCAACAGCTACACTGACGTCCTCATGCCGATGAACCTCCCGAATCTCTTCACCTGGTTGCGTATCCTGATGATCCCGTTGCTGGTCGGGGTGTACTACCTGCCGCACGACTGGATCGCCGATCACAACAAGAACCTCGCGGTCACTGCAATTTTCTCGTTTGCCGCGATCACCGACTGGCTGGATGGCTACCTGGCGCGCACCTTGAATCAGGTTTCACCTTTCGGCGCCTTCCTCGATCCGGTGGCCGACAAGCTGATGGTTGCCACCGCGCTGATCATGCTGGTCTGGATCGGCCGTCTCGATGGCTTCATCGCGGTGATCATCATCGGCCGCGAGATCGCAATTTCCGCTTTGCGAGAATGGATGGCGCGCATCGGCAAAAGCAAGAACGTGGCGGTGTCGTTTCTGGGCAAGGTCAAGACCGTATCGCAGATGACGGCAATTATCATGCTCCTCTACCACGACGAGTTCCTGGCGCTGAGCATGCATGCCATAGGAACCATCCTCATTTACGTCGCGGCGGTGCTGACTTTGTGGTCCATGATTTACTATTTGAAAATGGCGTTGCCGCAGGCTATGAAGAGCGGCTAAGAGCGGCACTTTTCTTGACAAAAAGGCCATGCTCCCTATAATGCCAACTCGGTTTTTCGCGGGAATAGCTCAGTGGTAGAGCACAACCTTGCCAAGGTTGGGGTCGCGAGTTCGAGCCTCGTTTCCCGCTCCAGATTGTCCTGTGGAAAGCGGCCATTTTCAATTCAGGCGAATTGAAACCGGCCGCTTTCTCTTTGCAGTTTTTCGGCGGACCGCGGGTTATCCTCTCATCGAATACTGCAATCGTTCGTCCAGCGCAGGCATCATGCTGCGCGCCCCGGGCGGGGTGGCAGAGTGGTCATGCAGCGGCCTGCAAAGCCGTGTACGCCGGTTCGATTCCGACCCCCGCCTCCACCAGATCCAAGTAATACCGTGTACACCGTCACTTTGCACCAGGGCAATTTGGGACATTTCCCCCCGCGGACGAGGTGAGGGCAGGGATCAAACGCTGCGGTAGCATGGCGGCTTACGCCAGAGGTAAGAATATTTCGACGTATACGGTCAGAAGCTGGCTGCTAAAATCCACGAGGATCTAGTACCGCGGGCGAGTGGTGGAATTGGTATACACAAGGCACTTAAAATGCCTCGGCGCAAGCCATGCCGGTTCGAATCCGGTCTCGCCCACCATCTCGACAGATTCATGCCGGTTCGATTCCAGCTCCGGCACCATCCTCACCCTCACCGACGTCATTGCAGATGGAACGCATCTCCTCGCGCCAGAACGCGCACGTCAAGCAGGCGCACAAACTGGCCGAATCCGCGCGCGAACGTGCAAAAAGCGGCCTCACGCTGCTCGACGGCACGCGGCTCATCGGGGCGTACGTTGAGCGCTTCGGCGTTAAATCGGTAACCTTGCTGGTTAACGAGCACGGCATACGGCGCCCGGAAGTGCGCCAGCTCGTCGAAGCCATCGCGCCCCGGCGCGTCCATCTGCTCGCGGACGAACTGTTCGACGAAATCACCCAGGTTGAAACTCCGGAGGGCGTGGCCGCGATCGTCGACATCCCGCGGCTCGAGACGAAATCACCGGACGATTTTCGCGTGGTGCTCGACGGTGTGCAGGATCCAGGCAACGTAGGTGGAGTGCTGCGCACTGCGGCGGCGGCGGGCGCCACCTCGGCGTATCTCGCGATGGGATGCGCGGATGCCTGGTCGCCGAAATCGCTGCGCGGTGGAATGGGTGCGCAGTTCGTGCTGCCCGTGCGTGAATGCGTGGATCTGTCCGCTGCGTTATCGGGATTCAAGGGCAGCGTCATCGCCACCAGCCCGCGCGCGAAGAAATCGGTCTTCGAAATCGATTTGACCGGGCCCGTCGCGATGATTTTCGGCAGCGAGGGCAGGGGACTGGGAGAAGACGGGCT
>JANOGP010000396.1:0-4765 GCA_031406075.1 Betaproteobacteria bacterium
TCCTGTTCCGATGATTCGTGGGACGAACTGCGAACCTTGGAAGGCAAACCTCTTATGCATTCGACGACAGCCCTTTATCGATTGGAAAACCCGCGAAATCGGTGTCAGGCAAGGCGCGAGTCTTCGACAGTGGCGGGGGCCGGTGGAACGTGGAGCAGGGGCCCCGCTTGCGGGGATGCGACCGTGCAACCGGCCCATAGCGTGTCGACCACCGGCCTTACGCGTGTCTCCGCGGTCAGATCCCCGGAGGGGCCCCTCTTCCGCGCTCCGACACGCACGGCGAGGACTTCGTAATACAGCATGGCGCCGATTCTCGTTGGGTTTTCAGCCGCGAATCAGCGCAACAGGACACTAGAAGGTCAGCGGCGACCGTGCCGCTGCGGCATATGACTCGAAGCTTCGGTCTTGAGGCGTCGATACAGCCTCGGTTCGGCGGCCTTTAGATATGAAATCACGGCGATGTCGCCTTTGTTGAGTTTTTTCAGGTCCATCTGGTCCACGTGCACCACCCGCAGCAGTGCCTGCACCGGCTTCGGCATGTTGCGGCCGCTTTCGTAGCGCGAACCGCCGCTCTGGGTTACGCCGATGCGTCCCCAGAACTCCTGTTGATTCATGCCGAGGCGCCGGCGGATATTGCGGGGGTTCTGAATTTTCGCAAGCATTTTCATCTCCAAATGGCCGCAAAATTGTGAATTAACCGGTTGCGGACCGGGGTTATCGATATGCGTTTGTCCCGCTCGACAACCAAAAAGTTCCGCACATGACAGTTCATGACAAGCGCCTAACGGCGCATTTTAGAAAAATGACAACGCCCCGCATGGGCGGGGCGTTGACGCGTTCCTGCTGGCGCTATGTTGGGCGATGCAATTTCACTCGGTCACCTGTTTTTAGATCCAGCGTAACCGGCCTGGGCAGGTTAGCCTTAACCAACAGCAAACGACGAAGTCACTTCGCGACTTGCTTTTAGTTCCGGCATAACCTGAAAGGACAGGTTAGCCTGCACTGAAAGCGCGTGGCGACTACTTCGCCACTTGCTTTTCGCGTAGTTCGTCGAGGGTCTTGCAGTCGATGCAGAGGGTCGCCGTCGGGCGTGCTTCCAGGCGTTTCAGGCCGATCTCTATGCCGCAGCTTTCGCAGTAGCCGTATTCGCCGGCGTCGATCTTGGCGATCGTTTCGTCGATTTTCTTGATCAGCTTGCGCTCGCGATCGCGATTACGCAATTCCAGCGCTATATCCGATTCCTGGCTGGCGCGATCATTCGGATCGGCGAACACAGTCGCCTCGTCCTGCATCGTGTGCACGGTGCGGTCGATGTCCTGCGAGAGCTCGATCTTCAGTTGATTGAGCATTTTCCTGAAGTGATCGAGTTGCTTCGGACTCATGTAAGCCTCGCCCTTCTTCGGCACATAGGGCTTGATATTTGTGTGAAATTCGGTCGTCATTCGTCAGTTTTGGCCGGAAAAAAAATCGCTTTAATAGCAGAAATAGCAGGGGGGTGCAAGCATAGTTTCAGCGCCGCAAAAACGCAATGCCTTGGGTGCTTTCAAATTGACCTTTAACCCCCTGGTCGGTATAGTTCCGACCCTCCGGGGTGTAACGCAGCCTGGTAGCGTGCCTGCTTTGGGAGCAGGATGTCGGGAGTTCGAATCTCTCCACCCCGACCAGATAGCGAGAGTCGTGCCCGGTTCAGAGTCGTGCCCGTAGCTCAACCGGATAGAGCACCAGCCTTCTAAGCTGGTGGTTACAGGTTCGATTCCTGTCGGGCACGCCAGTGCACCCCTCGCGGCAAGTGTTTCAGCGGTGGCTGTAGCTCAGTTGGTAGAGTCCCGGATTGTGATTCCGGTTGTCGTGGGTTCGAGTCCCATCAGCCACCCCATCTGCGTTTTGTCCCGCATCTATCTTTAGATCCGCAAGTCATGATCGTTCTGCGCGACCTGCAACTTCGCCGTGGCGCCAAGGTGTTGTTCGAAGGCGCGAGTCTCACCTTTAATCGGGGCCGGAAGATCGGCGTCACCGGTGCCAACGGCAGCGGAAAATCCAGCCTGTTCGCGCTGCTGCTCGACGAAATTCACCAGGACGCAGGCGAGTTCGAGATTCAGCCCGGACTGGTACTCGCGCACGTTGCGCAGGAAATCCCCGCCTCCGATCAGGCCGCCATCGAGTATGTTCTCGACGGCGACGCGGAGTTGCGGCAACTCGAAGGCGAACTGCTGGCGGCGGAGCAGGAGCACGACGGCACGCGCATAGCCGAACTGCATGAAGACATGCAGCGCATCGGCGCGTATTCGGCGCGCGCGCGGGCGGCGCAGCTGATGCATGGCCTCGGCTTCGCGTATTCCGAGATCGATACGCCGGTCTCGCAGTTCTCCGGCGGATGGCGCGTGCGGCTGAACCTGGCGCGCGCTCTGATGTGCCGCTCGGACATTCTGCTGCTCGACGAGCCGACCAATCACCTCGACCTCGATGCCATCATCTGGCTGGAGCAGTGGCTATCCAGCTACCCGGGCACGCTGCTGCTGATCTCGCACGACCGCGATTTTCTCGACGCCATAACCGACGGCATCTGTCAAATTGAAGGGCAGCGCCTGCGACTTTATTCGGGCAACTATTCCGCATTCGAGACTCAGCGCGCCGCCCAACTGGCTCAGCAGCAGGCGACCTACGAAAAGCAGCAGCGCGAAATCGCCCACCTGCAGTCCTTCGTCGATCGATTCAAGGCCAAGGCCTCCAAGGCGCGCCAGGCGCAGAGCCGAATCAAGGCGCTCGCCCGCATGGAGATCATCGCCGGCGCGCACGTGGATACGCCATTCGAATTCACGTTTCGGCAGCCAGCAGTACAGCCCGATCCGGTGCTGACGCTGGATGGCGTCGAAGCCGGCTATGGCGACGTAACCGTCCTGCGCGGAATCCGGATGACGCTGCGGGCAGGCACCCGGCTGGGCCTGCTCGGCCGCAACGGCGCAGGAAAATCGACAATGATGAAATTGCTCGCGGCCGCGCTGGCGCCGCTCGCCGGAGAGCGGGTCGAAGGCAAAGGCCTGCAAATCGGTTACTTCGCCCAACACCAGCTGGAGCAGTTGCGTCCCGAGGAAAGCCCGCTTTGGCATCTGACGCGGCTGTCGCCGAGGACGCGCGAGCAGGAATTGCGCAATTTTCTCGGCGGTTTCGATTTCCACGGCGATCAGGTGACCGCGCCCGTTGCGCCGATGTCGGGAGGCGAAAAGTCCCGGCTTGCCCTGGCGCTGATCGTCTGGAAACGGCCGAACCTGCTTTTGCTGGACGAGCCCACCAACCATCTGGACCTGGAAATGCGCCACGCGCTGACCCTTGGGCTGCAGGACTACGAGGGCGCGCTGGTGCTGGTGTCGCATGACCGCAGCCTGCTGCGCGCGACCTCCGATGAACTGTGGCTGGTGGAGGGCGGCATGGTCGAGCCCTACGACGGCGACCTCGATGATTACGCCAAGCGGCTGCGCACCAAGGAGCAGGCCGAAAGCGCCGCCGCAGAGCCTGTGGTCGGCCGCAAGGAGCAAAAGCGACTCGAAGCCGAGGAACGCAACCGGCGCTTCGCGCAGCGCAAACCGCTGGAGGCCCGGCTTAAATCGGCGGAGCGGGAAATCGGGGCGCTGGGAATCGAAAGGACCCGTCTTGAAAAGCTGATTGCCTCCCCCGATATGTACGGGGACGGCCGCAAAGAGGATCTGAAACGCAGCCTGCTGGAGCAGGCAAAGGTAACGGCAAAACTGCACGAGGCTGAGGCGCGCTGGCTCGCGCTGTCCACCGAGCTCGAGCAATTTACCGCCAGCGGGTAAATTGTCGTCATTCGGAACCGGGCGCACGGATTCTGCACTATATAATCGATCTATATTTGGGAAAGGCCACCTGTGATCAAACGCGTCGTTTTGTTCCTGATTACCAACCTGGCGGTTATCCTCGTCCTGAGTATCGCCCTGAGGCTGCTCGGGGTGGACCGCATGCTCGCCGAATCCGGCGGTGGTCTTGATTTGAGCGCGCTGCTGGTGTTCTCCGCAGTGATCGGCTTCGGCGGCGCCCTGATCTCTCTCGCCATGTCCAAGTGGTCGGCCAAGATGATGACCGGGGCCAAGGTCATCGACAGCCCGCGGGGCGAAGCCGAACAGTGGCTGGTACAGACCGTGCACCGCCAGGCGCGCCAGGCCGGCATCGGCGTGCCCGAGGTGGCGATCTATAACGCGCCGGAGATCAACGCGTTTGCCACGGGCATGAACAAGAACAATGCGCTGGTCGCAGTCAGCACCGGACTGCTCAACAACATGACCCGCGACGAGGCCGAAGCCGTACTCGGCCACGAAGTCACTCACGTCGCCAACGGCGACATGGTGACGCTGGCGCTGATCCAGGGTGTGGTGAACACGTTCGTGATATTTCTGTCGCGCATCATCGGTAACATTGTCGACAAGGCCGTTTTCAAGACCCAGCGCGGCCATGGCCCGGCTTTCTGGATCACCTCGATCATCGCTCAACTGGTGCTCGGTATCCTGGCCAGCATCATCGTGTTTTGGTTCAGCCGCCGGCGCGAATTCCGCGCCGATACCGGCGGCGCCGCGCTGGCGGGCCGCGAAAAGATGATTGCCGCCCTGCAGCGGCTGAAACAGGCGCATATGCCCTCGCGACTGCCGGACCAGATCAAGGCGTTTGGCATCAACGGCGGCGAAGGCTGGGGCATCAAGCGATTGTTCATGTCGCACCCGCCGCTGGACGAGCGCATCGAGGCATTGCGCGCGCA
>JANOGP010000400.1:0-4470 GCA_031406075.1 Betaproteobacteria bacterium
GAAATTCCGGAGGCGGGATGCTACGACCGCTGATGATTCTCGGCGCGCTGCTGTTGCCGGCGGCCCTTTGCGTCGCGCAGCAAAGGAGTCTGCCGGAGGAGTATGCAACCGCGTGGGAGGTGCCGCCCGGCGATCCCGTTGAGCACATGACCGCCGGCTACGCGAAGATCCTTTGCTCGGCGCTGTTCATAACCGGCCGCGATCTTGCAACCGCCGCCGACGAAGACGGGTTCTTCGTGTCGCCACGTGCGGAGCGGCGCCTGGTTACCAAGACCGTTGTGGACGAGAAAGCAAAGGCCGTTCACCTCAGCCTGGCAAACGGCGTGACTCGCACTGCCAGGCTCTTCGGCGACCAGGGATGCGTGACGCTGCCGCGCGGATCGTCTTCCGTGCGCTTCACTCCCGCGAAAATCGGATCCTCTCTGCCCGACCCGGCAACGCACCCGTGGCCGATGGGAGACCGGCTTCCGGACCTACCGTTTCCGCGCGAAGTCGATGCGGCGAAAATTGCTGCCGTTGTCGAGGCGGCGTTCGATCCAGCGGAAGCGCTTACTGCGGCGTTCGTCGTTGCGTACAAGGGACGCATCATCGGCGAGCGCTATCAGCGCGGACTCGGCCACACCACGAAGCTGCCGAGCTGGTCGATGGGCAAGAGCATTGCCGCGACGCTCATGGGTCAGCTCATCCATGAGGGTGTCTATGACCTGTGGGCGCCGGCACCGGTGGACGAATGGCAGCGCGCGGACGATCCCCGGCGCGCGATCCGGATTGCCGATCTGCTGCGCATGTCGAGCGGATTGCGTTTCGTCGCGCCGCAGGACCCGGACTACGATCCGTCGCGCGGCTATCCCGACCATCTCTACATCTACACCGGCGCGACGGACTCAGTTCGTTGGGCGGTCACGCGCCCGCCGCAATGGCCGCCCAATACGGTCGGGCGTTACCGAAATTCCGATCCGCTGGTGATTAACCATCTCATCAGGAAAGCGGCCGTCGCCCGCAAGCAGGAATACCTTTCGTTTCCGCAGCGGCATCTGTTCGACCGGCTCGGAATGCGCAACATGCTGGTAGAGGCCGATGCGTCCGGCAACCTCGCTTTCCAGGGCTACGATCTGGGATCGGGGCGCGACTGGTTGCGCCTCGGACTGCTGTATCTGCAGGATGGCGTGTGGAACGGCGAGCGGCTGTTGCCCGAGGGGTGGACGGATTTCGTGCGCACGCCTGCGCCGGCTTGGTCGAGGCCGGTGTACGGCGGGTTCTTCTGGCTTAATCGTACGGGAAGATGGCCCGTACCCGAGGACGCCTACTTCATGGCGGGCGCCGGGGGACAGTACACGATCATTATTCCGACGCATGACCTCGTGGTCGCGCGCCTTGGCCATTACAAGGGCGCACAAGCCGGAGAAAAGTCACTGGCGCGCGCGCTTGGACTGCTGATGGAAGCCGTGCCGCAGGTACGCGAGCCCTGGCAACCGCCGTCCGGCAGCGATTGATCACCGACGACGGACCGCATCGCCATGGCGTTTTCCCACCGCAACGCAACGCGCGAGGACCTGCCGCACATCGTTGCAATCTACAACGCGACCATCCCTTCGCGCGAGGTCACCGCGGACATCGAGCCCGTTTCGGTGCAGAGCCGGGTGCGCTGGTTCGAAGAGCATTCGCCGGACTTTCGACCGCTGTGGGTGGTCGAGGCCGAGGGACAGATCGCGGGGTGGCTGAGCTTTTCGTCTTTCTACGGGCGCCCCGCGTACGACAAGACAGCGGAACTGAGCGTGTACGTCCACGCCGGCTTCAGACAACGCGGCATCGCCTCCTATCTGCTTGTGCAGGCGTTCGCGAAGGCGCCGGATCTCGGCGTCGATACCCTGCTCGGATTCATCTTCGGCCACAATTTGAGCAGCCTGGCGTTGTTCGAGAAGTTCGGCTTCGCGCGCTGGGGCGCGTTGCCGAAAGTGGCGCTGCTGGACGGGGTGGAGCGCGACCTGGTCATCGTCGGGCGGCGTGCGTAATGAACGCCGGCGCGCTTCGCTGGATCAGAAACCATCGCGTACGCGGAAGACGTAGGACGTGACGTGCGCTGGCTGAGGTTCTCGCAAAAGCAGGCGATCGGCTTCGGGTTCATCGAGGGCGACGCGGTGCGCGTGTGCAGCGGCGAGATGTTCGGGGCATACGAGCCCACCGCGGAGCTGATTGCGCTGGCCGATATCCATTGGGAGACGCCTTGCGCGCCGACCAAAATGATCGCGCTGTGGAACAACTTCCATGCGGCGGCAGCGAAGTTCTCGCTGGACATCCCGGCGGAGCCGCTGTTCTTCATCAAGGGGGCCAACAGTTTCTGCGCCCACGAGGCCGAAGTTCCGGCGCCAAAGTCTTACCCGGGGCGCGTGCTGTACGAAGGCGAGCTCGGCGTCGTCATCGGCAAACAGGGAAAGGACATCGCCCTCGGCGAGGCGGCGCAATACGTCTTCGGCTACACTTGCGTGAACGACATCACCGCAGTGGAGCTGTTGAAAACCGACCCGAGTTTCGCTCAATGGACGCGGGCCAAGAGCTTCGACGGCTTCGGGCCGGTCGGCCCGGTCATCGCGACGGATGTGAACCCTGCGGAGCTGATGGTCCGCACGCTCGTGAACGGCAAGGAGCGGCAGAACTATCCGGTGCGGGACATGATTTTTTCTCCCGCGCAGCTGGTGAGCCTCGTATCCCGGGACCTGACCTTGTGTCCAGGGGACATCATCTCCTGCGGGACATCGGTGGGCGCAGGACCGATACCCGCCGGCGCGACCGTGGAAGTCGTCATCGATGGCATAGGCACGCTCTCCAACCGTTACATATGACCCGACTTTCACGCAAGGCATCATGAAGATCGCCGTCGTCGGCGCAGGCGCGATCGGAGGCTACCTGGGCGTCAGGCTGGCGCACTCGGGCGAAGACGTCACGTTCATCGCCCGCGGCGCCAATCTCGCGGCCATTCGCGCCGGCGGGATGAAACTGATCCTGGAGGACGGCAGCGAACTGCGTGCCGAAGGCGCGCGCGCGTTTGAGAAAATGAGCGAAGCCGGCCCACAGGACGTCGTGCTTCTGACGCTCAAAGCGCACCAGGTCGCGGCGGTTGCTCCCGATTTGAATCTACTTTGCCACGCGACCACCAGCGTCGTTACGATGCAGAACGGCATTCCATGGTGGTACTTCAATAAGCACGGCGGGCAATACGAGGGAACGCCGGTTGTCGCTGCCGACCCCGACGGCAGCATTGCGCGCAGCATCGATGCTGCGAGAGTGATCGGCAGCGTCGTGTATCCGGCCGCAAATCTGGTCTCGCCCGGAGTAGTGCAGGTCGTCGAGGGCAACCGCTTCACGCTGGGTGAGCTGGATGGCTCGACCACGCCGCGCATCGAGGCAATCGCCGCGAGCTTCACCAAGGCTGGTTTCAAAGCGCCGATCTCGCAGGACATCCGTAGCGAGATCTGGCTCAAACTCTGGGGCAACCTGAGCTTCAATCCGGTCAGTGCGCTCACGCACGCCACCTTGGTGGACATCTGTCAGTTTCCGCTCACGCGCGACCTGGCGGCGCAGATGATGGCCGAGGCCGAGGCCATCGCCAAAAAACTCGGCGTCAGCTTCCGCATAAGCATCGAGCGCAGGATTGCCGGTGCAGAGAAAGTCGGCGCGCACAAGACTTCGATGCTGCAGGACGTCGAACAGGGCCGGCCGATCGAGATCGAGGCGCTGGCCGGCTCGGTGGTCGAGCTGGGCAGATTGACCCAGACGCCGACGCCGCACATCAGCGCCGTTTATGCGTGCGCAAGCCTGTTGGCGAAGTCGCTGAATGCCCGGCACGCGAAGCTCACGCTCGATGATTAGGCGTTACCCCGTTTCAATTTGCCAACCAAACACAGGAAAGTCGAAATGAGCAGTTCACCTGCAACCGTGCTCGATCTTCTGGAAGCGGGCGCGCCCGGCGCGACTGCGCTGAGCACGCCCGGTGGCGCGCCGCTCACGTATCAGGCGTTGCGCCAGCTCGCGCGCGATACGCTGGGCGCGCTCAATGCGAAGGGAATCGGCCGCAATGACCGCGTCGCGATCGTCCTCGACAACGGTCCCGAGATGGCGGCAGCGTTCGTGAGCGTCGCGGCCGGCGCAACCGCCGCACCGCTGAACCCGGGATACCGGGCCGACGAATTCGAGTTCTACCTGACAGACTTGAGCGCCAGGCTGCTGATCATCGAGCGGGACAAGGCGTCCGCCGCGATCGATGTCGCGGGCAAGCTCGGCATTCCGATCGCGCGGGTTGCCGCCACCCGCGAACACGGCGCGGGTAGCTTCACCCTGATTTTTCCCGAAGGACAAGCCGCGCTGCCGCCGTCACGCCCGGGTCCGGCGTCTGCGGACGACATCGCGCTGGTCCTGCATACTTCCGGAACGACGTCGCGCCCGAAGATCGTGCCGCTCGCCCATCGCAACGTG
>JANOGP010000001.1:0-3184 GCA_031406075.1 Betaproteobacteria bacterium
GGGGTGCTCAGGTTCGTTCCCGGCGTGGACCTGGTGGAGTACATGAAGCGCTGGGTGGACGATCTGCGCGTTTGCAGGCTCATCGACGGAGCCGGACACTGGATCCAGCAGGAACGCCCGGCCGAGGTCAACACCGCGCTGCTGGAGTTCCTCGCAACGCTCAAGAACTCCTGAACCAAGTAGGGGGCACCGCACTTTTACGTGCTGTACTTCGCCGTTTACTCGGGCCCCGTACCTCGAACCTCGAACCTGGGTTTCACGAAGCGGCCTGCTCGGACGAACTCCGCGTCATGGTCTTGTACAGCAAGGCGACAATTTCCACCGAAGGAATGGGTTTGCTGAAAAGATAGCCCTGGATCTGGTCGCAGCCGAGTTTGCGCAGGAAATCGGACTGCTCCTGGGTTTCCACGCCCTCGGCCACGACCTCCAGTTCCAGGCTGTGAGCCATGGCAATGATGGCTTCG
This sequence comes from Betaproteobacteria bacterium, assembly GCA_031406075.1. Lineage (GTDB taxonomy): Bacteria > Pseudomonadota > Gammaproteobacteria > Burkholderiales > JACQAP01 > JACQAP01. Next base: position 465 of record JANOGP010000001.1, read on the forward strand.
ACGATGGCGCAATCGTCTCGGCTGGCGGGAATGCCCCGGACAAAGGACTGATCGATTTTCACGCTGTCGAACGGGAAGCGCTTGAGATAGGCCAGAGACGAATAGCCGGTACCGAAGTCGTCCATGGTCAGATGGAATCCGAGCGCCTTCAATTGATTGAGCACTTTCTCCGCGTGGTCCTGGTTGCTCATAACCGCGCTTTCCGTGATCTCGAGCTCCAGCGACTCCGCGGTCAGGTCGGTGCGCGTCATCGAATCGACGATGAAGTTGACCAGGCCCTTGTCCGCCATCTGCCGGGCTGAAATGTTGACCGCTGTTCGCAGCGGCGGCAACCCGCCTTTCTGCCACGCGCGGTTCTGCACGCAGGCGGTCTGCACCACCCATCGCCCCATCGGCACGATCAGGCCGGTCTCTTCGGCGATGGAGATGAAATCCGCCGGCGACACAAATCCGAATTGCGGGCTCACCCAGCGGATCAGCGCCTCAACACCGGTGATACGCCCGCTCGCCAGTTCGACCTTCGGCTGGTAATACAGCACGAACTCCCTGTTGTTCAACGCGGCATTCAGGTTCGTTTCGAATTCCAGTCGCTGAATCGAGTGCGTATTCAACTGTTCGGAATAGAACTGGAAGGTGCCCCGTCCTTCTTCCTTGGCACGGTACATCGCGATGTCCGCGTTCTTCTGCAGCGAAAGCACGTCGCGTCCGTCGGTAGGGTAAGTACTGATGCCGATGCTCGCCCCCGGGCGATACTGCCGTCCCGCCAGAACCAGCGGCTTGGCGAGGGCATCGATGATCTTGCGGGCTACGGCGCCGGCCTGGTCCTCCGCCGTCAGGCCTTCGACGAGCACCGCGAATTCATCACCACCAAAGCGGGCCACGACGTCCACCTGCCGCACGCAGCCTGAGAGCCGCTCCGCCACCGCGCGCAGCACCTGGTCGCCGGTTTCGTGGCCGAGGCTGTCGTTGATGTTCTTGAACCGATCAAGATCGAGGAACAGGACCGACAGGAATTTGCGGCTGCGTTCAGCGCGCTGAATCGCCTGCGCCAACGACTGCTTGAACAGGCTGCGATTGGGCAGGCCGGTCAGCTCATCGTGGTCTGCGAGGAAACGGGTACGCTCCTCCGACTCCTTGCGGGCGGTGATGTCCTGCAGAACCGCGAGCATCTTGCGCGCGGACCCAGCGTCATCCCGATTGACGTATCCCCGGGCGTGAACATGCGCCACCGTCTGGTCGTGCCGCATCAGGCGGAATTCGTCGTTCCACAGTTTCTGGTCTGAATTGATTACACCGAGCAGCCGCTGCTGCACCCGCACGCGGTCGTCCGTGTGGATTTGCCCGAACCACGATTCCATGTTCGCCTGGGGCTCGTCGACCTGATTGCCGAACAGACGCTGATAGCTGTCGTTTCTCCAAACTTTATCGCTGGCGAGGTGCCACTCCAGCAACCCGTCGTTGGTCGCCTTGGACACCAGCCCGAAGCGCTCGACGTCTTTCCACAGCACTTCCTCGATTTTCCTGCGGCTGGTGACGTCCCTGGCGATCAGAACCCGGGCCTGCCGCCTGGCAAACTGCACCCGGAAGGTCATGAGTTCGACTTCGATCGACGTGCCGTCCTTCTTCTTGTGGTGCCAAACCCCGAGATCGGCTGCGCCGGCGCCAAGATTGAAAAGCGTGGTCGACAGCCGCTCCATATCCTCCGCCGGGCTCAGGTCCGTGAACCTGATCTTCAGGAATTCCTCGCGCGAGTAGCCATAACCATTCAGCGCCGCCTCATTGAATTCGAGACAACTCCACCTGCGTGTCTCGCAAACGAATGTCGGGATCGGATTGTGGTCGAAAAGGAGGCGGTACTGTGCATCGGACAGGCTGGCTTCCCCGGCAATTGCCTCTTCGCCGTCGGAATCGCTGTCCGCCGTGAGCGCTCGGCCGCGTTTCAGGTAGAAGAACCGCGACCCGAGCCACGCGAACGTTGCCACGCAGATCCCGGCGATTATCGCTGCCGCGGCGCCGTATTCGCTGGAAGGCAGCAGCGCATGCGCAAAAGTTCTCAGAAATCCCCAGACGGATTCCAGAAACGTTTCGATCACTTGCGGAAGCTCCACCTGATGCGCCCTCGAATTGGGACCGGATCGAAAGTGTAACTTACACCGATTCAGCCATTATTCTTCGTCCTTCGCTCTTTATCCTTCCTCCTTCATCCTTCCTCCTTCATCCTTCATCCTTGCCCTTACACCCATCCCAGTCCGCCGACGATCGCTCCGGCCGCGATCATCACCAGCAGATGGAGCCGGGTGCGCCAGAGCAGCATTGCGGCCGCGACAGTGAGTAGCAAGTGCCTCCAGCCCGGCGATTCCGTGCTCAGGATCCAGCCGGTGGCGAACATCAGCGCGATCACGATCGGCGCCATGCCCGCCTTGAACGCCCGCACCGCGCGCCAGTCGCGCCGCACATGACTCCAGCGCGCGGCCGCCAGCGCCAGCGTCGTCGATGGCAGCATGATTCCTGCGAGCATCGCGCCGGTCACCCGCCTTCCGCCACGGCCGCAACGCCGGAACGCAGGCGCCTCCAGGCAAACAGGCATGCTACAGAGCCGAGCCCGAGCAGCACCCGCTGCGCCACCGCCAGAACGCCGCCGAAGCCCTGCAAGGCGAGCAGCGTGAAGGCAATGAACAGTTCCTTCTCCGATGACGGTCGCGCGAGCGACTGGGATTCGT
>JANOGP010000253.1:0-9424 GCA_031406075.1 Betaproteobacteria bacterium
CCTTTGGGATGGCGGGCGGCGTCTATGGCTATGCCGACGAAGACGAGTGCGACGACAACCAATAGCACTGCAACGATGATCTCCATGGGCTATAACCCCCTCAATGACTGAATGTGGCGGTCAATCCGGCGATGGAGCAAGAAGATGCCAATGGTCAAGGCTACCACGGCAATTACCGCCGCCCACAATAAGGCGGCGGTAGCGGCATCGACATTGGAAATGAGCCAGCCGAAGGTGCTGATGTCCGCAATGACGAGGATCCCAAGCCAGACCTTCAGGTAGGCGATCTTCTCTTTCGCGACGTCCAGCTCGGACATGAAGGAATACCCCGGTGGCTACTTCATCGCACAATACACGAGACTCGCTTAGGCACGGCTGTCACCTGGCGCGCGCTAACATGTAATCAACGGAAGTTTTCCGTGTTATTCCACGGCGATGTTCCGCCTATCATGCAGTATCCAGAGCCGTGTGGCACCGCGGGAAATCCACTTTCATGTGAGTACACTACTATTGAATCAGGGACTTGCCAAGGACGCTTGAGCAGACCCCGATGGCGGGGTGGGTTGGTTACGCCGGTGATAGGCGGCCAAGTTCCGCTCTTGCCTTGCGCCTTGCAGTTTCGCATGTTGACTGGATAGAAAACACAACGTTATTGAGCGCCCGCTTCGCGTTTGCGCGGGCATCGTGCTTGCGAAGCTCGGTGCGATTGGGATTCTCAGACGCCTTCCGGAGCGGCTTTGGGCGGTCTTTGCGAAGCCACGGTTACTGGTGTGTCTGGATCGTACGAGGACATCTAATGCCAGCGAGCACACCTCATTTCTTCAACGCAATTCCGCAATGGGAATCTTTCGAGCGGTCACTTTGAGCGAACTCGTTCTCATATTTTTGTTTGGCTTTTCTTCGTGTTCTTCGCACCCCTCAAGGGCACCCGTCGAGCGGGTATAGAAAGTAAGGTACTGAAAAGAGTGTCTTCGTGGTGAGATTCTCGGTTTTGCAATTCTCTTCAAACCCGACGCATGCCAGCGGCGACCTCGGTGTAGGCGCGGAACGGCCGCTTTGCATCCTCGGCCAGGCCGTGGTGGGTAACCTGACCGGCGTGTACCTGCAGGCCGTTGGCCAGCCCCGCATCTTCAGATAGCGCGTCGAGCCCGCGATCGGCGAGCTTGAGCAGATAGGGGAAGGTCGCCTGCGTCAGCGCCAGCGTCGCTGTGCGGGCGCAGGCCGCGGGCATATTGGGCACGCAGTAATGCACCACGCCTTCTTCCACGAACAGCGGCTGCGAGTGCGAAGTCGGGCGCGAGGTCTCGGCGATGCCGCCCTGGTCTATCGCAATGTCGACCAGCACCGAACCCGGCCGCATGCGTTGGAGGAGCGTGCGTGAAATTACCCGGGGGGCGAGCTTGCCGGGCACCAGAAGTGCTCCGATCACCAGGTCGGCGTGCGCGACCTGCTCTGCAATCGCCAGCGCTTCCGAGTAACAGGTTTTTATCCGTCCGCGGTAAACCTCGTCGAGATGCGCCAGGCGCTCGAGGTCGACATCGAGCACCGTAACGTCGGCTCCCATGCCGGCTGCGATCTGTACCGCGTTCACGCCGGAGGCGCCGGCGCCGATGACGACGACTTTTCCCGGCGCAACTCCGGGCACGCCGCCCAGTAGTACGCCGCTGCCGCCATTGGCCATCTGCAACGCCCAGGCACCCACCTGCACCGAGAGCCTGCCGGCAATCCGCGACATCGGTGCGAGCAGTGGCAACCGGCCCCGCACGTCGGTTACCGTCTCATATGCGATTCCGCTTACGCCGCAGGCCAGTAATGCATCGAGCAACTCAGGGTCCGGTGCCAGGTGCAGATAGGTAAACAGGATCTGCCCGCGGCGCGCGAGGCCGAACTCCGCCGGCTGCAACTCCTTGACTTTCACTACCATGTCCGCGGCAAAGACCTCCTTCGCCGAAGCAACGATGCGAGCGCCAGCCGATATGTAGTCGCCATCCGGAATGCCGATGCGCGCGCCGGCAACGGTCTCGACGCGGACCTGATGGCCGCGTTCGCAGAGCGCATGGACACCCGCCGGCGTGAGCCCGACGCGGTACTCGTGATCCTTGATTTCTCTCGGCACACCGACCAGCATGCGACACCCTCCTTGGGGAAGTTCTGGCCGGCAACTGTAACCGCCGGGAGGCGTGCCTGCAATCAGGCTACCTGGGAGCGCGCCGCGGAAGGAGGGGACGTCGAACGCTGCTGCTTGAGCAGGTACAGCAACCGGATGATCAGAAGCAAAGCGAGCAGCAGGGCAAAAATGAATGGTTCCGTGATGTCCTTCTTCACCAGCCACCAGAAATGCAATACGCCAAGCGAGGCGATCGCATACACCAGGCGATGCAGGAGTTGCCAGCGCTTGGCGCCGAGGCGCTTCACCATCGCGTTGGTGGAAGTCACCGCAAGCGGGATCAGCAACACGAATGCGCTGAAACCCACGGTGATGAAGGGCCGTTTGCGGACATCCTTGACGATCTCCATCCAGTCGAAGAACTGGTCGAGCCAGATGTAAGTGGTGAAGTGCATGCTGACGTAAAAGAATGCGAACAACCCGAGCATCCGCCGCAGCCTCAACAGCCACGGCAGATTGAGCAGCCGGCGCAAGGGCGTAACCGACAGCGTGATGAGCAGGAACGTGAGCGTCCACCAGCCGATGGAATGGGTGATGTACTCGATCGGGTTGGCGCCGAGCCGGTTGTGGAATCCCAGCCAGGCCAGGCGCGCGAGCGGAATCAAACAGGCTGCGAAGACCGCGGCCTTGATCCACTTTATCTGTTCCGGTTTAGGTTGCATTGAATATTAAGAAATCTCTCACCGCAAAGACGCAAAGTGCGCAAAGGAAGGGCAAAAACGGGCAAAAGAAAAGTAAGGTAATTTTTCGTGATCCGTTTCTACCAATTCCCGCATTGGTGGATCGCTCGCCAGTCGGGAGTTTTACCTGGCGGCTGCTTTTTTGTTCTTGACCTTCCTTCGCGCCCTTTGCGTCTTTGCGGTGAACGCCTGGATTCTAGAAATTCTTCTTCAGGTCCATGCCGGTGTAGAGCTGCGCGACCTGATCGCCATAGCCGTTGAACATGAGCGTTTCGCGCTTGCGGAACTCGCCAATGCGACGTTCTTTCGCCTGGCTCCAGCGCGGATGGTCGACTTTCGGGTTGACGTTGGAATAGAACCCATATTCGTGCGGGGCCGCCATTTCCCAGGCCGTCTTCGGTTGCTGCTCGGTAAAGCGTATGCGCACGATCGATTTCGCACTCTTGAAGCCATACTTCCACGGCACCACCGTTCGCACCGGTGCGCCGTTCTGGTTGGGCAGGACCTGGCCGTAAAGCCCCACCGTCAGCAGCGTCAGTGGATGCATCGCTTCGTCCATGCGCAGGCCTTCGACGTAAGGCCAGTCGAGAATCGGCATTTTCTGCCCCGGCATCTGTGCGGGATCCAGCAGCGTGTAGAACTCCACATACTTGGCATTGCCTGTGGGCTCGACGCGTTTGATCAATTCGGAGAGCGGATACCCGGCCCACGGGATCACCATCGACCAGCCCTCCACGCAACGCATGCGGTAGACGCGCTCTTCCAGGGGGGCGAGCTTGAGCAGTTCCTCAATGTCGAATGTCTTCGGCTTTTTCACGTCGCCGTCGACCTTCACCGTCCATGGGCGGGTCTTCAGCTTTCCGGCATTCGCCGCCGGGTCTTCCTTGTCGGTGCCGAACTCGTAGTAATTGTTGTAATTGGTGACCGACTCGAACGGCGTGAGAGTTTCTTTGATGGACAAGGGACTCTTTTTGAGATCGGCAAGCTTCGCCGCCGAACGCGCTTCGCCAGGCGTCAACAGTCCGGCTGCGGCAAACCCTCCTGCCAAGCCGAGTGCGGCGGCTGCACGGATGAAATCCCGCCGGTCCCGATACAGCGCCTGCCCGGTAATCTCCGAAGGTTTGATTGCGGATGGACGTCGAATCAGCATGCTCATGCTCCTTGGTAAAGGCCGTATGGTCGTGTAAACACGCAATAGCTTACTGCGCGAAGCATTATGAATCATGGAAAAAGCGCATCAAGTCTTCCACGCCCGGCTCGCCGCAGGCGAGCGGCGGCGAAAATACACCGATGAGCCGTCTGCGCCCGATTCCGCAAAAGCGCATCTGGCCGACATGCCCGCCCGCCACCCGTTTACGCCCTGCCAGGCGTTCGCTGTTTCCGTGCTTTACCGTCTCAGAAATGCAGGCGGCGCCCCGCTGTTTACATAAACGATCGGTTGGTTCAGTCGCGGTACCGGGGTGCCGAGAATTTTCTTCGGGGCCGCGCTGATCAACGGCATGAAATCGAAAATTTTGATCCCGGATTTGATACGAACGGCGACCACCTCTGGATGTCCTGATCCCCCGGGGGGCGCCCTGGTCTACAGCAGGAAGACCGTAGCCAGTCCGAGAAAGATGAAAAAACCCATGCTGTCGGTGCTGAACGTGAGCAGCACGCTGGAACCGATCGCCGGGTCGCGGCCCATCCTTTGCATCACCAATGGAACGAGTATTCCGACCATGGCGCCAACCATAAGGTTCAGGAGCATCGCGCCCATCATCACGACGCCCAAGGCAATATTGTTGTAGAGCCACCACGCGAACAACCCTGCCACACCTCCCCAGACCAGGCCGTTCAGCAGGCTGATTGCCAGCTCCTTGACGATCATCCGGCGCGCGTTCTCGGCCGTCACCTGCCCCAATGCCAGCGCGCGGATGATCAGCGCGGTGGTCTGATTGCCGGAATTGCCGGCTATGCCGGCGACAATCGGCATGAGCGCTGCAAGCGCAACCAGTTTCTCGATGGTGCCCTCGAACACGCCGATTACGCGCGAGGCGAAGAATGCCGTGCACAAATTCACCGCCAGCCACAACCAGCGATTCTTCGCGCTTTTCCACACCGACGCGAAAATGTCCTCCTCTTCGCGCAGACCCGCCATGCCGAGCAGTTCGGCCTCGGATTCATCGCGGATGAAGTCAACGACCGCGTCCACCGTCACGCGCCCTGCCAGCCGGTTGCGCCGGTCAACCACCGGCGCAGACACAAGATCGTAACGCTCGAAGGCCTGTGCAGCCTTCTGCGCTTTGTCGTCCGGCGAGAACGAGATGAACTCGGAATTCATCACCGACGCCACCAGAATGTCAGAATCGGTGACGATCAGACGGTTGATCGGCAGCACACCCTGGATCGATTCATCGCGGTCCACCACGAACAATTGGTCGGTATGGTCCGGGAGTTCATCCATGCGCCGCAGGTAACGCAGTACCACCTCCATCGTTACATCGTCGCGCACGGACACCATATCGAAGTCCATCAGCGCACCCACGGAGTCTTCCGGGTAGGACATCGCGGAACGCAAATGCTCGCGCTCCTCGACCGACAGCGACTGTAATACGCCCGCGAGCACGTCCTGCGGCAGGTCCTGGACCAGGTCGGCAATCTCGTCGGCGTCGAGTTTCCCGGTCGCAGCCAGCAGTTCCTGCGAGTCCATGTCGGCGATGAGGGTCTCCCGCACCGCATCGGAGACCTCGAGCAGGATTTCGCCATCACGCCCGGCCTTGACCAGATCCCATACGACCAGGCGCTCTTCGAGCGGCAGCGCTTCGAGGATGTCGGCAACGTCGGCAGGGTGGAGCTTGTCCAGCTTATTCTGCAGCTCCGCGATGTTCTGCTTGTGGACGAGCGATTCCACCAGCTCGTGCCGAGGCATGTCCTGCTTATGGACCATGCTCTCGACGATCCGATGTTTCTGCAGGAGCCCCTTGACCTGATCGATTGCCTCCTGCCGGCTTGGCGTGGGTTTGCTTTCCGCGACTCGCGGCATTTTTTTCAGCTCAGGCTAGAGGGTATTTGACAAGGTCCGGCATTTTAGGAACAAAAGATTACGGGAGTCCAACGCCGCAGATGTCATGGTTCCGCGGTCCGGCGGGGGGCAATCTCCCGGTGCAATGCGCGCGGCGCAATGCCGCGCGCATCGAAGCAGCGTGAACCAGGATTACTGCGGGGCAGGTACGCGCGTGGCCTGCCAGGACACGAATTGCAATCCGCCGTCGCGCTTGGCCCAGACCGTGTGGAAGCGCAGTTCCACGGACAGATCCTGTCCCTTCACCGTGACATCGAAATTGGCCAGGCCGGAGAGGATGGCGATGCAGCCGTAAGTACGAACCGTCACGCCGCTGCGGCGCATGACCCGGTACTTCACCGTGCCGGAACGCATGGAGTCGATGTACGTCGCCTTGTTGTCCACAACGGCTGAAGAGTGGATATACACCAGGTCGTTGCCGAAAAGCTTTTCCATGGCGGCGAAATCGTTGGCAGTCTGCGCCTCGTAGCGGTCGTCCTCTGCCGCCAGCGCCTCGTCCGCGGTCACTGGACCGCCGCATACTTCCGCTCGCGCCATCCCGGCGGCGCCAATTGCCAGAAAAGCACAACCGAACAACAGAGCCGATGACCGTTTCATGCCCCCTCCCTTATCATTGGTTTCTTGTGAATGGATTCCGGCTATGACCGAGTGAAATACACCGGTCCCGGATTACTCGCGCATAAACGCCGATTTCTTGATTACGGTGCACACCTGAACACAATACTTAGAATGCGCCTTTCGCGCGGGTCACAATCACCATGAAGCCGGATTCCAGTCGCGAGCGTTGCAGTTCTACCCTCATCCCCAGCCCTTCTCCCTGAGGGAGAAGCGTGCACACTGCCCTCTCCCTTCGGGGGAGGGTCGCGCAGAGCGCGGGGTGAGGGAGTTTTTTCGCGCCCTGTTGCCCACTGGAATGTCGGAAGGACCGGAATTAAAATCCCTGCGGCCTTTCTGTTGCGCCTCCAAGTGCTCCTTCTTGCCCCCTACTGCGGCGTAAGCACGCCGAGCGGCTTGGCATCGCAGCGTACCTTCTTGTTCACCATGCGCGACGGGTAAATGAAAAGCTTGCCGTTTTTCCATGCGTAGCCGAAGCGTTTGAGGTCGGCGCCGTCTCTGAGGTCTTCGGTCTGCAGATACTCGCAGCTCGCTCCCTGATCATTCAGCGATAGTTCATAGACGAACTTTTGGTCCGGCCAGCGCGCCTCACCGGATTCGCTGAACTCCCAGCCCCTGCCCTGCTCATCCTTGTAGCGGCCGGCCAGCACCAGCCGGTTGAGATATGGGCTGAGCTCGTCAGGAACCAACGTGTAGTCCGCCCACCGGCCTTTCATCAGGAAAATTTCCGCGACGCGCAGCCTCTCGAATTTTCCCCCCGCATTCCTGGTTCCCTGGAAATAGACGTACTTCACTTCCTTGCTGGTCATGGGCCGGTCGCCCGCCCCGACCACCAGTCGATAGGATCCGGGTTTCGCGTCCGGCTCAACGTCCAGCACCGTCTGCACCGTGGCCTTGTTGAAATCGGTCACCACAATCGGAAATGCCCGGCCTTCGCGCTTGATGGCGATCACCACCGGCGGCGTTTTCTTCGACGCCGCGTGCGGGCTACGAAGCGCGGCTAGGGCTTTTACATACTGCTCGTTGATCCAGATGCCTTCCACGTCGTGCACATACACGCGATCCCTGGAAGGCGGGGACGGATTTTGCGCCATCACCGAGGCACACAATATGGCAGCCAGGACCGCCGGCACGGCGCACAGTTTTCGACTGAGTTTGTAACCAGTTATCATCGCTCGCCCTTCAGGAAGAAAGTCATTCAGGATTGCGCAACCGCCGGCCTGCGTTTCCAGAATCCGGTGGCCTGTTCGAACGCGTGCGCGATCTGCAGCACGCCAAAATCGTCCCGATACCTGCCCACGATTTGCAGGCCGACCGGCAGGCCACCGCGGCTGAACCCGCACGGGACCGATATAGCCGGCAAGCCCGTCACGGTAATGTAATAGCACGAGCGCATCCAGTCGATGTAGCTTTCCATCTGGATGCCGTTTATTTCGGAGACGTAAGGCACATTGACATCGAAGGGCAGTACTTGTGTGACAGGCGCAACCAGAAAGTCGTAATCTTCCATGAACTCGCGCACGCGGTGAAACAGCTGGCTGCGCTTGGACTCTGCCGCGCCCAGCTGCGGGCCGGTAAGCTTGGCGCCCTGCTCGATATTCCAGATCACCGTGTCCTTCATCAGACCGCGCTTGGTTTTCAGCAGTTGGCCGTAGCAGAGCTCGAAATGCCAGGCGCGCATTACCTGAAAGACCTCATCTGCATCGCGCAAATCCGGCGTGGCGTCCTCGATCACGCAACCGATATCGGCAAAGACCGCTCGCTGCGCCGTCAATGCCTCGGCCACCTCCGGTTCGACCGGTAGACCGCCGAGGTCCGCGCTCCAAGCAATGCGCGTGCCCTTGAAATCACGCGCCAGCGGCCGCGCAAACGACAACCCCGGTTCCTGCAGCGAGATCGGTGAGCGCGGGTCGGGACCGGCAATCGCTGAAAGCATCAGAGCCGCGTCTTGCACGGTGCGCGCCATCGGCCCGACCACCGACAGCGGGAACCAGGCCGAGAAACACGGCCAATGCGGTACGCGACCGGCGGAAGGACGCAGTCCGACGACGTTGCAGAAGCTCGCTGGATTGCGCAGCGAACCGCCCAGGTCCGACCCATCGGCGATCGGCGCCATCCCGCAGGCCAAGGCCGCTGCCGCACCGCCGCTGCTGCCGCCGCAGGTCCTGGAAAGGTCGTAAGGATTTTTGGTGGCACCGAAAACCGGATTGAACGTCTGCGACCCGGCGCCGAATTCCGGCGTATTGGTCTTGCCAAATGTGACCGCGCCTGCCTGCTTCAGCCGTTCGACGATGATTGCGTCCACATCGGGCACGAAGTTGCGATAGATCGGCGAGCCAAATGTAGTGCGAATACCCTTGGTCACTGCAAGGTCCTTGTGCGCCACCGGCAGTCCCGCAAGCGGCCCGGGATCGTCGCCGCGGGCAAGTGCTGCGTCCACCGCCCGCGCGCCGCTGCGTGCCAGTTCGGGAAGGAATGTGACGATCGCGTTCACTGCCGGATTCACTTTCTCGGTCTGCGCAAGATGCGCGTCCATGACCTCCAGCGCGGTCAATTCACGCGCACGAATGCGCCGAACCAGATCGTGGGCGGGCAGAAAACAAGCTTCGTCGGCTTTCATGGCGGATTCGAGACTGGGGGGCTGCGCAAAAAAGCGCTCATGGTAACGGAATCCCGCCGGTTGCATAGACGAAGACGGCCTGAGCGGAAAACTCTAAACCTACAGTCCCACCACGAAGGCACGAAGAACACGAAGACACACGAAGAAAGGCAAAAGCCGGAATGAAATTCATGATCCGAACGAGACTTCAGGTGGGTTCCAATATGGGGTACCGGAAACTCGCGCAGTTACCACAAATTTGACCAGCTTCACCAAGTAAGTCCGAACCAGATTTTGAT
>JANOGP010000054.1:0-10501 GCA_031406075.1 Betaproteobacteria bacterium
CAACGCTACGGCGTGCCGTTCAAACGGAATCCGTATTTTCCGATCAACACGCTGCTGTTGATGCGTGGCGCCATCGCTTTGCAGAACAAGGGCGACGCGCGCTTCATGGACTATTGCCGCGCTGCTTTCAACGCCATCTGGGTCGATTCGCTTAACATGAACGATCCGGCTACGGCGGCGGAGGCGCTGACCCGGGCCGGCTTCGATGCCCAGGCCCTGGTGGCGCTGGCCACTGAACAGACTACCAAGGATGCGCTCAAGACGGCGACGCAGGCAGCAGTAGATCGCGGCGTGTTTGGCGCCCCGACCTTCTTCGTCGGCGATAAGATGTTCTGGGGGCAGGACCGGATCGATTTCGTAAAGGAAGCACTGCAATGAGCGACCTACTGATCAATACCGACGCCGGTGTAACGACCGTCACCCTGAACCGGGTGGACAAAAAAACGCCATCACCACCGCGATGTACGCGGCGATGGCGGACGCGCTGCAACAGGCTGCGGATGACCCTTCCGTCCGCGTGCTCGTGTTCCAGGGCCACGAGACCATCTTCTGCGCGGGCAACGACCTCGGCGACTTTCTCAAGAGCCCGCCAACGCGGGAAGACACGCCCGTGTTCCGTTTCCTGCAAGGGCTTGCCCGATTTCCCAAGCCGATGCTTGCCGCCGTAAGCGGGGCCGCAGTCGGCGTGGGCACCACCATGCTGCTCCACTGCGACCTGGTCTATGCGGGCGACAACGCAGTTTTCTCGCTGCCGTTTGTCAATCTCGGCATCTGTCCCGAGGCCGCGTCCAGCCTGTTATTGCCGCAAATGGCGGGCTACCACCGCGCCGCGGAGGCCCTGCTGCTCGGTGAACCCTTCAAGGCGGAAGCGGCGTTGGCAATGGGACTGGTCAATCGCGTGGTGCCCGCCGCTGAAGTGAATGCCCTGGTGCAGGCGCAAGCCCGAAAACTCGCCGGCAAACCCATGAGTTCCCTGCTTGAAACCAAACGCCTGATGAGAAAAGCCCAGGCGTCGCTGGTGGCGCAGCAGATGGCCGACGAAGGCGCCACGTTTTCCCGGATGCTGCACGAGCCGCCTGCGCGCGAGGCCTTGACGGCATTCATGGAAAAGCGCAAACCGGATTTCTCGCGTTTTTAGAGGACGCGGGTCTGCGAGGTGTCGATATGCCTTTCTCGTTGAAACCGTTGCATCCGCTTTTTGCTGCCGAAGCCGGCGGCGTCGATCTGCGCAATCCGCTCGCGCCTGCGGACGTGCGGGACATCGAGGCGGCGATGGACCGTTATGCGGTGCTGGTGTTTCGCGATCAGCCGCTGGACCAGGGCGAACAAGTCGCTTTCTCGCGCCAGTTCGGCCCGCTCAACATGGGACTTCGCAAGGCCACCGGCGCAAAGAACCGTTTCGACTACGAAGAACTGATCGATATTTCAAACGTCACGCTGGAGGGCAGCGTCGCGCCGCGGCATGACGGCAAACTGATTTTCCAGCTCGCCAACCAGCTCTGGCACAGCGACAGTTCTTTCCAGAAGCGGCCCATCAAATATTCCCTGCTATCGGCGGTGGTGATACCCGCCGAGGGCGGCGATACCGAATTCGCCGACCTGCGCGCGGCCTACGACGCCCTGCCCGACCCGATGAAACGGCAGATCGACGGCCTGGACGCGGAACACTCCGCCTTCCATTCCCGATTTCTCCTTGGCGACACCCAGTACACCCCGGACCAGCTCAAGATACTTCCACCGGTGCAATGGCCCCTGGTGCGAATTCATCCGGGATCCGGGCGCAAGGTCCTGTTCGTTGGCGTGCACTGCACGCACATTTCAGGCATGACGGTGCCGGAAGGAAGGGTGCTGATTTCGGATCTGCTGGAGCACGCGACGCAGCGTGAGTTCGTCTATCGCCATTCGTGGCGGGTTGGCGACCTGGTGATATGGGACAACCGCGCCACACTGCATCGCGGCCGCCGTTACGATCTTTCGCAGCGTCGCGACCTGCGGCGCACGACGTGCGAAATGCGGCCGGAAGAAGTTGCCTAGTACGACCATCGCCTCGCGGATTGGCCTCTCCCGCCCATGTGGCGCGGTCGGTTCTTTCGTAGGGGATGCATTCAGCTAGCGACCCCGGCGGCTCCCTGAAGGCATGGGCGTCGAGGCGTGATCAGCGCTTCAATGCCACGTGTTCACGTCTCTGATAAAGGGGATGTCGCCTTTTTTCTATCTTGCGGCAGCCCAGGTGATGCCGCCGAGGAGATGTTCGAGGAACAAGGGTTCCTTGTAGGACTCGATGGTGTGCCCGATCGCCGTATACCAGGCTCTGCCGCCGTCGTAGGCGTGATGCCAGGCCATCGGATGGACAGCGCCCATCCGCCCGCCTTTATAAGTTGACTCGTCGATCCGGATCAAAACCACGATATCTGGGTCGAGGTCATCGCGGAAGTCATACCATTCGTCGGTTCGCTTCCATTCGATGGGCAGGTGCCTGGTCGACCGGTGAGACGGGTCCACCACCTTCAGCGTAGCGGGTTGAATGACCGGGTGCCTGCGGAAATACGCGCCGACCAGTCCGCCGTACCACGGCCAATCGTATTCGGTGTCCGAAGCAGAATGGATTCCGACAAAACCTCCGCCCCGCCGGATAAATTTTTCGAAAGCCGCCTGCTGGCCGGGGTCGAGAATATCCCCGGTCGTGCTGAGAAAAATCACCACCCGGTACTGCGCCAGATCCTTATCGTTGAAGATCGCGGCGTCTTCGCTGGCGTCAACGCGGAAATCGTTCTGCTCGCCAAGCGCCTGAATGGCGGCGATGCCGGACGGAATTGAATCGTGCCGGTATCCCGCGGTCTTCGAGAAAACCAGGACAGAAAACGCCGCTTCAGGCGATTCCCCGCTGGCAGTCCCCGATGTAAATATGGAAAGCGCGATAGCGAGCCCAAGAAATACGGAAACGCCGAATTCGCGCCCCCAAACCCAGGCCTTCAACCTTCGCTCCAGGAAGAAATCTCAGTTCGCATATTCGGGTTCCTGCATTCGATAATCCTTTTTCCCCTGACAAACGTCCGAACGTTTGGCCGATACCTCCATGGTAACTTCCAGATCGTTCTGGTATTCGTTGTCGGATGCACGACTCTGCACAAACGGCTCCGGTCGGTTCGCGAGTTGCTCTGCGCTCGTAGTCCAAGCCGTTGCTCCAGAGAGCAGATGGTCCGCTTCGTCAAGTTCCCCTCTCGATAAATTTCCGTCGTCCTTCCAACCCTGCACCGTCAGGACAAGTTGCTCGGAGGGGTTCAGGCAGAATCTCAAGGGCTCCGGCAACGAGTCGTAGGGAACGCGGGCTCCGGAGTTGACTGCGATACCAGCGGTCTGGGTCCGTGCCGAGCGCCGCAAGTCCGTCGTAAATCCCGAGAATACGAAGTTCAGTTGGCCCGGCCCATCATCTTCCTTGTCGTCCTTGACAAGGATTTGCGTGACACGCGCCACGACTTCGATCCCGCCCGCAGGCGTTGGCGCGCACAGCGTTCCAACGGGGTGGGGTGATTGACCAGGATTCACCATCAAGCCCATCAGTACGGCGGCGCCGGCAGGGGTATTCTCCCGACGTGTCAGATTGAGAAGCCGGCACCACTCGTGTTGCGTCTGCCCGATTGCCATCGTCACAGCATCCGGGTTCCAACGGCGAGTCTTGTTGTCCTTGTTCAGAGCGTCATGATCGACCATCTTTGCGAGCGGACAGGTATTCCATGGGTTGGGGACCGGGCCATGACCGCTAATCAGGAGGCGGAAGCGATTCCCGCCTGCGTCCGTGACGAAGGGTATTCGATCCCCCAGTTTCAGTTGATTCGCGAGCGTTGACGGTTCCCCTGGGGGGTCGGCGGTATCTGCGTCGGCCGCCCGTTCAGGGATCCACGAAGGGTCTGACAGGGACAAAAATTCCATCTTCCATTTTGGCGGCATAGGCTTCTGTGCGGCGACGACGTCATCCCGCACCAGGCGCCAATCGGACGGAACCACTGCCCAGGATTCCCACCCGCGATCCAACAGATCTGACGCAGGGTCCGTGAAGCCCAGTTCCACCCAATTGGAATGTGAGTAAAGATCCTGGGCCGCGTGAAGTACCCATGCCCATTGCTCGGTCGCCTCGAAAAGTCTCGGGTAGTCTTCATCCACGAATCCACTTCGAGTTACTCCACCGGCCTTCAGTCGTCTCCTGAGCGGCGAAAGAGCTTCAACGATGCCATGAACTTGCTGGCCTTTGCGCAGGTATCGCGCATTGATTCGCTCCGTGCCTCCATCGAAGTTGCAATTGTCGAAATGATCAGCGGTCGCGTAATACATCCGTTTCCATTGGTCGATGAAGAATTTCGGCTTATCCCGCTCATCCGGATCGTTCACGTGAGTTGCGATGGACTGCAGGATGCCTGGTCGCAGGAAATTCAGGCTCTCCCGCACGATCTGCGCATGACACTTGGATCCGTCGTCGCGCTTTCTGCAGAATGCGTGAACGTCACACGTCAATAGCGCAAGAAACGCCACGGACAGCATGGTCCACGCCGAGCGGGATGTTCGCGAAATACGCACCGTACGATTCCTTGGCCGCCAGGATGGAAGTGGGAAAGAGGACGCTCTGTGCATCTTGTGCCGATAACATCTGCCCGTGCAGGATCAAGCATAGAGCGCAAAACCAGCGCTGCCCGCGCGCGGTCTCAGAACGGGAAGAATCGGGGAATTACGACCATGTAGCCCGCCAGCATCAGCGCCGCAAGCGGGATGCCGATGCGCAGGAAGTCGACGAACCGGTAGCGGCCTGCGTGCATCACGAGAAGATTGGTCTGGTATGCCATGGGAGTGGCGAAGCTGAGGTTCACTCCCACGATGATGGCGATTACAAACGGCTCCGGCGCGAGACTCAATTGCCTTGCGATGCCAATCGCGATCGGCGTTCCGATGATGCCTGCCGCGTTGTTGGACAGAATGTTCGTCAGCACCGCCATCAGCAACATCAGCGCGCCGAGCATCGTAGTGTGCGACAGGCCTGCGGTGAGAACGATAAACAGCTTGGCAATGAAATCGGTCGCCCCGGTCGCCGTGAGCGCCATGCCGAGCGCGAGGCTGGTGACTACGATCATCACCACCTGGCCGCTCAGCCCTATGCCCGCTTCCTTCCAGGTCAGGCAGCGGGACATGAGCATGAGCGTGACCCCGATCAGTGCCGAGACGCTGATTGGCAGCAAGCCCGTTGCCGCCGCGATAATCACCGCGATCATGATGCCGAGCGCAAGCGGCGCCTTGCGGGTGTCAGGCAGGTCGATCTTGGAGTCCAGAACGAGGAACCCGCGCTCGGACTTAAGCCGCGCAATATCTTCCGTGCTGCCCTGTACCAGCAGCACGTCGCCCAGCCCCTCGCGCCGCACTTCGTGCTGAAACTCACCGCGGTGGATGGCAAGCATGAACAGGCCGTACTCGTCGGCAAAACGCGCTCGCCTGACGGTCGATCCGCTCAAGGGCGAGCCTTCGGTCACCACCACTTCGACCAGCGCGCTGCTTGGCGGCTTCATCGGCTTCTGCTGGCTCCTTGGTTGCAATTTCGTCCTTGTCCTTCGTCTTGTCTTTCTCTGCCGTCTCTTCCTGCTTACCTTCCTGGTCGTGCAGCGGCGCGCCGAAAATCGTTTCCAGCTCCTTCAGGCGCTACGGCGTATCGACGACATGCAGGCGGTCGCCCGCCGAGAACACCATCGTCGGCAGTCGGGCGAGAAAGGGTCCCTCCCCACGCCGCACATCGAGCAGCCGCATCTCGCCGTTTACCATCTTGCGGACCTCTGCCAGCGATTTGCCCGCGATCTTGCCGCCTTCCTCGACGTGCAGCACGGCGCTGAACAGCCGTGCCGACTTGTCGCCGATCAATGCCGGGCGCGCAGGGAGCAGCTTCGGTCCGACGAGCCATAGAAAGGCGATTCCCATCAGTCCCACCAACGTGACCGGCAGCGCGAAGTCGAACATCCCGAAACTGCGCACCCCCAGATCGTGCGCCACGGAAACCACCAGCAAATTGGTCGAGGTGCCGATGGTGGTCACCGTTCCGCCGATTACGGTGGCGAGCCCAAAGGACATCAGCACGCTGGAAGGTGAGGCCTTGGCCCGCAAAGTCACCGCCACGAGGATCGGCAGCAGCATCACGACGATCGGCGTGTTGTTGACCAGCGCGCTGAGCATTGCCGCGACCAGCATGGTCGCGAGCAGCGATATGCCGGGAGCGACCTGCCACAGGCGCGCGAGCACGCGTGCCAGGGGCTGTAAAGCGCCGGTCGTCTCCATCCCCTTGCCGAGCACCATCAGCGCGCATACCGCCACCAACGCCTCGTGCCCAAATCCCGCGAACAGATCGCTCGGGGAGATCTCCCCGGTCGCACCCTGGTACGGAAACAGCTGGAATCCTGCCAGCAGAACGATAAACACCAGGAGGCTCGAGGTCTCGAGCGCGAGCCGCTGCTGCGCGAAAAGTACCAGGGCGAGCAAGGTGAGGAGCATCACCGCGATTGCGTGCGGATCGGGCAGTTCAATCATCGTTTCCGGTATTCTTTCGTCAATCGTGCGTCGGAGTTGGCTCGCTGCGCGAGACCGTTCGGATTATCCCAGAAGGGATGCGCGCCGGGCGCTGATCTCAGGCAAACATTGGGCCAGACTCTGAGGTCTCCCCTCGAAGTTGCCGTGCTGGATGAGCTCGACGCCTAGCTGCTTGCATCGTGTCCACGCTCCGGTCTGGTTCGGCTCACCCATGACCGGCACAGCCGGGCCCTCATGGCACTTTGCTTGTCGCGCTCCTTGAAATACTCAGAATTCCTCCCAGGCCGTATCATCCGCACCGGGACAGCGGAGCAAGGGGCGAAAAATGTTGGCATGGCTGAAAGAGCTGGACGGGCGGGAGCGCAAGACGCTGATCGCCGCGACCGGGGGTTGGGCGACCGACTCGGTCGATGTCATGGTCTTCACGTATGTCGTGCCGACCCTGATTGCGGTGTGGGGCATGTCGAAGATCGAAGCCGGCTGGATCACCACCGCGACGGTCATTAGTTCCGCGATCGGCGGCTGGCTGGCAGGCGTGCTCGCGGACCGATTCGGCCGAGTGCGCATTCTTCAATTGACCATCGCATGGTTCGCGTTTTTTACCTTTCTCTGCGGATTCACCAATTCCTTCGAACAGTTGCTGGTTACGCGTTCGCTGCAAGGCCTGGGCTTCGGCGGCGAGTGGGCGGTCGGTTCGGTGCTGATCGGGGAAATGATCCGCCCGCAGCACCGCGGTAAGGCGGTGGGCACGATGCAAAGCGGATGGGCGGTGGGCTGGGGGGTGGCGAACCTGCTTTTCCTGTTGCTGTATTCCGTGCTGCCCGAACATCTGGCGTGGCGGGCGATGTTCTGGGCCGGCATTCTTCCGGCACTGCTGGTGCTCTACATCCGGCGCAACGTGCAGGAACCCGAGGTGTACAGCGCCACCAGGATAAAGACGATGGAACGCGGCAGCCACTTCCTGGAGATCTTTTCGCCCGGACTGTTGAAGACCACGGTGCTCACCAGCCTGATGATCACCGGCATGATGGCCGGTTACTTCGCGGTATTTTTCTGGTTGCCGACGTTCCTTAAAACCGAGCGCGGATTGTCGGTATTGAACACCGGTCTCTATACCTTTGTGGTGATCTTCGGCTCTTTCGTCGGTTACCTGGCGGCGGCCTATGCGTCCGATCATTTAGGGCGCAAGAAAACTTTCTTCCTGTTTGCCGCGGGCTCGGCGCTCATCGCCATCCTGTACACGCAGATTCCGATCAGCAATACGCTGATGCTGTTCCTCGGATTCCCGCTCGGCTTCTTCGTTTCGGGCAATTTCAGCGGATGCGGCCCTTTCCTGACCGAATTGTACCCAAGCCGGGTGCGCGGTTCGGGCCAGGGCTTCGTCTACAATTTCGGGCGCGGAATGAGCGCTTTTGCGACGCCGTTGGTCGGTTACCTGAGCAGCACGATGTCCCTTGGCAAAGCCATCGGAATGGTGGCGATTGTCGGCTTTGCCGTGGTCATTCTGGTGGTGGCGCTCCTGCCGGAAACCCGCGGCAAGACGCTGGTGGTCTACGACTGAAAGGCCGTTCATCGTGCCCATGATCGAGACCGGTTCCGGTGCGCTTTATTACGATCTGTGCGACGTGGTGCCGGCGTGGGTCGACAACCCGCAGACGATCGTTTTCCATCACGGCATTGCGGCCAACACCCACATCTGGGCGGAATGGCTGCCGGTGCTGGCCACCCGTTACCGACTGTTGCGGTTCGACATGCGCGGATTCGGCAAGTCGGCGCAACCACACCGCGATTATCGCTGGTCCTTTGACGGGCTGGTGGATGACCTGCTGAAAGTGGCCGATGCGGCGGGCGTGGAGCACTTCCATCTGGTGGGCGAGTCGATCGGCGGCACGGTGGCGCTCGCCTGCGCGCTTGCGGCGCCGCGCCGGCTGCTGAGCCTTACGCTTTCCAACGCCGCCGCGCGCGGCGGGCTGGTCGCCAACGTCAAAGGCTGGCGCGACATTCTCGCGCAGGAAGGTCAAACAGGCTGGGCGCGGCAACTGATGGAATCGCGTTTTCATCCCGGCGTGCTCGATCCCGAGTTGCACGCCTGGTATCTGCGGGTGCACGAGACCTGTTCGATGGACGCAACGCTCGGACTCGCGGATTTGCTGCTCGGCGCCGACCTGACGCCACGATTGGGCCAAATTACCGTACCGACCCTTTTGCTCAGTCCGCAGTCCAGCCCCTTCATCCCGCTGGAAGTGATGGCGGCGATGCGCGCGGGGATTCCCGGCGCAGAGTTGCAGGTCTTCGCGCATTCCAAACACGGACTGCCGTTGTCTCACGGCCGCGCTTGCGCCGAAACGCTGGCCGCGTTTCTGGCGCGCCGCTGCGGCTGACATTCCTTCACTTAAAAAAACTGAAACTTCAGGACCTGACCCAATACTGTTCGCTTAGATTGAAATTCCTGTCGGGAAGCGTTGCCGGCGATGCAACCGGGGCGGGTCAAGCATCTTCGGCTGACAGTTCATGTCGAGGCGAATGAGCGCCGAGCGATCGTGCGAGGCGTACGGCGAGTTGCGTCGCTTGACCATGCGCGGGGTGTGCTTGCCCAGCGTGCGCGTGGCGCGCAAGCGCGCGGCCGCATCCAACAGCTCACTGAACCAACGCGCCCGCTTTCTCGGCCGCTCTGGGGGGAAAGGCCCCGGAGCGGGGCTGTGCGCGGCGCAGGAGTTGCACATGCCCGGTGAACGAGAGTTCGGCGTGGGGTATTCGGTGGCGACTGGCCCCCTGGTGGAGCAGCCAGCGCACCGCATAGTGCGCCAGCACCCAGCCGTAGAACTCCTGACGCACCAGTTCGGCAGTCTTGCTGCGCAGCACGCGGCGGCTCTGCCGCAAGTGCGTCTTCAACTCATCGAACACCGCTTCGCCCTGCCAGCGCTCGTGGTAGAGCGCCGCCAACTCCAATGCCGGGGCCACGAGTGGATCGAGCAGCGTGGTCAACAGGCGGTAGCGCGGCTTTGCATCCGGCAAGCCCGGCAGGGCGTACTCAATGACTCGCACCGCTATGGCCTCGGCCGCCCCGGCACGCCGCCCCTTCCTGGTCGGATAGATCGCACTCAGGTAAGAGCCATCGCTCAGCGCCTTGCGCACCGGCAGCTGCCGGTTGGCCACGCAGCGCCACAGCAGCTGCGCACCGGTTGCCCGGGCTTCGCGCCAGTACTCGTAGCCGTTGAAGCCGCGGTCGGCCAGACACAACATGCCCGGCTGCAGACCCTTGAGCAGTGGCTCGCAGATCTCCCATTCGCTGGCCCGATAGGGCCCCAGGTTGGCGGCAAAGATGGCATGCGTGGCGCACTCCACCAGCACCGCGCACTGGGCCTGCGGATAGCCGGCGTGCCCGGTGCGGCTGCCCGGGTAGCCGAAGTGCTTCACGTTGTCGGCCTCGTCGGGCAGTTCGAAGTTGCTGCCGTCGATGGCCACCAGGCGCAGCCCGGCGTAGAACGCCTGCGGGTGCGCTTGCGCATCGGCCAGTGGCACACAGCAGCGCTGCAGCAGTTCACCCAGGGGGGCCGCGCCGATCCGGCTGCGCAAGCCGCTGATCGAGGACTTGGCCACCCGTGCCGGCTCCGCCGCCCCGGCGGCCCAGGCCAGACCTAGTGCGACTACGGCAAACACTTCCTCGTAGGCCGCCTCAGGGTACAAGCTCAACGCCATGCAGTAGTAGACCCCGGCCACCGCCGGGAAGCTGCGCACGCGCTGGGTGTTGCAGCCGTGTTCGTTCAACACCGCATGCACCTGCTCGGCCGGCACCACGCGGGCGAGCAAGCTTGCACTCAGGTAGTCGCTCAGCCGTGCACCGGCTCCCAACGCTGCCTTGGTTCGCGCCATGCCAGCCTCCGAAGTGGCGATGGCCGGATTATGCTCCCAAAACATCTAAACGAACAGTATTGAGACCTGACCC
>JANOGP010000062.1:0-17416 GCA_031406075.1 Betaproteobacteria bacterium
CCGCCGCCGCTGGAGAAACCACCCGACCTGCCGCCACCGGGGCGAATGACCACGCCGCCGATTTCGGCGTAGCCCTTGTTCTTGAGGTCCTCGCGTGCCTTGCGATACCAGGGCAGGCGGGAAACGATGACCTTGGTCAGCGGATAGAGCACGGCGTAGGTGCCGAGTATCTTGAGGGCGGCACCGCTGCCGAGAATGAACATCGGAAACATTGACCAGAACGGGATCAGGAAGAAATACATGAACCAGCCCATTCCGCCCGGCGTGACCAGACCGATGAAGGTGAACAGCCCGATGATGCCGAACACGAAAGCACCGATCAGGATGCGCTCGGCCAGCGGCATGTCCGGCGCGCGAACCTGGAAACCCGACGTTTCCGCCTTGGACGCCAGCCAGTCCGCGTCGGCCCCTGCCGAGCGCCTTCCCTCGAGAATCTGGATCACGGCTGTGACACCTGCCTCGATGCCGACGTCGTAGTTGCCCTCGCGGAAGCGCGGGGTCATCAGGTCGCGAATGATGCGGCTGGAGGTGGCGTCGGTGAGCGTGCCCTCGAGTCCGTAGCCGACTTCTATTCGCATGCGCCGGTCCTGCGGCACCACCACGATCAACACACCGTTGTCCTTGTCGCGGCTGCCGGGCTTCCACTCCTCGAACACCCGCACCGCATAGTCCTCGACACTTTCGCCGCCGAGGGTCGGGACGCTCAGCACGACGATCTGGTTTTCGGTGGCGCGCTCATGGGCCTGCAGCATGGCGGCGAGACGTTCACGCGCCTGCGTCGAAAGGATCCCGGCCTGGTCAACCACGCGGCCGGAGAGATAGGGAATCGCCGTATCCTGCGCAGCCGCCGGCATGGCGAGCCAGCACACGGCGAGCAGCGCGCACGCGTTCCGGCTCATCGCTCCCCCTTCAGTTGCAGCACCGCATTCGGCAGATCGTCCGCCGCGCTTTCGTCCACGCGGTAGCCGCGCTCCAGGAGCAGCGCTTCCAGCCCTTCCACCCCGGCGTGCAGTGCTCCGGCGACATTACCGCGACTGAGCAACAGCCTCATCCGGTCGGTCAGTCGCTGCCAGTCGTCGCGATCGATTCGCGCCTCGAATCCGTCGTCGGCAAGAATGACTACCTTGCGCTCGAACAGACTCACCAGCAGCAGAATGCCGATGCGGCCCCGTGTGCGGTCGAGTCCGCGGTCGAAGAACAACGCCTTGGCGTACTGGTTGACTTCGAGGTCGCGGCGCCGTCTGTCCGTGAACAGCCGCGCAACCGGTTCCAGCAGCACGGCGAGAAACGCCATTACCGCCCCGCTGCCGAGGATGACAACGGAGTGCTCGAGCGCGGACTCCCCGGCCTCCCAGTCGTAGGCGATGAGCGACCTCGCCGCGGAATAAAGCGCGGCCAGGGCGGCGCCGAGTGCAAACGCTTTCCACGGCACCTCCGGGTAAGAATCGGATTTCCCGATTACTGCGGCCACCGCCTGGACGCCGGTTCGGGCTTCGAGTCCGGCGACTCTGCGGGAAAGCAGGTTCTGTTCCTCTTCGGTAAGGCGCATCGGTTATGTCTGCGGGATGGGTGCCGAGAGCCGTATTGTGAACGCCAAAGAGGCATTTCTGAAAGCGGTTTGCGGCCGATGCGAACTGGTGCAAGACACCATTCAGGACGAGAGAAGCCATGAAAAAACAGATTCGGCCGGCGCTTCCCCTATGAAAAACGTGCATTCAGCGATTGACAACGCAGCAACCACTCGGCATCCTCTCCTCGCCGTGCCTTTGCTTCTGGCAAGGCAATTGAGATTGAGACATGACCAAACCCTAGACTGGAGGCATCACAATGGCCACAAAGAATAAAACCACCAAGAAGTCCGCGAAGAAGTCCAAGAAAGCGGCACCGAAGAAAGCAAAGAAGGCTGCGAAGAAAGCGGCCCCGAAGAAGGCTGCGAAGAAGAAGAGCGGCGCCAAGCGCAAGCCCAACGCGGCTTTCATGAAGCCGATGACGCCCACCGCGTCGCTCGCTGCAGTGATCGGCAGTTCCCCTTTGCCGCGCACCGAGGTTACCAAGAAACTGTGGGCCTACATCAAGAGGAACGGCCTGCAGGACAGCATGAACCGGCGCAACATCAACGCCGACGACAAGCTGCGGGATGTTTTCGGCGGCAAGAAGCAGGTTTCGATGTTCGAGATGACCAAACTGGTCTCACGGCACCTCAAGTAAGCTTCCCCTGCTGAACTCGGCCGCCCGGGCCGGCTGATGCCGGTCCGGGCAGTCGGGCAACCTGCTGCCGCGGCAGCCGATGTTTTCACCTGCCTTGCCTCGATCCCACGAGGCGCGGGGGTTTCTGCGCTTCCCTGCGCCATACGATGAATATTTGGAGTTGCAGGTGCGTTGGCGCCCGCGCCACCAGACGTAGCGCGCCGCGACGGTGGCGTACCGCGTTGGCCCACAGTGCAATATGACCGGAGGTGCCATGTTCGCGTGGATCAGGGAACTCCCGGGCAGGAGCGGAAAACGCTGATCGCCACCTACGGCGGCTGGTCGGTGGACGCATTCGATTTCATGATCTATACCTTCGTCATTCCCACGCTGATGGCGGCCTGGGGAATGACCAAAGGCGAGGCGGGAATGATCGCCACATCGGCGCTGCTGATGTCCGCGCTTGGCGGCTGGATAGCCGGCGCGCTGTCCGATCGATTAGGGCGGGTGCGCATGCTGCAGATCACCATCGCCTGGTTCGCCTTCTTCACCTTACCTTTGCGGCTTTACCGATTCGTTTACGGAATTGCTGGTCGTGCGCAGCCTGCAGGGCCTGGGTTTCGGCGGCGAGTGGGCGGTCGGCTCGGTCATGATCGGTGAGATTATCCGCGCCCAGCACCGCGGCAAGGCCGTGGGCACGGTGCAAAGCGGCTGGGCCGTCGGCTGGGGCGCCGCGGCGGTCCTGTTCACGGTGTTCTTTACCCTGCTGCCGGAGGAGCTGGCATGGCGGGCGCTATTCTGGATCGGGCTGGCGCCGGCACTGCTGATCCTCTACATCCGCCGACACGTCAAGGATCCGGAAGTGTTCAGTGCAACGCGCGAGAAGGCCGCGCAGCAGGGCGCAAGCTTTCTCGAGATTTTTTCCCCGCGGTTGCTGCGCACGACGCTGCTCACCAGCCTGATGGCCGCCGGCATGCAGGGCGGCTACTATGCGGTGACCACCTGGCTGCCGACCTACCTGAAGACCGTGCGTGGCTTGTCGGTAATAAATACCGGCGCCTATCTGGTGGTAATCATCGCCGGTGCGCTGGCCGGTTACCTGGTGGCGGCGTGGCTGTCGGACCGCATCGGCAGGCGCAATACGTTCTTCCTGTTTGCGCTGTGCTCGGCGCTCATCGCGGTGATCTACACGCTCATTCCGATCAGTGACGCGACCATGCTGGTACTTGGATTTCCACTCGGATTCTTCGTTTCGGGGAATTTCAGCGGCGTCGGGGCATTTTTCACCGAGTTGTTTCCCAGCCGGGTGCGCGGATCGGGCCAGGGTTTCGCCTACAACTTCGGCCGTGGCATCGGCGCGCTTTTCCCGGCGCTGGTCGGATTCATGAGCGCGACCATGTCGCTGGGCGCGGCGATCGGCCTGTTCGCCGGGATTGCCTACGTGGTGGTGATCATCGCGGTGGCGCTGCTGCCCGAGACCCGCGGCAAGCAACTCGCCGTCTACGACTAGCGGATCGTTGACTCCAGGACCAAGCATTCGGCCACAGAGGACACAGAGAACACAGAGGAAGAACAAAAACGGGGAAGGAAAAATTGGGTTACGAGGGGTGACGGTCCGCGACTCTCGTGCCATCAACGCTTACTGTGAAGGATCATCAGCCGATGAAAGTTTCTAACCCTGGCATCATCTTTGTTCTTGCCTCTCCTCTGTGTTCTCTGTGTCCTCTGTGGCGAAGGATTCGGAAGTTTCCGTGGTAATAGCCGAGCGCTAGAGCGAAGCGAGAAAGGCAAGCAGCGCATCGCGATCGGCCTTCGGCATGGCGCGGAACGCTTCGCGCGAGACCGCTGCCTCGCCGCCGTGCCAGAGGATCGCCTCCGCCGCATTGCGCGCGCGGCCATCGTGCAGCAACGCGCCATGGCCATTCACTTTTTCCGACAGCCCCAATCCCCATAACGGCGGCGTGCGCCACTCGCTGCCGCCGGCACGGTAGTCCGGGCGGTGGTCCGCCAGGTCATCGCCCATGTCGTGCAGGAGCAGGTCGGTGTACGGATGGATGGTCTGATTGGCCAGCAGAGGTACCGCGGGGAACTCTCCGGTCTGAAATTGTGGAACGTGACAGACCGCGCAACGCGCCGCCTCGAACACTTGCGCGCCACGCACGACTCGCGGGTCGTCCGCGTTGCGACGCGCCGGTACCGCCAGCGTGCGCAGATAGGATTCCACCGCCGTCAGCCGGTGGGCGGTGATTTCCGGATTGCCGGCGAACATCATCTCCTTGCAGGTTTTCTGGATCGGCGGGCAGTTCTGTTCCGGAAACAAGTCATTGCTCAAGCCCAGATCACCGATGAACGCAGCGGCGATCTGCTGCCGCAGCGTCGGGTGGTTGGCCTTTAGCCCGAAGCGCCCGATTGCGGTTTTGCCGGCAATCATGTCCCACACCAGGTTGGCCTTGCCGCGGATCCCGTCCTTCGGCTCGCGCCCGGCCAGCGCGACGATGGTCGCATCCGGAATGGCTTCGAGCAGGCCCATCCCGATCAGCGGCGGCGCCATCCGGGGCGAGAACATGATGTCCTCTCCCAGCGGCCCGAAACCCAGGTCGTCGATGCGGATCTGCGGGGTTCGCAGCCGCACGATTTCGCCGTCCGCCATCGAGACGTTGCGTTCATTCCAGGCCACCTGCACCGCGCCTTCGGCGGGCAACAGCCGCGGCACGCCGAAGGTCTGCAACTGGTCGCCGTAGTGCGGATGCGGCCTTGGCCCGCCGTGCGCGTTCTCGCCCGGCAGGCTAAGGCGCACGATCAGCGAAAGTGCCGAGGCCTCGATGCGGCGACACAGTAGCTGCGGCGAACTGTCGCGCTCAGGTCCCTGCGCCGGAGCGCTGCATTCGTGCGCACGCTGGCCCGCCGATGTGTCGCGCGACGGTGCATCCGGAGAACCGCGGCCGTTGCCACGATGGCAGGCCACGCAGGAATCGGCGTTCGAAGTGGGCCCGCGGCCCCACATGCCCCCCTCGAACCAGTAGAACGCCCACTGCGTGTTGAAAAACTTGTGGCCTTCGGCGAAAAGCTTGAGCGCCTCCCCGCCGAGCGAGGGAGCCGGTCGAAGGTAAGCTGCCTCGCTTTCGTCGGCGATGGTAAGAATGCCGCTGGACAACCGCGCGGGATCGGGAAACGGTGCTTCCGCGGCGACCAACAGCGCGGCTGCAGGTGCGAGCCAGAACGAGAACAGGAGCAGTCGACTGAAAAAACGGGATGGACGCATCGTCGGGCGCGCGTTACCGGATGAGGCCCATTATGTCATCCGTCGCCGGACCACTGGCAAGCGCCGGTGCGAGGTTGGGTTACGATATCCAGTCTGGCAAACATGTCGAGGATTTCGAAATGAAACTTGCACCCATCGCCCCCGGGACCCTGGACAAGCTGCGGCACGTTTCCACCGCGACGCTGACCACCCAACTGTTCAAGCTGGGATTCCGCAATACGTTCCTGCACGGTGTCCGGCCGCTGAATCCGCACCTGCGCATGGTCGGGGAAGCGGCGACGTTGCGTTTCGTGCCCGCGCGTGAGGATCTCGCAAGCTTCGATGCCATTGCCACGAACGAGTATCCGCAGCGCAAGGCGATAGACGAGATTCTGCCGGGGCAGGTACTGGTGTTCGACTGCCGCGGCGTGGATTCGGCCGCCGCGGCCGGTGAAATCCTGATGTCGCGGCTAAAAGTGCGCGGCGCGGCGGGCGCGGTGACCGACGGGGCAATGCGCGATTACGCCTCGATCCAGACGCTGGATTTCCCCGTTTACGCGAAGGGCATGGCCGCGCCGGCGCACGTGCACCGCCATCTGGCGGTGGACATGAATGTCCCGGTTGGCTGCGCCGAAGTCCTGGTCATGCCCGGCGATGTCCTCGTGGGAGACGAGGAGGGCGTAGTGTGCATTCCGCGCCACGTGGCGGACCAGGTGGCGCAAAGCGGCCTGGAATTGGAGCAACTCGAGGCCTTCGTGCTGGAGAAAATGAAAGCCGGAGCGCCGCTGCGCGGCACCTATCCGCCCAATGATGCGACCAAGGCCGAATACGAAGCTTGGAAAAAAAATCAGCGATGAGGGGTTGACGTGGATACCGTGCTGTTCGATCTGGGCGCGGTGCTGATCGACTGGAACCCGCGTTATCTGTACCGGCCGCTGTTTGGCGGCGACGAAGCGGCGATGGAGCGATTCCTCGCCGAGATCGTGCCACCGGAATGGAACCATCAGATCGACGCCGGCAAGCCGTTTTCCGATGCGGTTGCGGAGCGCATCCGCGATCACCCGCAACATGCGGAATTGATTGCTTTGTGGCAAAACGGCTGGACCAAGATGCTGCGCGATCCAATTGCCGAAAGCGTGGCGATTCTCGGTGAACTGCGGCAACGAGGGCATCGGCTGTATGCGCTGACCAACTGGTCAGCCGAAACGTTTCCGCTGGCGCGCGCGAGGTTCGGGTTTCTGGACTGGTTCGAGGACATCGTCGTGTCCGGCGAAGTGAAGCTGGCGAAGCCGGACCCGCGCATCTTCGAGCTGACCATCGAGCGCTGCCGGCTCGATCCGGCCCGCACCGTATTCATCGATGACAGCCCGTGCAACGTCGAGGCCGGGAACAACGCAGGCCTGCACACGTTGCAGTTCACCGGCGCACGGCAACTGCGTACCGACCTGTTGCGATTGGGACTGATCTGAGTCCCGGGCGCGAGCGCACCGGTCTGCCGGTGTGTGATCCATACTCCAAGGGGTATTGGTAAAATGCCGGGCGAACACATCAGGCAGGTACCGGCATTTCCGGCGCCACCACCGCAACCAGAATCTAAAAAGGAGTCCCTAATGCGCAAATTTTTCATCGCAGTTACCGCCAGTGCGCTCGCGCTCGGCGCGTGCAAAACCCTCGATCCGTTTACCGGAGAGGAGAAATACAGTTCGACGACCAAGGGCGCGGCCATCGGCGCCGGCGCCGGCGCGGTCATCGGCGCGATCAGCGGCAAGGATGCGCAGGACCGCCGCAAGCGCGCCTTGATCGGCGCCGGCGTGGGTGCGCTTGCCGGTGGCGCAGTGGGCGCGTACATGGACAAGCAGGAGGCCGACCTGCGCAAGCAAATGCAGGGAACAGGCGTGACGGTGACCCGCCAGGGGGACAACCTCATCCTCAACATGCCGAGCAACATCACTTTCCAGAGCGGCAGCGCAGACATGAACGCCTCGTTCTTCAAAGTCCTGGATGGCGTCGCGCTGGTTCTGAAGAGGTACGACAAGACCGTGATCGAAATCGCCGGCCACACCGACAGCGTCGGCGAGGATGGCTACAACCAGGCGCTATCTGAGCGGCGCGCCGGTGCGGTCGCCCAGTATCTGATCAGCAAGGGCATCAGGCAGGAGCGCACCA
Organism: Betaproteobacteria bacterium; assembly: GCA_031406075.1. GTDB lineage: Bacteria > Pseudomonadota > Gammaproteobacteria > Burkholderiales > JACQAP01 > JACQAP01. Next base: position 7,595 of record JANOGP010000062.1, read on the forward strand.
TCACCATCGGCGGCGGCGAAAACCATCCGGTGGCGAGCAACGATACCGATGCGGGGCGCACGCAGAACCGGCGCGTGGAACTGACACTGTTGCCCTTGAAGCAATGACGGGACAACTGAATCCATGAGCGTCACCACCGGGGACGCTTGCCAGCGGGGATTCCTTTCGATACCCCCTTGAGGGGTACCCTGGGGACGCGGATCAATGCGGAGAAGTGCTGAAAGGCATTTCTGTGCGCACTTCTGTTTTACTCGCATCTTTGCGTTGAAGGATTTGTATCTTGCACCTGATCCGACCGTTCACCGGCCTGCGGCCGGCGCCGGGACGCGCTGCCGATGTCGCCGCGCCGCCTTACGACGTGCTTTCGACCGAAGAGGCGCGCGCGCGCGCTTCCGGCAAACCGTGGAGTTTCCTGCACATCTCAAAGCCGGAGATCGATATGCCGACAGGCACCGATCCACACGCGCCCGAGGTATACGCGAAGGCGGCCGAAAACCTGCGTCGGATGCTCGCGGAAAAGGTGCTGATACGCGACACCGATCCATGCTACTACGCCTATAGACTGGTCATGGGCGAGCTGGTGCAGACCGGCATCGTCGCTGCCGCGTCTGTGGCCGAATACGATGCCGGCCGTATCCGCAGGCACGAATTCACGCAGCCCGACAAGGAAGACGACCGCGTACGCCAGATCGAAGCGCTGAACGCGCAAACAGGGCCGGTGCTTATGGCGTACCCGCATGCTCCTGAGGTCGACGCATTGCTGGCGCAGGCGGCCACAGGTGCGCCGGTTGCGGAGGTGACCGCGGAAACCGGCGTGCGCCATACGCTGTGGCGCATCGACGAGCGCGCCATGCTCGACCGGTTTTCCAGCGCGTTCGACGCCTTGCCCGCGCTCTACATTGCCGACGGCCATCACCGTTCGGCGGCGGCGTCGCGGGCCGCCGCTGCGCGCCGCGCCGCCAACGCAAAGCACTCCGGCACGGAGAGCTACAACCATTTCCTGGCGGTGGCGCTCCCGCATCACCAGATGCGCATCCTGCCGTACAACCGCGTGGTCACCGATCTGAACGGCTTGAGCCGGCAGGAGTTCGTATCGAGGCTCGGCCGGAGCTTTGCGATCCACGCTGCCACCGCCGCGATGATGCCCGCCAAATCCGGCGAGTTCGGGCTTTACCTGTTCGGCCAGTGGTACCGGCTGAATATCCACCCCGCGCTGGTTTCGACGCAGGATCCAGTGGAACGGCTCGATGTCAGCGTGCTGGCCGATCACGTTCTGGGGCCGATCCTCGGAATCACCGATCGACGTCGCGACAAGCGCGTCGGCTTCGTTGGCGGCATTCGCGGCCTTGCCGAACTGGAGAAGCGCGTGGACAGCGGCGAAATGGCCGCGGCGTTCTCGTTGTTTCCGACCCGCATGGAAGACCTGATGGCGGTGGCCGATGCGGGCGAAGTGATGCCGCCCAAGTCCACCTGGTTCGAGCCGAAACTGGCGGACGGTCTGGTTTCCCACGTGCTCGACTAAATACGAGGCGCTAGGCTCTAGGCGCGAGGCGCGAGGAATGGCGCGCGAAGCGCGGGCGAGAAATTTTTTCGTTTCGGACGCCCGTTAATACCTATAGCACCGACGTAGACTTTCCTCGCACCTCGCACCTCGCACCTCGCACCTCGCACCTCGCACCTCGCACCTCGCACCTCGCACCTCGCACCTCGTACCTCGTACCTCGCACCTCGTACCTCGTACCTCGCACCTCGTACCTCGTACCTCGTGCCTAGTTCCTCGCGGCGTAACAAGGCGTTACAATACGAAACAATTGGGCAGCAAAAGACCCGTTTCTGGATTGGGTCCAGTCCGGTCGGACCTCGGCCGGACAAAAAAACCATGCAGCCGGCGCCCAATCGGAGAGGAAGTTTTTGAAGCCTACGGACATTGCTGTACCCGACTATTTCCACAAGGTCGTGGATTGTCAGTGGGCGTGTCCTGCCCATACCCCCGTCCCCGAATACATCCGGATGATCGCCGCCGGGCGTCACAGCGACGCCTACATGGTCAACTGGGAATCCAACGTCTTCCCCGGCATTCTCGGGCGTACCTGCGATCGTCCGTGCGAACCAGCCTGCAGGCGCGGGCGCGTCGAGGAGAGTAACGGCGAGAAGCCCGAACCGGTCGCCATTTGCCGCTTGAAGCGCGTCGCCGCCGACAACAAGGACGACATCCGTCCGCGACTGCCGAAAGCGCCGGAGAAAAAAAATGGCAAGCGCATCGCCTGCATCGGCGCCGGCCCGGCCTCGCTCACAGTGGCGCGCGACTTGGTGCCGCTCGGCTACCACGTGGTTGTGTACGACGCGGACGCCCGGGCTGGAGGCATGATCCGCACCCAGATCCCACGTTTCCGGCTCCCCGAATCGGTGATCGACGAGGAAGTGGGCTATGTCCTCGACATGGGCGTAGACGTCCGGCTCGGCCACCGGGTGGACAGCATGAAATCACTGCTCGCCGAAGGTTACGACGCGATATTCGTCGGCACCGGCGCGCCGCGCGGGCGCGATCTGGACATTCCAGGGGGCAAGGAGGCGGCGAAGAACATCCACATCGGCATCGACTGGCAGGCGAGCGTCTCATTAGGCCACACCGACAAGATCGGCAAGCGCGTGATCGTGCTCGGCGGGGGCAACACTGCGATGGATTGCTGCCGCACCTCACGGCGCCTCGGCGGCGAGGACGTCAAGGTGATCGTGCGCAGCGGTTTCGAGGAGATGAAGGCCTCGACCTGGGAAAAAGAGGACGCGATGCACGAGGGCATACCGATCCTCAATTACTTCGTGCCGAAGAGCTTCGAGCACAGGAACGGCAGGCTAACCGGCGTGACTTTCGAAAAAGTGAAGGCCGTCTACGACGATATCGGCCGGCGCCAACTCGTGCCCACCGGTGAAACGGACCAGCACTTCGAGTGCGATGACGTACTGATCGCGGTCGGACAGGCCAATGCGTTTCCGTGGATCGAGCGCGACGCCGGCATCGAGTTCGACCGCTCGGGAATGCCGGTGGTGGACAAGCTCACCATGAAGACCACGCATTCCAGGGTTTACTTCGGCGGCGATGCCGCCTTCGGACCGAAGAACATCATCTGGGCGGTGGCCCACGGCCACGACGCGGCTATTTCGATCGACAAGGCCTGTAACGGCGAGGACATCCGCATTCGCCCGACGCCGACGGTAAACCTGATCAGTCAGAAGATGGGCATCCACGAATGGAGTTACGACAACGACATTTCCAACCAGGTGCGCCACCGGGTACCGCTCAAGGATCAGATCATCGCGCTGAAAAACATCAAGGTCGAGGTCGAACTGGGTTTCGACCTTAAAACCGCTTACGCCGAAGCGCAACGCTGTCTCAATTGCGACGTGCAGACGGTGTTTGCCGCGCCGCAGTGCATCGAATGCGACGCCTGCGTGGACATCTGCCCAATGGACTGCATCACTTTTACCGGCAAAGGGGAGGAGCCAGACCTGCGGGGCCGGCTGAACGCGCCGGCGAAAAACCTTTCCCAGGATCTTTACGTTTCCGGGCCGCTCAAGACCGGCCGCGTCATGGTCAAGGACGAGGACGTGTGCTTGCATTGCGGCCTGTGCGCCGAGCGCTGTCCGACCGGGGCCTGGGACATGCGCAAATTCCTTCTGGACATGACACGCGCGGGACCGGAATGTCGCAACCCAAGATAAACGACTTCGTCGTCAAGTTCGCGAACATCAACGGCTCCGGGTCGGCGTCGGCCAACCAGTTGTTCGCCAAATCGATCCTGCGCCTGGGCGTGCCGGTGAGCCCGCGCAACATCTTTCCCTCCAACATCCAGGGGCTGCCCACCTGGTACGAAGTGCGGGTATCCGAAGCGGGCTACCTCGGCGCCCGGGGCGGGGTGGACCTGATGGTGGCAATGAACCCGCAGACCTGGGACAAGGACGTCGCCAGCATCGATCCCGGCGGATACCTGCTGTACGACTCGACCAAACCGCTGCCGAAGTCCAGGTTCCGCGAAGACATCCATGTGATCGGCGTGCCGCTTATGGAGATCTGCAATCGCGAGTACTCCGATTCCCGCCAGCGCCAGTTGTTTCGCAACATCATCTATGTAGGGGTGCTGTCCGCGCTGCTCGACATCGAAATGAGCGAGCTGGAAAAGCTGGTCGGCGAGCAGTTCGAGGGAAAGAACAAGTTGATCGCACCGAACATTACGGCGCTGCACCTGGGCCGCGAGTACGCGGCCGCGAACTTCGAATGTCCGATCGGCCTGCGCGTGCGCCGCGCGTCCGCGGTGGGCGAACGCATCTTCGTGGACGGCAACACCGCCGCCGCGCTCGGATGCGTGTACGGCGGAGCGACGGTGGCAGCCTGGTATCCGATCACACCTTCATCGAGCCTTGCGGAAGCCTTTTCCCGCCACTGCAGCAAATACCGCACCGATCCCGCGACCGGCAAGAACCGCTACGCTGTGATACAAGCCGAAGACGAACTCGCGGCCATCGGCATCGTCATCGGCGCAAGCTGGAACGGCGCGCGCGCGTTTACGTGTACCTCGGGTCCGGGAATTTCGCTGATGCAGGAATTTATCGGGCTGGCTTATTTTGCCGAGATACCCGTGGTGATCTTCGACGTGCAGCGCGGCGGCCCATCCACGGGCATGCCCACGCGCACCCAGCAGGCGGACGTTCTCACCTGCGCCTATGCCTCCCACGGCGATACCCGGCACGTGCTACTTTTTCCCGAGGACCCGCACGAGTCATTCGAATTTTCCGCATCGGCATTCGACCTCGCTGAACGGTTGCAGACCCCGGTCTTCGTGATGCTCGATCTGGATATCGGCATGAACGAACGGCTTACCGCGCCATTGGCGTGGGACCAGGCGCGCAGTTATGACCGCGGCAAGATAATGAGCCATCAGGAGCTTGAATCGGGGAAAGAGTTCGGCCGCTATCTCGACACCGATGGCGACGGAATTACCTACCGAACCTATCCGGGCACGCATCCGACGCGGGGCGCCTTCTTTACCCGCGGCACCACCAAGGACCGTTACGCAAAATACAGCGAAGCCGGGATCGATTACGTGGACAATATGCAGCGGCTGTTGCGAAAGTTCGAGACGGCCAAAGGATTGTTGCCGCAGCCAGTCGCGCGTCCGGCATTGCAGCCGACCCGGCTCGGCGTGGTCTACTACGGCTCGACCAGCCCGGCGATGGAAGAAGCGCTCGATGCGCTGGAGCAGCAGGGGCTGCATTTCGCTGCGCTGCGCATCCGCGCCTTCCCCTTCCACGAACAGGTTGCCGATTTCATAGAGGAACACGACCGGGTGTTCGTGGTCGAGCAGAACCGCGACGCGCAGATGCGCATGCTGATCGTCAACGAGTGCGGGGTGGATCCGGCCCGGATGACGCCGGTGCTGCAGTACGACGGCACGCCGATCACCGCCCGCTTCATCATCAAGGAATTGGCCGAAGACGTTGCCGCGCTGAACGTCAAACCGAAATTGAAGACGGTTTGACGAAGGAGTGCGGCTCTAGGAACGAGGTGCGAGGGGCGAGAGATAGATCAGGCGACTTGGCAAGAGAATGAACGCCAGCGATTTTCGGGAACTGGAAGTTTGGAAGAAAGCCAGAAGTCTGGCAATTGAGGTATACCGGATCACGTCTGATGGGCCACTGGCAAAAGAGTTTGGGCTCCGCGACCAGATGCGCAGAGCTGCAGTGAGCATATGCAGCAATATAGCGGAAGGTAACGACAGAAACTCGAATAAAGACACTGCGAGATTCTTGTTCATGGCCAAGGGGTCGTCGGCCGGACTGATGTCTCAGGCCGAGATCGCCTTGGGTGTTGGTTATCTCGGAAACGAGGAGGCCTAAAGGTTAATCGGAAGTTGCGACGAAATTTCGAGAATGCTAAGAGGTCTAATTAAGCACCGGGAACAATCTATATGAGAGCAAAACCTAATCACGTAGTGCGCTGGGATTACGTAGGGTGTGGCTTGCCTCGTGCCCGCGTCTCGCACCTCGCACCTGAATTCCCATGACCTATATTTCCAAGCCCAGAATGCATCATCCGCAGCTGCCGCTCAACAAGCTCGGCTTCACGCGGCGCGACTACGAAGGTGCGGTGTCCACGCTGTGCGCCGGTTGCGGACACGATTCGATCAGCGCGGCGATCGTTCAGGCTTGCTTCGAGCTGGACCTGCCGCCGCACCGGATCGCCAAGCTCTCGGGTATCGGTTGTTCGTCGAAGACGCCGACCTACTTTCTCGGCAGTTCGCACGGCTTCAACAGCGTGCACGGGCGCATGCCCTCGGTGCTGACCGGCGCCAACCTCGCCAATCGAGACCTGATCTACCTCGGCGTCTCCGGCGACGGCGATTCGGCTTCCATCGGGCTCGGCCAGTTCGCGCACAGCCTGCGCCGCGGCGTCAACATGGTGTATATCGTCGAGAACAACGGTGTGTACGGACTCACCAAAGGCCAGTTCTCGGCGACCTCGGACCGCGGTTCGAAGAGTAAAAAAGGCGCACTGAATACGGATGCCGCGATAGACATGGTGATGCTGGCGATGGAAGTTGGCGCGACTTACGTGGCGCGTGGTTTTTCAGGCGACAAGGCGCAGCTGGTGCCGCTCATAAAGGGCGCAATCGTCCACCGCGGCGCGGCGTTCATCGACTGCATCTCGCCATGCGTGGCGTTCAACGACCATGCCGGCTCGACCAAGGGTTTCGATTACGTGCGCGAGCATAACGAGGCGGTCAACCGGCTCGACGTGATGATGCCGCGCGCGCCGATCACCGCGGACTACGCGCCAGGCGAGGTGGAGGAGGTCATGCAGCATGACGGTTCGGTGCTGCGTTTGCGCAAGCTTCACGCCGAGTATGACGTTCACGACCGCATTGCCGCAATGAATTACCTGCAGGAGCGCAAGGCGGCCGGGGAAATCGTCACCGGGGTGCTGCACGTGGACCCCGATCCGGAAGATCTGCACGCGCACCTGGACACCGTCGAGTCGCCGTTCAACAGTTTGACCGAATCCGATCTCTGCCCCGGTGTCGAAGCGCTGGAGAAGTTCAACGTTCAACATCGGTGAAGGGTGAATGCGTGAAGGGTGAATGTGTGACACCCCTCCGGGTGCATGTGAGGGTGACGGGTAAAAGGCGTCTCGCCGGACCCCGTCGCCCCGAAACGCTGCTCCGCGAGGTCTTCGGCAAGCCCGACAATTCGCGTTGATTGCTGGCGACGCCTCCTTTCCCTGTCGATGTCCGTGTCGGTATTTTCGCCCTCTGACGTAGAATACTTCGAGCGCAATGGGTTCGTAATTGCGCGAAACCTTGCGCCGCAGGAAATGTGTGAGCGCATGAAGTCGCTGGCGCAGCGGCACCTTGCGCAGCACGTCCAGCCAGTCGAGTACGAAGCCCAGACCCAGTATCCCGGTTCACCGGCGTCGCTCGACGCACCTGGTGGGCGGACGGTGCGGCGGCTGCTGCAGGCTTGCGCCCGCGATCCGCTATTCGGGGAGTGGGCGACCTCGCGCGCGATCGGAGATCGGCTCATGCCATTGCTGGGCCCACAAGTCGAACTGTCGCAAGCGCATCACAATTGCGTGATGACCAAGAATCCCGCGTTCAGCAGCGCGACGTCCTGGCACCAGGACATCCGTTACTGGTCGTTCGAGAAGCCGGAACTGATTTCGGTCTGGCTGGCGCTCGGACAGGAACACGAGGAAAACGGGTGTCTGCTGCTGGTGCCGGGTTCGCACCGGATGGAATTGCGGCGCGAGCGGTTTGACGACGCGCTTTTCCTGCGCGAAGATTTCGAGGAGAACCGCAAGATCCTCCGGGATCAAGTAACCGCAGAGCTCGATACCGGCGACCTGCTCTTTTTTCACTGCCGCCTGCTGCATGCCGCCGGCAGGAACCGCACCGGCCTCGCCAAGTTCGCCGCCGTTTTCACCTACCACAGTGCCGGCAATGGCCCGTTACCGGGAACCCGATCGGCATCGCTGCCCGAAATCCCGCTGAGGGCGTAGCGGCGCCGATTGATTCGATTTCGTCGTTCGAGCGCGGCCAGCTTTTCTTGAGCATGCGCGACAGCGCGCGATCGGCGAGGATTCTGCCGCCGGTCTGGCAGCGGGCGCAGTAATTGGCTTCGTTGCTGGTTTTGCTACGGGACGAAGCCGGCGACGGCCGCAGCCGGCACCACGTCAATGCCTGATCCAAGGGAATAGGACTTGTTTCCCGGATAGAGCACGAGAAGGCGGTCAAGCTTCAGGTCATGCAGTGCAATGCGCATGGATGGCGTGAGCGCTGGTGCATCGGCACGCTTTATCTCGATCCCGATCCGATGTCCGTGCTTGACCAGCAGCAGATCAAGTTCTGCGCCGGCATGCGTGGCCCAGAAGTAGGCCTCATCGGGCTGTGCGATGCGCAGCACCTGCTCCAGCACAAATCCCTCCCATGAAGCTCCCGACTTCGGGTGAGTCATCAGGTCGCCTTCGCTGCGTATGCCCATCAGGGTATGCAGCAGCCCCGAATCCCGAAAGTAAATTTTGGGCGCTTTCACCTGACGTTTGCCCACGTTTTCGTGCCATGGCTGCAACTGCCGCACCATATACGTCTGCGTAAGCCAGTCGAGGTAGCGGCGCACGGTGCTTTCATTGACTCCGAGCGAGCGGGCCGGATCCGCCGCATTCCACACTTGTCCATGATAGTGGGCGAGCATGGCCCAGAAACGCCTCATGGCTGCGGGCGCCGTGTTGATGCCGAGTTGGGGTAGATCTCGCTCCAGGAACAACTGGACGAATCGATCGCGCCACTCGACGCTTTGGCGCTCGTCGCTGGCGAGATATGACGGCGGCGCGCCGCCCCGGCGCCAGAGTGTCGGCATCGCTCGGGATGCGACTTCGTCCAGCACGAAGCCGCCGATCTCGATGATAGCTACGCGGCCGAGAAGCGATTCGCTGGTCTGGCGCAGCAGCGACGGGGATGCGCTGCCCAACAAAAGAAATTTAGCTGGCGCATCTTCGCGGTCCATAAGCACGCGTAGAAGCCGGAATAGTTCCGGTGCATGCTGCACTTCGTCTATGACGACCAGTCCGCGCAACCCCTCAAGCAGCGCTCTGGGGGCACGGAACTGTTCGACGACCACGGCATCCTCAAGATCGAAGTAATTGGAGGAGCCTGTGGGCACGAAAGTCCGCGCGAGCGTGGTCTTGCCCACTTGGCGTGGGCCGACCAGGATGACGCCACGGAACTGATCGAGTGCCCGTGCGATTTCGGACCGAATTCTGATTCGATCAATCCGCATGACGGCATTCTACCTTGATAATCCCGCGTTGTAGGCGGGAATTACTAGGTACGAATTTTCGTTGTCTACACACCGGCCGGCAAGAGCGCGTGCTCAACCGGCTTCGTCGATCGAGCGCGGCCAGCTTTTCTTGAGCAGCCGCGACAGCGCGCGATCGGCGAGGATCCTGCCGCCGGTCTGGCAGCGGGCGCAGTAATTGGTCTCATTGTCGGCGTAGACGATGCGCTGCACCGGCGAACCACACACCGGACAGGGCTGCCCGAAACGGCCGTGCACCGCCATGCCTTCGCGGAAGGCGGTGACTTTTTCCGGGAATCCGCCGCCGGCTTGCTTTCTCAGTCGATCGGTCCATTCGCCCAGCCGGCGCAGGCCGACGACCGTCCTGCCCGCAGCCGATGAAACTGGCGGGATTGCAGTGCGCAGGACGAACGGATTCAGCAGCCGGACGCGTTCGAGCGTTCTGCCCTGAATCCTGGATTCTAGGTTCTCGATGTA
>JANOGP010000097.1:0-25257 GCA_031406075.1 Betaproteobacteria bacterium
CGCTGTTCGAGAATTTCCACTGCCGGAAGTGTCTTGCCCTCCAGGAATTCAAGGAATGCGCCGCCGCCGGTGGAAATGTAGCCGATTCTCTTCTCGACCCCGTACTTGGCGATCGCCGCAACCGTATCGCCGCCGCCTGCGATCGAAAATGCCGAAGAAGCCGCGATCGCATACGCGATGGTTTTCGTCCCTTCGCCGAACCCGTCGAACTCGAACACGCCCACCGGGCCGTTCCAGACGATGGTGCCGGCCTTGCGGAGCGCGTCGGCGAACTTACTGGCGGTCTTCGGGCCGATGTCGAGGATCAGATCATCGGCCGCGACGTCACCCGCGTCCTTCACCGTGGCCTTGGCCTGTGCGGAAAATTCCTTGGCACATACCACGTCCACCGGTATCGGCACGACCCCGCCCTTCTCCTTGATCGCTTCGATAATTCTTTTCGCCTCGCCAACCTGATCGGCCTCGACCAGCGACTTGCCGACCGGCAGGCCCTCAGCCAGCAGGAAAGTGTTGGCAATCCCGCCGCCTACGATCAGGTGATCCACTTTTTTCGCCAGCGCGCCCAGGATGCTGAGCTTGGTGGAGACCTTGGAGCCGGCAACAATTGCCACCAGCGGCCGTTTCGGTGCGCTCAGCGCCTTGCCCAACGCTTCCAGCTCCGCCACCATCAGCGGCCCGCCGCACGCGACCGGCGCAAACCTGGCGATGCCGTGAGTTGTCGCTTCGGCGCGATGTGCGGTGCCGAATGCGTCGTTCACGTAAATGTCGCACAGCGCCGCCATTTTCCTGGCCAGCGACTCGTCGTTCTTTTTTTCGCCCTTGTTGACCCGGCAATTCTCCAGCAGCACGACCTGTCCGGGTTTCACTACCACGCCCTCGACCCAGTTCGTCATGAGCGGGACCGGCATGTCGAGCAGTTCCGACAATCGCTTTGCCACAGGCACGAGGGAATCTTCGGGCTTGAACGCACCCTCCGTCGGTCGTCCCAGGTGCGAAGTCACCATTACCGCGGCGCCGGCGTTCAGCGCATGCCGGATTGCCGGTACCGAGGCGCGAATGCGGGTGTCATCGGTAATGCTGCCGGCGTCGTCCTGCGGCACGTTCAGATCGGCGCGAATGAATACGCGCTTGTCGCGCAGTTGGAGATCGGTCATGCGCAGGATCGTCATGGTCTTAAGTCAGAAATTTTTCCGCTGCAATTAACGCAGAGGGCACAGCGGAAAGGGCCCGTGAAATTACGGACTCTGTTTCCTCCGTGCCCGTTGCTGCTAAAATTCCGCTTATTGCGCGTTCATCAATGCGACCGTAACATCCAGCATCCGGTTGCTGAAGCCAGAATATTGTGGCTCCCGCCGCTCGCTACGCGAGCTTAACCTGGCGCGCCGTCGCGCCAGGTTAGCGTCCGCCGCAACGAGTGGGCCAATGTACGCCTCCATTATTTCGCGTTCATCAGCGCAACCGTCACGTCCAGCATCCGGTTGCTGAAGCCCCACTCATTGTCGTACCAGGAGCATACCTTCACGAGCGTGCCGTCGGAAACTTTGGTGAGTGTCGAGTCGAATATCGAAGAGTACGGATTGTGATTGAAGTCGACCGACACCAAAGGATCCTTGTTGTATTCCAGGATGCCCTTGAGATCGGTTTCGGCGGCTTGCTTTACTGCCTCGTTCACTTTTTCCACAGAGGTCGCGCGCTTGGCGACGAACGCCAGGTCGACCAGCGATACATTGATGGTCGGGACGCGAATCGCGAATCCGTCGAGCTTGCCGTTCAACTCCGGCAGCACCAGGCCAACGGCGGCAGCGGCGCCTGTCTTGGTCGGAATCATCGACATGGTCGCGGAGCGCGCACGGCGCAGGTCGGTGTGATACACGTCGGTCAGTACCTGGTCGTTGGTGTAGGAGTGAATGGTGGTCATCAGGCCGCTGACCACGCCGATGCGGTCGTTGAGCGCCTTTACCATGGGTGCAAGGCAGTTTGTGGTGCAACTGGCATTGGAGATCACGGTATGCGCCGCTTTCAGCGTATTGTGATTTACACCGAACACCACGGTCGCGTCCACGTCCTTGTCGCCCGGCGCGGAGATGATGACCTTCTTTGCGCCGGCGACAAGGTGTGCGCCGGCTTTGGCCTTGCTGGTGAACAGCCCGGTACACTCGAGCACGATGTCAACGCCCATTTCCTTCCACGGCAGTTCGGCCGGGTTCCTCTGCGCGCATACTTTGATCTTGTCGCCGTTGACGACTAGAAATTCCCCGTCGACCGCGACGTCGCCCGGAAATTTGCCATGCGCCGTGTCGTATTTGGTGAGGTGCGCGTTGATCTTCGCATCACCGAGATCGTTGATCGCGACGATCTGCATGCCGTGTTTCTTGCCGCCTTCGTAATGGGCACGCAGGATGTTGCGGCCGATGCGCCCGTAGCCGTTGATTGCAACCCGGATGGTCATGAACTAGAGCCCCCTGAAAAACCCGAATTTTACTGTACTGAGCCGCCGACTCCCAGCAATGATGCGACGCAGTGGCGAACGTGATTGCGCTGCGCAGGAGCGTCTTCTATAGTGGTGACAGCGGCCGCCCTCGGGCGGCAGCGGCAGCAATTGCAAAGACCGCTCTCGGACGCCGGCGACAGGCGTCGGTGCGAAGTCCATAAATAACGACACCTGGAGGAGCAAATGAATCAGTCCACGGCTAGGCTTACCTTAACCGCGTTGACGCTGGTGACCACGCTGGCGCTCTCCGCTTTTTCCCGTGCGGGCGAAGTCGAGGTTCTGCATTGGTGGACTTCCGGCGGCGAAGCCAAATCGGTCGCCGAATTGAAGAAGATCCTCGAGGCCCAGGGCCATCATTGGAAGGACTTTGCGGTTGCCGGCGGCGGCGGGGAGAACGCCATGACGGTGCTGAAATCACGAGTCGTTTCCGGCAAGCCCCCGACTGCCGCACAAGTAAAAGGCCCGTCGATTCAGGAGTGGGGACGGGAGGGAGTGCTTACTAATCTCGATGATGTCGCCAAGGGGGCAAACTGGGATAGCCTGCTTCCGGCGGTGGTCAGCAACGTCATGAAGTACCGGGGCCACTACGTCGCGGTGCCGGTCAACGTGCACCGGGTGAACTGGATGTGGGTCAATCCGGAAGTATTCAAGAAGGCCGGCGCCAAGATACCGACTACCTGGGCGGAATTCGCGGTGGCTGCCGACAAGATCAACAAGGCCGGGTTTATCGCCGTCGCCCACGGCGGCCAACCCTGGCAGGATGCCACCGTGTTCGAGTCGGTGGCACTCGGTGTCGGGGGTGCCGACTGGTACAACCGCGCTTTCGTGAATCTGGACGCCAGCGCGCTCAACAGCCCGACGATGGAAAAGTCCTTTGCGACGCTGCGCACAGTGCAGGAGTCCATCGACAAGGACGCCGCCAACCGCGATTGGAACCTCGCCACGGCAATGGTGATCAACGGCAAGGCGGCGATGCAGTTCATGGGCGATTGGGCCAAGGGAGAGTTCACCGCCGCCGGCAAGTCCCCGGGCAAGGATTACATCTGCGTGCCGGCCCCGGGCACCAAGGGCGCGTTCACGTTCAACATCGACAGCTTCATCATGTTCGAACAGAAGAACGCCGATGCCAAGGCGGCACAGCGGGCACTCGCCTCCTCGATCATGGAGCCGCAGTTCCAGGAAGTGTTTAACCTGAACAAGGGCTCGATCCCGGCACGCACTGGAATGTCGATGGCCAAGTTTGACCAGTGCGCCAAGGATTCGGCCGCGGAGTTCGAGTCGAGCGCCAAGTCCAAGAAACTGGTGCCGAGCTGGGCGCACGGCATGGCCATGCCGGCCTCGGTTCAGGGCGCAATGTTCGACGTCGTGACCCAGTTCATGAATTCGAGCATGACGCCGAAGGCAGCGGCCGAAAAAATGGCTGCCGCGGCAAAATCCAAATAAATCGGCAAATCTGAGGCGCAGCGGGCACGGGCTTGCTGCGCCTTCTTTCCTAGGGAGGGCAGTTGCAGTCATCGGCCTCAAAGGCCGCCGCGGTCGCCTCGGCGGTAACGCCGCTGCGCAGCCTGCTCGACGTCATCGAGGCCGCGCTTCCCAAGCTTGTTCTCGGGCCCACGCTGCTTGTCAGCCTGGTCTTCGTCTACGGATTCATACTCCTGACCGGCTGGCTGTCGTTTACTGATTCGCGAATGCTGCCGCGCTACGAATTTGCCGGCCTGTTGCAGTACGTCTCGCTATTCGGCAACGACCGCTGGTGGGTGGCCGTGGGCAACCTGGCTGTATTCGCCAGCCTGTTCATATTCGTTTGCATGGCCTTTGGCTTGCTGATGGCCATCCTGCTCGACCAGCGCATCCGCGCGGAGGGCTTCCTGCGCTCGATCTATCTTTACCCGATGGCGTTGTCGTTCATCGTCACCGGCACCGCATGGAAGTGGATCCTCAATCCCGGCCTGGGATTCGAACGCGTGGTGCAACAGTTGGGGTTCAGCAGTTTCACGTTCGACTGGCTGGTGAACCCGAAGATGTCGATCTACACCGTGGTGATCGCCGGAGCCTGGCAGTCTTCGGGTTTCGTGATGGCACTGTTCCTGGCGGGCCTGCGCGGCATCGACGAATCCATCATCAAGGCGGCGCACGTGGACGGTGCGAGCATGCCGCGCATCTACTGGAGCATCATCGTTCCCAGCCTGCGGCCGGTGTTCTTCAGCGCCTTTATCATCCTCGCTCACATCGCCATCAAGAGCTTCGACCTGGTGATGGCCCTGACCGGCGGCGGGCCCGGGTTCTCCTCGGACCTGCCGGCCACGTTCATGTACGCCTTCGGCTTCACCCGTAACCAGATCGGCCTGGGCGCGGCGAGCGCGATCATGATGATGATGACGGTGGCCGCGGTGGTCGTGCCGCTGATGTATTCGGAACTGAGAAGGCAGCGCCGTGGCTGATCACGTACAGGCACAGGTCGCGGGGCCGCAGATTCTTGGCCGCATCGTGGTCTACGCTCTGTTGGTGCTGCTGGCCCTGTACTACCTGACGCCGCTTTTCGTGATGCTCAGCACTTCGGTCAAGACGCTGGACGATATCCGCGGCGGCAATCTGATTGCCCTTCCGGCACAGATCACGTTCGACGCTTGGGCGAAGGCGTGGTCGGGCGCGTGCACCGGGGTCGATTGCACGGGTCTGAGGGGAAATTTCTGGAACTCCATCAGGTTCGTGGTGCCGGCCGTGCTGATTTCGACGTTGATCGGCGCATTCAACGGCTATGTGCTGACCATGTGGCGTTTTCGCGGCAGCGACATGATCTTCACGCTGCTCATGATCGGCTGCTTCATACCCTTTCAGGTCGTGCTATTGCCGATGGCGCAGACGCTGGGAGTTCTAGGCATCGCCAATTCGACAACGGGCCTGATCTTCGTGCACGTGGTATACGGGCTGGCATTCACCACACTGTTCTTCCGCAATTTCTACGTGTCGGTACCGGATGAACTGGCAAAGGCCGCACGTATCGACGGCGCCGGATTTTTCCGCATCTTCTGGCGCATCATCCTGCCGCTGTCGCCGCCGATCATCGTGGTATGCGTGATCTGGCAGTTCACCCAGATCTGGAACGACTTCCTGTTCGGTGTGGTGTTCTCCTCCGGCGAACGCCAGCCGATCACCGTGGCACTCAATAATCTGGTGAATACATCGACCGGGGTCAAGGAATACAACGTGGACATGGCCGCGGCGATCATCGCCGCGCTGCCCACGCTTTTCGTTTACGTCGTTGCCGGCAAGTATTTCGTTCGCGGACTCACCGCCGGCGCGGTGAAGGGCTGACAAGGGGAGATTTATAGTGTCTTCGCTCGCCGTCAAAAACGTGCGCAAGACCTTCGGCAGCGTCGAGGTGCTGAAGGACATTGACCTGAAGATCGAATCGGGCGAATTCCTGATCCTGGTCGGCCCTTCGGGTTGCGGCAAATCGACATTGCTCAACATCATCGCCGGACTCGACGGCGCGACTTCGGGAGATATCGTCATCGGCGATCGCGTGGTCAACAACCTGAGCCCGAAGGATCGCGACATCGCCATGGTGTTCCAGTCCTACGCGCTGTACCCGAACATGACCGTGCGCCAAAACATTTCCTTCGGTCTGGAAATGCGGCGCATGCCGAAGCACCAGCAGGACGAAATCGTCGACCGCGTCGCCAAGATCCTGCAGATGGGGCACTTGCTCGACCGCAAGCCGTCGCAGCTTTCCGGCGGCCAGCGCCAGCGGGTGGCGATGGGCCGGGCGATCGCGCGCGATCCGCAGCTGTTTCTTTTCGACGAACCGCTGTCGAACCTGGACGCCAAGTTGCGCGTTGAAATGCGCATGGAGATCAAATTGCTGCACGAGCGGCTCAAGGCGACCATCGTCTACGTTACGCACGATCAGATCGAAGCCATGACGCTGGGCAGCAAGATCGCGGTCATGCAGGGCGGTGCGATCCGCCAATTTGGTTCGCCACAGGAAATCTACGACCAGCCGGCGGACCTGTTCGTCGCCGGCTTCATCGGCTCACCATCGATGAACTTCATCAGGACCGAAGCGGTGGAGCACCTCGGCAGCGTCGGGGTGCGGTTGCAGACCGCGGATGAAACCTTCGTGCTGCCGATGCACGACGCGGAAAAGGCGCTGCGTCCCTGGATCGGCAGGGAACTGATTTTCGGCATCCGGCCGGAACTGATCACCGACAGCGCCAGCAGCCAGCGTATCGCCGGAAACATTCACACCCGCACCTGTAAAGTGGAACTGGTGGAACCGACCGGACCGGACACGCTGGTGTTCATCCGCATCAACGGCGAAGTCGCGTGCTGCCGCGTGCGCCCCGAGCAGGCATGCCGGGCGAACGAGTCGATGGAACTGGCGTTCAATCTTTCGAAAGCGGTTTTTTTCGACCCGCAATCCGAGAAACGCATCGTCTGAAGGTTCCGGTCCGAACACGCGGTCAGGGCAGCCCGGGTTTCTGCATATCGCGTGGGCTGGAGCGGCCGTAGCGAATCTTGAGAACGATGATCGTACCCGAAAGAATCAGCGTTACGATGTTGGCGAGGATCATCGGCAGCGACCCGATCATGACGCCGTAAATCAACCACAGAATCACGCCGGCGCTGAAGATCAGAAACATTCTGGCGGAAACATCCCTGCCGGACTTGGTGGTGTAAATTTTCAGCGCCTGTGGAACGAAAGCGATGGTCGTCAGCGCCCCCGCCAGGAATCCGAGTGCGTCGGTCGGGCTGATCATGATTTCTCCGAGTGCAGAAAAAGCGTGGCCAGACCGCGCAGGGCCGGTGTTTCCGAAAGGATCACGTAGGTCGGCACCGCCGCGACGTAATCCGAAAAACGGCCTTTGTGCTCAAAGCGCGCGCGGAACGGCGAGCGCGCAAAATACTCTCCCAGCCGTGGCACGATCCCGCCGCCGATATAGCATCCCGCACGCGCGCCCAGCGTCACCACCAGGTTGGCCGCCGCCCCACCCAGAATGGCGCAGAACATTTCGAGCGCTTCGCGGCAACGTACCTCTTTGCCGGTGAGTGCGGCTTCGGTAATCTGCGCCGGGGTCAGCGGCTGCGCAGTCGAGTGGTCAAGCGCACACAGAGCCTGATAGACGTTCTCGAGTCCCATCCCGCTCACTACGCGTTCGGTCGAAACGTGCTCGAAACGCTGCATGAGCCAGCGCAGGACTTCGAACTCGCGCTCGGTCATCGGGCTGAATGCGGTGTGCCCGCCCTCCCCCTGCAACGCGATCCAGCCCTCGCCCGCGGGAAGCAGCCCGGACACGCCCAAGCCGGTTCCCGGTCCGATCACCGCGATCGCGGTTCCCGCCACTGCCTTGCCACCGCCGATCTGCCTCAACTCGTTCGACTGTAACGTGGGCACGGATAGCGCAAGCGCGGTGAAATCGTTGATCACATGCAGCCGATCAAGCGCCAGAGCCTGGCGCGTTTTCTCAATCGAGAATCCCCAGGGTCCGTTGGTCAGCTGCACGAAATCGCCGGTGATGCCGGTGGCGACATCGAGCGCGGCTTCGCGAATCCCAGGGTTGCCATGATCGGCAAGGTAGCGGCGGATCGCCTGTTCGAGGCCCTCGAATTCGGCGCAGCGCATCACCTGCTCCTGCTGCGGCTGGCTGGAGCCCTCGGCGACCAACGCGAAGCGTACGTTGGTCCCGCCGATGTCACCGACCAGCCGCACCGCTTTGTCCATCGCTACTCCTCGTTCGGACCGGTACGCGCGCCTGTGGGCACCGTTACAACAGCCCCTTGACGGCGTTCACCACGCGCTCGACGGTAAACCCGAAAAACTTGAACAGATCACCGGCCGGCGCCGACTCGCCGAAACGATCCAGTCCCACCACCGCGCCTTCCAGCCCGACGTACTTACGCCAGCAGTCGGTGACGCCCGCTTCCACCGCCACGCGTTTGATTCCCTTGGGCAGGACCGAGTTTTTATAGGCTTCATCCTGACGATCGAAAACACTGGTGCTTGGCATCGAAACCACGCGCACCGCGATACCTTGTCCATCCAGTTCCTTCTTCGCACCCATGGCCAGCGCCACTTCCGAGCCGGTGGCGATGATCAACGCTCGCGGCCTGCCGGTGTCGGCAAGAACGTAAGCTCCGCGTCCGATCAGCGCAATCTGTTCGGCGCTGCGCGCCTGGAAAGGCAGGTTCTGGCGCGAGAACAGCAGGCTGCTCGGTCCGTCGCGTCGTTCGATCGCGGCGATCCACGCCACCGCAGACTCCACCGAGTCGCACGGACGCCAAACGTCCATGTTCGGTATCAGCCTCAGGCTTGCCGCGTGCTCGACCGATTGATGGGTGGGGCCGTCTTCGCCCAGGCCGATCGAGTCGTGGGTGAACACGAACAGGCTGCGGATTTTCATCAGCGCCGACATGCGCAGCGCATTCCTGGAGTAATCGGAGAAGGTCAGGAAAGTGCCGCCGTAGGGGATCAGGCCGCCGTGCAACGTCATCCCGTTCATGATCGCGGACATGCCGAATTCACGCACGCCGAAATTAATGTAATTGCCGCCACCGTCCCGCGACACCGCCTTGGATCCGGACCATAGCGTGAGGTTGGATCCGGCGAGGTCGGCGGAACCGCCGATGAGTTCCGGAAGTACCGGCGCCAGGTTCTCAATCGCGTTCTGTGAAGCTTTGCGGCTGGCGATAGATTCGGCCTTGGCGTTGACCTTGGCAAGAAAGGCTTGTGCATGCGTGCGCCATTCACTCGGTAGCTCGCCGTTCACACGGCGCGTGAATTCGCCGGCCTCCTTCGGGAACTCCCTGCCGTAGGCGGCGAATTTCCGGTTCCAGCCGGCTTCCAATTCGGCGCCTTTTGCCCGCGCATTCCAGCCGGCGTAGACGTCTTGCGGGATTTCGAACGCGGGATGTTTCCAGCCGATGTTCTCGCGGGTCGCCGCAACTTCCTTGTCACCCAGCGCGGCGCCATGCGCTTCGTGGCTGCCCGCCTTGTTGGGCGAACCCTTGCCGATTATCGTCTTGCAGCAAATCAGGCTGGGTTTGTCCGTGCCCAGTCTGGCCTGGGCGATCGCGCCATTCACTGCGTCGAAATCGTGGCCGTCGACGCCGCGCAGCACGCGCCAGCCATAGGCTTCGAACCGTTTCGGCGTGTCATCGCCGAACCAGCCGCTGACGTGGCCATCGATGGAAATGCCGTTGTCGTCGTAGATAGCGATCAGCTTGCCCAGACCCAGCGTGCCTGCAAGGGAACAGGCTTCGTGCGAAATGCCTTCCATCATGCAACCATCGCCGACCAGCACGTAAGTACGGTGGTCCACGATATCGTGTCCTGGGCGGTTGAATTCTGCGGCGAGCAGTTTTTCCGCAATAGCCATGCCGACCGCATTCGCAAGGCCCTGGCCGAGAGGGCCGGTGGTGGTTTCCACTCCTGGTGCCATGCCGTATTCGGGGTGGCCGGGAGTCATCGAGTGCAACTGGCGGAAACGCCGGATCTCGTCCATCGGCAACGCATAGCCGGTGAGATGCAACAACGCGTACAAAAGCATCGAGCCGTGGCCATTTGACAGCATGAAGCGGTCGCGGTCGGGCCATATTGGATTCGCCGGATTGTGGCGCAGATGATGGTTCCACAGGACCTCCGCGATCTCCGCCATGCCCATCGGCATGCCGGGGTGGCCGGAATTGGCCTTCTGAACCGCGTCCATTGCCAGGGCGCGGATCGCGTTGGCAAGATCCTTTCTGGTAGCCATGACTCCCTTTCGAGAACACAAAAAATCCCGGCAAACCGGGACCAATAATGCCGGCATTTTAGCCCGGATAATTCATCCGGATGCCGCGCTACTCCTCGGGGCGGCGCGGTAGTTTGATGCCGAGTTGCTTGAGCTTGCGATAGAGGTGGGTGCGTTCCAGGCCGACCCGGTCGGCCATACGGCTCATGTTGCCGCCTTCGAGTCCGAGGTGATACTCGAAGTAGACGCGCTCGAAGGCGTCACGCGCCGCCCGCAGCTCCCGGTCCAGCGGGAGCGACTGCGCGAGGCCCGGAAGCCGGGCCTCGAGTGTGGCAAACGCGTTGGTGACGTCGATAACGCCGATCTCGGCTCCGGCCGTGAGTTGGGCCACCGTCTTCACCACACTTTCAAGTTGGACCAGATTTCCGGGCCAATGGTAATTGCGCAGGGCATTCAATGCCGCGGTATTGAATGCCCGTGGCGGCGCTTCCCTGCTCTCGATTGCCCGCGAAAGCACCAGGTTGGCAAGTTCGGGAACGTCCTCGACCCGCTCGCGCAGCGCCGGTACGCGCACGATCACGCCGGCCAAAAGCGCATACAGTCTCGGATCGAAGGCGCCGCCCGCTACCAATTCGACCAGCGGCGCGGACGTCGAGGAAACGATTCGCGTGTTATAGCGGTCCAGCTTCAGCGTCTGCCCAAGCAGGTTTTTCTGCTGGCTACGCGAAAGCGCATCGATGTCGCGCAGGAACAGAATGCCCTCGGCCGCCTGACCGACCAGGTTGTTCTCGGCCTGCTCGAATGCAGCCAGATCCTCGGGTGCAACCCACGCAGTATTGGGCTGGTGCAGAAAGCGCGCGCACTGCTCCATCCCGCTCCCCGGTTCGCCAACAAAAAGCGCTGGCGTTTTCAACGCGCGCAAGCGCTCGAGCTGGGCGCGCAATTGATCCGCCACGGGCGATTTGCCAACAGTGGCCAACACCGCCGGCACACCGGCCTTGATGGGGCCCTGCTTGAGCGCCGTACCGACGGTGGAAAGCAATTTCTGCAACGCGATCGGCTTTTCCAGGAAGGCGTAGGCACCGATGCGGGTCGCCTCCACAGCGGTGTCGATGGTGCCGTGTCCGGACATCATTACCACCGGCATTGTGAGCTGTCCGGTACTCGCCCATTCCTTAAGCAGTGTGATGCCGTCAGTGTCCGGCATCCATATGTCGAGCAGCACCAGGTCCGGACGCACGCGGCCGCGGATCTGGCGCGCTTCGACTGCATTTTGCGCGAGCCGCACCTGGTGGCCCTCATCACGCAGAATTTCCGACAGCAGCTCGCGGATCCCAACTTCGTCGTCCACAACCAGAATCTGGCTCATCTTCCCGCCTGCCTGTTTGCCTGCAGCGTGGCCGTCTCGGCCGGTGCCAGCGGAAGCGTTACGGAAACGCTGGCCCCAGTCGGGGGCAGGTTGACAATTGCGATACTGCCGCTGTGTTCTTCCACGATTTTCTTGACGATGGCCAGCCCGAGTCCCGTGCCCTTGGCCTTCGTGGTGACATAGGGCTCGAACACCCGGCCCATCAGTGCCTCGGGAAAACCGGGACCGTTGTCCTCGATGGCGAGCCGCACACCATCCCGGGCCGCATTGGTGCGCAACAGGATGCGCGGCACGACTACTTCCGCCACCGCCTGCTCGGCATTCTGGAGCAGATTGTGGATGACCTGGCGCAATTTCGTGGCATCTCCCGAAATGCGGGGCAAATCAGCTGCCAGGTCGAGTTGCAATGCGGGACGCGACGACTCGTACAGCCCAAGCACATCGCGGACGAGCTGATTCAGATCCAGCGGTTGCAGGTCGGCTTCGACTGAGCGCGCATACTGGCTGAATGCATCCACCATTCCCTTGAGCGCCGCCACCTGGTTGACGATGGTCTGGGTGGAGCGCAGCAGGATTTCGGCTTCCTGCTCGCTGAGTTTGTCGGCCAGCCGCCGTTGCAGCCGCTCTGCCGAGAGCTGGATCGGCGTGAGCGGATTCTTGATCTCGTGAGCGAGCCGCTGCGCCACCTCGCCCCAGGCTGCGAGCCGCTGCGCCTGAAGAAGACGGGTGATGTCGTCGAATACCAGCACCATTCCGGAGTCCGCGCCGGCGGCGAGCCGTGAGCCTCGCAACAGCAGGTCCTGCCTGCCCGTGGCGCCGGATAGTTCGGCCTGCTGTTCCCAGATTTCCGGGCGCGCCTGCCTGAAGGCTTCGTGCACGATCTGCCCGATCGCCGCGAGTCGAGGCTCGCGCTCCGCCCATTCCTGCGGTTGCGTGCCAATCAGCGCGCCGACATCGATGCCGAGAATCTGGACTGCGCTCAGATTGGCGGAGAGCAGCCGCAATTCCGAGTCGAATGACATCACACCTGTCGACAGATTTCCGAGCACGCTTTCGAGGTACGCCTTGGCAGCGGCGAGCTGCTCCTGGTTGCGCTGCGCCTCGGCCCGTACGTCCGCAAGCTGCATGGTCATGGCATTGAACGATTCGGTCAGCACCCCCAGTTCGTCGTGGGTCTTGACCGTGTGGCGCGGGCTGAAGTCGCCCTGCGCAACCGCGCGCGTGCCGGCAGCCAGGATGCCCAGCGGCGCAGACAATCGCTCGCTGAAAAGGATCGCCAGCAGCAATGCGGACAACAGCGCCAGAAGCAGCGACAACGTCAGGGTCAACGAGAAAAGACGCTTCAGTCCCTGGCGCGAAAGCGACAGTTCCTGGTAATCGCGGTAGATTTCCTGGACGGTCTGGGCGTCTCGCGCAAGTTGGGGCGGAACGGGTTGCACCAGTTGCAGCAACGAGGTGGCGCCGGAGATGTCGTTTACCGGAACCAGCACCCGCAATTGCAGCCCGCCTTCGCCGACCGCCTCGATGGCGCTGTACGGTTGCTGCATTCGCACTTGCCGCATCACTGAAGGCGATGGCAGTTCCGGGACCAGGCTGCCGGCAGGATCCGCGACAGAAAAAGCGATGACTGAGCCATCCGGGCCAAGCAACGCGACTTCATGCACTCGTGCCTTTTCGCGCAACGTATTGAGCAGGGCCAGGCGGCGCGGCGGCGTACTTTCGGCGAGTTCCAGAGTCATCGACTCGGCTTTGGCGCGCAATTCCCTGATCATGTTGTCGAGGGTAACGCGGCCCAGGCTCAAGCCGCCTTCCAGCGCTTTGTCGACTCTCACGTCGAACCAGGACTCGATCGACCGCGACAAAAACTGCACCGATACGCCGTACACCAGCGCGCCCGGCAGTACCGCCACCAACGCAAACAGCAGCACCAGCCGCAGCGTGAGCTTGGAGCCGAATACCCGCGCCTTCAGGCGTCGGCGCAGCACCAGCAACTGATAGCCGACCACCAGCATGAGTACCAGCACCAGCCCTACGCCCAGACCCAGCAGCAGCGGCAGGTTGCCGGAAAACAGCGGCGTATCGGCGCTGGCGCTCGAAAGCAGGTACAACATGATGGCCCCGAGCAGTAATACCAAGGCGATCAAAAACTTCATGCCGCGGCTCATCAGCGAACGCCTGAGGGCGCGTGAAACGGCACTCATCGCTTCAAATTCCAGCGAAACCACTCGGAAGAAAGGTTCCAGTCGCGCGAAGCCAGTGCGTTGATCTGGAACGGCTTGGGTAACTGCGAGACATCGAGACGCAGGCGGATTACGGCCTCGTAGACTTTGCCCTCGTCCAGCGCGTCGGCATCCACGACGAAACGCGGGCGCACGCGTCCGAGCAAGGCTAACGCGTCGTTCAGCTTGTCGAAATTCTGATGCAGCGAACCAAAACTCAGCCGGTACTGGCGCGTGAGCGCGTTGTATGACAAGCGGTGGCGCTGCGACAACGCCGCCACCGACTTGTTCCACAGGTAAGCCGTATACCAGCGCGGATGGATAAGTTCGAACTCGAAGACGAAATGCAGCGGCAAGCCTTTGTTGAGCGCGTCTTCGAGGGTGGGAGTGAGGCCGACTTCGAAGTTGGCCTCCAGATAATACTCGCCGCCATTCAGAGAGAGTTCCGCCGACTTGACGTGAATCCCCTCGGTCGTCGCCAGGGCCGCGCCCGACCACAGCGCGAGAAAGGCGGACAACCATCGCAGGATACTAATTCTTCTGCAGGAGGGCGTAATAGAAACCATCGTGCTCGTTATCCGGAAGGAGCAGTCCGTCGCGCCCCGGCATCGCACCCAGAACACGCGCGTCCGGGTGCCGCGCTGCGAACCCGCCGATCATTTCCTGATTCTCCTCCATGAAAATCGAGCAGGTCACGTAAAGCAATTTACCACCGCTGCCGAGGACCTTCCACAGCGCTTCGAGCAAATGCTGCTGCTGTTCGGCAAAACGCCGCACGTCGCCGGGTTGGCGCAGCCATTTGATGTCCGGGTGGCGGCGCACCACGCCTGAGGCGGTGCAGGGCGCATCGAGCAACACCCGGTCAAACGGCCTGTTGTCCCACCAGGTTTCGGTCGCCGCGGCGTCCGCGCAGGCAACGCGTGCGCTCAAGCCCAGGCGCTCCAGGTTCGAGCTGACGCGCTCGAGACGGGACGGATCGGCATCAAGCGCGGTCATTTCCACCTCGGCGAGCTCGAGCATGTGCGCGGTCTTGCCGCCGGGCGCAGCGCAGGCATCGAGCACGCGCATGCCGTCGCGTAGATCAAGCAGCTGAGCGGCAAACTGCGCCCCGGCATCCTGCACCGAAACCACTCCCTGCGCGAACCCGGGTAACTGCTCGACCGGTAGAGGACGCGACAGCATTAACGCGCCGCCATCTAGCATTCGCGCGCCCAATCCTTCCCGCTCCAATTCATGCAGACATTCCTGCGGCGTGCCGCGCCGCCGATTGACCCTTAGAGTCATCGGCGGATGCATGTTGCCGGATTCGAGAATATTTTGTGCCTCGGACGGGAATTCGCGCCGCAGCCGCTCGATCCACCACGCAGGATAAGAGTAGTGTCCCGCGTCGGTGCTGTCTGCAACTTTCAGAAGCGCCACGCGGCCGCGCTGGAAATTACGCAGTATGGCGTTGGCGAACGCCTTCACGTTGCGCCCGCCGATTATCGCCGCGCACTCGACCGCGTGATCCACCACCGCGTAGGGCGCGGCCTCGCTGTATTCCAGCTGGTACAGCGCGACCAGCAACAGGGTTTGCAGCTTGGGGTTCTCCACCTGCCTGGGCGCGAGCTGCGACAACACGCTGCGTAACCTGCCCAGATGTCGCAACGTCCCGTAGGAAAGATCCTGTATCGCTCCCCGTTCGGCGCGCGTAAGCGCGTGCGTCCGTCTCCACACTGCTTCAAGCGTGTGATTCAGACTTTTCCCGGAAAGAACCGCAGCCACGGTTTGCGCTGCAATGCGTTGGATGTTGCGCACCGCGGTCAGCAGATCAGGCGCCGAAACGCTCGCCGGCGGTGAGCGACAGCCCACGCAGAAAGTCCGCGGCCGCAAGGCGCTTTCCGCCGGCACGCTGCAACTCGGTGGGGCGCAGCGCGCCGTTGCCGCAGGCGACCACGATTCCTTGCGCATCGACACGAAGGATGGTCCCCGGCGATGCCGGCGAACCCGGCGCGACCACGGCACGCCAGACCTTCAACGGTTCCCCGCGCAGCGTCGAGCGAGCACCGGGAGAGGGGCTGAACGCGCGCACCTGGCGGTCGATTTCGGCCGCCCCGCGGCGCCAGTCGATGGCCGCTTCGCCCTTGGCGATTTTGTGGGCGTAGGTTGCGCCGGTTTCGCTTTGTCGCACGGCCGCGAGCGTGCCGTCCGCAATTGCCGGGAGCGCTTCGACTATGCAGCGCGCGCCGAGCGCCGCGAGTTTGTCGTGAACCGTCCCCGCCGTGTCCTCGGCGGCAATCGGGATGGGACGCATCAGATAAACCGGACCGTTGTCGAGTCCTTCCTCCATGCGCATGACCGAGATTCCGGTCTCGCTGTCGCCCGCCAGAATTGCGCGCTGGATCGGAGCGGCACCGCGCCAGCGTGGCAGCAGCGAGGCGTGGATATTGATGCAGCCAGCCGGAAA
The DNA here is from genome assembly GCA_031406075.1 of Betaproteobacteria bacterium. Lineage (GTDB taxonomy): Bacteria > Pseudomonadota > Gammaproteobacteria > Burkholderiales > JACQAP01 > JACQAP01. The sequence goes on from JANOGP010000097.1 coordinate 16,259, forward strand.
CAGTTCAAGCACCGCGTGGGGAAAGATCAGTCCGTAGGCGGCAACGATCATGGACTGAGCGCCGGCTGCGCGCAGGTGTGCCTGTAGTTGCGGATCCTTGAGCGACTGCGGCTGCAACAACGGGAGCCGCGCCTGTTCGGCGAGTTGCTTGACGTCGCTGGCGGCGAGCTTGAGACCCCGGCCGGCGGGCCGGTCCGGACGGGTCAGTACCAGCGCGACTTCATGCCCGGCCTCGATCAGCGCCTGAAGCGCACTGGCGGCGAACGCCGGCGTGCCGGCAAAGACGATCCGCATCAGAGCGTCTGCCGCTGCTGTTTCTTCAGCTTGCTCAGGATGCGGGTCTGCTTGAGGCGCGACAGGTACTCGACGAAAACCTTACCTTTGAGATGATCCATTTCATGTTGTATGCACACCGACAACAGTGCGCTGGCTTCGATCGTGAACGACTTGCCTTCCAGATTGAGCGCCCGCACCTTCACCCACTCCGCACGCGCGACCTTCTCGAAGATTCCGGGCACCGACAGGCAGCCCTCTTCGCAGTCGGACTTGCCTCGCGATTCGAGGATCTGCGGGTTGATCAGCACCAGCAACTGGTCCCGGACCTCGGAGAGGTCGATGACGATGAGCTGTTTGTGCACGTCCACCTGTGTGGCCGCAAGGCCCACGCCCGGCGCCGCATACATGGTCTCGGCCATGTCCTTAGCCAACTTGCGGATTTCCTCATTGACCGCAACCACCGGTTTGGCCAATTTATGCAGTCGCGGGTCAGGGTAGCGAATGATTGGGAGTATCGCCATAATTGCTTGCTAATTTAATAAACTAGATGCAGAATTTAAACCAAAGTATCGAGTCTGGCGCCAGGCGGGACTGCGTACCGGCGAGGGATGCGATTCTGGACCGAGAGAAATGGGGGCCTTGAGATGGGCAAATCAATTATATCCCTGCTGCTGCTGTTGACTGCGTGGATGCCGGGAACCAGCGTGGGTGACGAGCTCGCGCTGGCCGAAAACGCGCCCGATCGCTATGTCGTAGTCAAGGGCGACACTCTCTGGGACATCTCGGCACGTTTTCTGCGCGATCCGTGGCGCTGGCCGGATATCTGGGGCCTCAACAAGGACCAGATCAAGAATCCCCACTGGATCTACCCGGGCGACATTATCCTGCTTGATTTCACCGGCATGACCCCGCGGCTACGGTTGCAGGGCGTCGACGGCGCCACCGACTGGCGTCTTGTGGTAACCAAGCTTAGCCCGTCGATACGTAAATCCGATCTCGCGTCAATCGCAATCCCCAGCATCCCCAATGAGGCCATCGCGGCTTTTCTGACGAAGCCGATCGTTATCGGGGAGGGCGAAATGGCCGGCGCGCCAATTTTGGTTGCCGGGCAGGAAAACCGGGTCGTGCTCTCCGCGGGCGACACGGCGTATGCCAAAGGCCTGGTCTGGGAGGATGGCACGGAGTGGAACATCTATCGCCCGGGCCGTAACCTGGTCGACCCCGACACCAAGGAATTGCTCGGGCGCGAGGCCGTGCACCTGGGCGAGCTGAAAGTAACCCAGTTTGGCGACGTCAGCAGGGTTGCAATTACCAAGTCGGTCCTGGAAATCGCCCCCGGCGACCGCCTGGTAAAGATTGTGCCGGCCCCGGTGCTGCCCTACATTCCGCGCGCGCCGAGCAAGCAGATAAACGGCAAGGTGATCGCAGCGCCGAACAGCAGCGTCACGGAAATCGGTCCGCACATGGTGGTTGTGTTGAACCGTGGCGCACGCGAAGGCCTGGAAATGGGCAACGTATTGGCCCTGTATCGCGATCTGCCCATGGTGCGGCCGGCCGGTGCGACCAATCCGAAAGAGAGGATCAAGCTTCCGGCGGAGCGCTACGGCGTGGTGTTCGTGTTCCGCGTTTTCGATAAGGTATCCTACGCGCTGGTGATGCACACTACGCGGCCGGTCAACCTTCTCGACGTAGTACAAACGCCCTAGTCTCTCGCCGACGGCGTATGCCGCCGGATCAGGAACTCCTCGCCTGGCTCAAACTCGGCCTCGTCGCCGAGCTTACCCCGGCTTCCTTCCGCAAACTGCTCGGCGAATTCGGCGATCCGGAAGCCGTGTGCGCGGCAAGCCGCTCTGCGCTCGGGCGCATCATTTCGAATGACGTAGCGGATGCCATCCTGCGCGGTCCGGACACCAGCCGCGTTGACGTCGTGCTGCGCTGGCTCGAGGAGCCGGGCAACCGCATTATCAATCTCGCGGATGAGGCATATCCGCGTCTTCTGCTCGAGATCAGCGATCCGCCGCCGCTGCTGTACGTAAAAGGCGATTCAGGATTACTCGACCGCGCGGCGCTGGCGGTCATCGGCAGCCGCAATTCCACCCCGCAGGGCAACGCCAACGCCGAGGCCTTCGCCCGTGAACTCTCCGACGGAGGATTCACGGTCATCAGCGGGCTTGCGCTCGGCATCGATGCCGCCGCGCATCGCGGCGGGCTTGCGGGCGCGTCTTCTTCGCTGGCGGTAGTCGGCACCGGCCTCGATATTGTCTATCCGGCGCGCAATCGTGAACTCGCGCATCAACTTGCGGCGCAAGGCGCACTGGTTTCGGAGTTTCCGCTCGGAACGCCTGCGTTATCGGGAAATTTTCCGAGGCGTAACCGGCTTATCAGCGGATTGTCGCGGGGCTGTCTGATCGTGGAAGCGGCGCTCAGAAGTGGATCGCTGATCACGGCGCGTTATGCGCTGGAGCAGGGGCGCGAGGTGTTCGCGATCCCCGGTTCGATTCACTCGCCGTTGTCCAAGGGTTGTCACCAGTTGATCAAGCAGGGCGCCAAACTGGTCGAAAGCAGCAACGACATCCTGGAAGAACTCGGCGCCCCAGGGCGCGCTCAGACCGCAACACTCGTCACCGCGGTTACCTCGCCCGAACACGTCGAATTGCTCGCGGCGCTGGGTTTCGATCCGATGGACCTCGACACACTGTGTGCGCGCAGCGGCTTGACGCCGGAAAGCGCTTCGGCGATGCTGTTGACACTGGAGCTCGACGGCACGGTCAGCCGGCTACCGGGCGGCAAGTTCCAGCGCGTGCGCTAGCGTCAGGGGCGTCAATACCTCCAGACAGGGGCTCATGTTCGACATACTCGTCTTCCTGTTCGAAAACTACTTTCATGCCGGTGCTTACCCCGATCAACAAACGCTTACCAAACGCTTGTCCGCTGCTGGATTCGACAGCAGGGACATCTCACAGGCACTGACCTGGCTGAGCGGCCTGGAGCGCGTCGGTCACAGTAACTCCCGCTTTTCCAGCAGCGACGGATTCCGCTTTTACACCGAGCAGGAACTTGCCGGGCTGACGGCCGAGGCACGCGGCTTCATGCTCTTTCTCGAGACGGCGGGCGTGATCAATGCCTTGCAGCGCGAACTCATCATCGAACGGGTGCTGGCGCTGGATGAGCCCGCGGTGGATCTCGAGAAAGTTAAGCTAATTGTCCTCATGGTGTTGTGGAACCAGAACGAATCGGTGGATTCTCTGGTACTCGAAGAACTGGTCTCGCCAAATCAGGAGCGCTACCTGCAATAAGCATCCGTTGATTGAACCAGCGCTTGCTCCGCCGCCGGCAAGTTCTTATCATTCCGCCCTCCTTTTTCGGCCGGACGCGCAATGTCCCAAAATCTTCTGATCGTCGAGTCTCCTTCCAAAGCGAAGACTCTAAAGAAATATCTCGGCCGCGACTTCGAGATCGTCGCCTCCTATGGCCACGTTCGCGACCTGGAGGCGAAGGATGGCGCAGTGGATCCGGCGGACGGCTTCCATATGAAGTACGCGTTGATCGAAAAGAACAAGAAGCATCTGGACGTAATCGCCAAGGCAGTGGGAAAAGCCGACAGGATTTATCTGGCCACCGACCCGGACCGGGAGGGCGAGGCGATCGCCTGGCACCTCGGCGAGATCCTAAAAGGCAAGAAGCTGCTCAAGAACAAGAAACTTCACCGCGTGGTGTTCTACGAGATCACCGAATCCGCGGTAAAAGACGCAGTCGCCAAACCGCGCCAGATTTCCATGCCGCTGGTAAACGCGCAGCAGGCGCGCCGCGCACTCGACCACCTGGTCGGCTTCAAGCTCTCTCCGTTATTGTGGAAAAAGATCGGCCCCGGGCTGTCGGCCGGCCGGGTACAAAGCCCGGCGCTGCGGCTCATCGTCGAGCGTGAGCAGGAGATCGAAAAATTCAAGAGCCGCGAGTACTGGACCATACATCTGGACAGTCACAAGGAAAAACAGAAATTCGGCGCGCGCCTGATTCAGTATCGCGGTGACAAGGTCGAACAATTTACGATCGTGACCGAGAAGCAGCACGGCCAGGTAGTCGCCGATCTCGAAAAAGCCGCAAAGGGGTCGGCCAAGGTAGTACGCGTCGAGCGCAAGCCCAAGAACCGCCAGCCGGCAGCACCATTCACCACTTCGACCATGCAACAGGAAGCGGTACGCAAACTGGGCTTTACCACCGATCGCGCGATGCGCACCGCCCAGCAGCTCTACGAAGGTGTGGATATCGGCGGCGGCACCGTGGGTTTGATCACCTACATGCGTACCGATTCGCTCGCGCTTGCCAACGAGGCGCTGCACGAGCTGCGCGAATACATCCAGAAGAAGTTCGACACCGGTTATCTGCCGCGCGCGCCGATCCAGTACCGCAACAAGTCGAAGAATGCGCAGGAAGCACACGAAGCGATTCGCCCGACTTCGGTTTTCCGGACGCCGGAGTCGATGCGCAAGTACCTGACCTCTGAACAGGCGGCCCTCTACGAAATGATCTGGAAGCGCACGCTCGCCTGCCAGATGACACCAGCCCGGTACGATACGACGACGGTGGATCTCGCGGTCGGCCGCGCCGATACCCTGTTCCGTGCAACCGGCCAGATTCTGGTGTTCCCCGGCTTCATGGCCGTTTACCTTGAAGACGCCGATGACACCGAGCAGGAAGAGGAGGCGAGGCTTCCGCAGCTGGAGGAGAAGGAGGCCGTTCCGATCGACCGGCTTTTCGGCGAGCAGCATTTTACCCAGCCACCGCCGCGTTACACCGAAGCCAGCCTGGTAAAAACCTTGGAGGAATACGGAATCGGCAGGCCCTCGACCTACGCCAGCATCATTTCCACGTTGCAGAGTCGCGACTACGCGTTGCTGGAAAAGAAGCGCTTCCTGCCGACTGATATCGGCCGGCTCGTTACCGGATTCTTGACTTCGCACTTCAACCACTACGTCGACTACGGCTTCACCGCCAATCTGGAAGAAGAGCTGGACGAGATATCCAACGGCGATCGCGATTGGATTCCGGTACTCAAGGACTTCTGGAAGGATTTCTCCCGCGATCTCAAGGCCAAGGAAAAGGTCGCCCGTGGCAGCCCGCTCGACGAATCCTGCGCGAAGTGCGGCAAGCAGCTATTTCTGCAGAACAGCCGTCGCGGTATGTTCATTGGCTGCAGCGGTTATCCCGAATGCGATTACACCCGCCCTTGGGGCAACCTTCCGGAGGGCCCGGTAATTCTGGGCAGCGATCCGGCATCCGGTCTCGAAATACTGCTACTCAAGGGACCCTACGGTTTTTACGTCCAACTCGGCCAGACACCGCAAGACAAAACCGTAAAACCGAAACGCGCGTCACTGCCGAAGAGCATCCCAATCGCGTCTGCGAACCTGGACATCGCGCTCAAATTGCTCGCGCTGCCGCGCCAACTTGGTCTGCATCCGGAAACAGGCAAACCGATCGAAGCCAGCATCGGACGCTTCGGCCCTTACCTGAAACACGACGGGATGTTCAAGTCCATTCCCAAAGCCGACAACGTGCACGACATCGCCTTGGCGCGGGCCATCCAGCTGCTTGCAGAAAAGAAGTCCAGCGGTACCGGTGGGCGCGGGCTCGGCGCGCATCCGGAGGATGGCAGGTCAGTGGTCGTTCACAACGGTCGCTACGGGCCCTATGTGAAGCACGGTAAAATCAACGCTACGATTCCACCGTCGGCGGATCCGGCCAAGCTGACTCTGGAAGAGGCAGTGGAGCTACTGGCGGCGAGGTCCGCGAAGGACTCGACCAGCAAGAAAAAACCCCTCGCCAAAGCGAAGGGTCCGAAACGCAAGGCCGCCAAGTGAGGGCGGCTCTCAGACGTCGAGGTTGCGCACGCCCAGGGCGTTGGACTCGATGAACGCGCGGCGCGGCTCCACCATGTCACCCATCAGTGTGGTGAATATCTCGTCCGCCGTGATGGCGTCGTCGATCTGGGTTCTGAGCAGGCGACGCGACTTCGGGTCCATGGTGGTTTCCCACAATTGATCGGGGTTCATCTCGCCGAGTCCCTTGTATCGCTGGATCGAGATCCCTTTCTTCACCTCCTCGAGCAGCCAGTCGAGGGCCTCGTTGAACTCGCCAATTTGGCGTTCCTGGTCGCCGCGCTTCACGTATGCGCCCTCCGCCAGGAGTCCATGCAGGACTTCCGCGGTCTGTCTGATCTGCGCGCAATCGCCGCTGTCGAGAAACTCGTTGTCCAGATAGCCGATCCGCAGATTGCCATGCTGAAGCCGCTGGATCACCAATACGTGGGTTTCGTTCTTCTGGTCATACTGGGGCTCGATTACCAGACCCGCAGACTTGCAAAGGTCCGTCAGGCGTTCTGCGGAACGCCGTGCCGCCTGCGCGTCGGCTAGACTTATTTCGGGATACTTCAGCAGCGCGGACAGCACTGCAGGATCGATGCGTTTGCCGAGTCGGTCGATCACCGCCTCCGCTAGGATGTACGAACGCGCCACCGATTCCAGCGCCTCCTGCGCCAGCGCCGGCCGGCTGCCCCCGGGGTAGAGCTCCGCCTCCTTCAATGCCAGCCTCAGCAGATACTCCTTCAATTCGTGATCGTCCTTGAGATAGTGCTCTTCCTTGCCGTGCTTGACTTTATAGAGCGGCGGCTGCGCGATGTAGATGTGGCCGCGTTCAACCAGTTCCGGCATCTGCCGGTAAAAGAACGTCAGCAACAATGTGCGGATGTGCGAGCCATCGACATCCGCGTCGGTCATGATGATGATACGGTGATAACGCAGCTTCTCCGGCTTGAAGTCTTCCTTGCCGATTCCGGTTCCGAGCGCGGTGATCAGTGTGGCGATTTCCTGAGAAGACACCAGCTTGTCGAAGCGCGCCCTCTCGACATTCAGAATCTTGCCCTTGAGCGGCAGGATCGCCTGGAATTTCCGGTCGCGTCCCTGTTTTGCCGAGCCGCCTGCAGAATCACCCTCGACCAGATAGAGCTCGCACAGCGCCGGATCCTTTTCCTGGCAATCGGCGAGTTTTCCCGGCAGACCGAATCCGTCGAGCACGCCCTTGCGGCGGGTCATGTCCCGCGCTTTGCGCGCGGCCTCGCGCGCTCGCGCCGCCTCGATGATCTTGCTGACGACGATCTTTGCATCGCTGGGTTTCTCCAGGAGCCAGTCGTGCAAGGCCTGCGATATTGCGTCCTCCACCACCGGCCGCACTTCGGATGACACCAGTTTGTCCTTGGTCTGCGACGAGAATTTCGGATCCGGCAGCTTGATCGACAGTATGCAACTGAGGCCCTCGCGCATGTCGTCGCCGGTGGTTTCGACCTTGGCCCTCTTGGCCTGTTCGTTGGCCTCGATGTACTGGTTCAGCGTGCGCGTCATCGCGGCGCGCAATGCGGTCAGATGGGTGCCGCCATCGCGTTGCGGAATATTGTTGGTAAAGCACAGCACCGATTCCTGGTACGAATCGTTCCATTGCATGGCGACTTCCACGCCAATCCCGTCGCGGTCGTTGGCCGAGTGGAATATGTTCGGGTGCAAGACGGTCTTCGAGCGATTGATGTACTCCACGAAGCCCTTGACGCCGCCGGCAAAGGCAAAGGTCTCTTCCTTGGCGTTGCGCTGGTCATTCAATTCGATGCGCACGCCGTTGTTCAGGAAGGAAAGTTCGCGCAGCCGTTTCGCCAGGATTTCGTAATGGAACTCGATGTTGCCGAAGACTTCGGGGTTAGGATGAAAATGAATCTCCGTGCCGCGACGTTCCGTCGCACCGGCGACTTTCAGAGGAGAAACCGGGTCTCCATTGCGGAATTCCATGAAATACACCTGACCGTCGCGGCGGATCGTCAGTTTCAGCCAGTCGGAAAGCGCATTCACCACCGATACGCCCACGCCGTGCAGACCTCCGGAAATCTTATAGCTGTTGCTATCGAATTTTCCGCCCGCATGAAGAACAGTCATGACGATTTCGGCAGTCGACCGTCCTTCCTCGTCTTCCGGGTGGATGCCGGTTGGAATTCCGCGGCCGTTGTCGACGACGCTGATGGAATTGTCGCTGTGGATCACGACCTTGATTTCGTCGCAGTGTCCGGCCAGCGCTTCGTCGATCGAGTTGTCTAGCACCTCGAACACCATGTGGTGCAGTCCGGTGCCGTCGCTGGTGTCGCCGATGTACATGCCGGGACGCTTGCGCACCGCTTCGAGGCCCTTGAGAACCTTGATGCTGTCCGAGTTGTATTCCGATTCTGACATTTGTGGGATACCGCTGTGACAATCAGATGCGCATCGGCATCACGACGTACTTGAATTCCTTGTTTCCCGGTACCGACATCAGCATGCTGCTGTTGGCATCACCGACCGCGCAGTCCACTTCCTTCACATCCAGGTTATTGAGCACATCGAGCAGATAGGTGATGTTGAAGCCGATATCGAGCGCATCACCGTTATAGTCGATCTCGAGTTCCTCCTCGGCCTCTTCCTGCTCGGCGTTGGTGCAGACGATCTTGAGGCTGGTGGCAACGATCACCCAGCGCACGCCTCGAAACTTCTCGTTCGAAAGTATCGCGGCCCTCTGCAACGCCTGCTGCAGCAACAGGCGGTCCAGTATGAAATGTTTCTTGTAGTTGGTCGGTATGACCCTGGTGAAATCGGGAAACTTTCCATCGACAACCTTTGAAACCAGTTCAACCCCGGAAAAGCGGAACTGCA
>JANOGP010000106.1:0-9476 GCA_031406075.1 Betaproteobacteria bacterium
ACGAACGGCAGTCCGGTCGCCTTCCCCAATGCCTTCGCCACCCTCGTGCCGAACTCCGGATGCGCATTCAGTCCGGTACCCACCGCAGTGCCGCCCAGCGCCAGTTCGCACAAGTGCGTCAACGACCCATGTACATGGGCGATGCCGTGATCGAGCTGGGAGACGTAACCGGAGAATTCCTGCCCGAGAGTCAACGGCGTGGCGTCCTGCAGGTGGGTACGGCCGATCTTGACGATGTCGTCGAATGCCCCGGACTTCTGCGCCAGGGTGTCGCGCAAAGCCTTCAGGGAGGGTACCAGCCGGTCATGCAACGCCCGCACCGCGGCAACATGCATCGCGGTCGGAAATACGTCGTTGGAAGACTGCCCCTTGTTGACGTCGTTATTGGGATGCACGAGACGCTTCTCGCCGCGGCTGCCGCCGAGAATTTCCGAGGCGCGGTTTGCGAGCACCTCGTTCATGTTCATGTTGGTCTGTGTACCGGAGCCGGTCTGCCAGACCACCAGGGGAAACTCTTCGTCATGCTTCCCGGCGATGACCTCGTCCGCCGCCTGGATGATGGCGTTGCCGTTCTTTGCGTCCAGCAGGCCGAGTTCGATGTTAACGGCGGCGGCGGCGCGCTTCACCAGCGCCAGCGCGCGAATCAACTCCACCGGCATGCGTTCGCCGGAAATGCGGAAATTCTGCAGGCTGCGCTGGGTCTGCGCGCCCCACAGGCGATCGGAAGGGACTTCGATCTCGCCAAAGGTATCGCGCTCCATTCGTGTCGCTGACATCGCTGCCACCTCCCAGAAAGTCAGAACCTCAACGCAGAGGCGCAGAGAGCGCAGAGAAAATCAAGACTAGAAAAAGTGAGCCGCTGCAAAGCAATGTGCAGCCGACTGTCGACTAGCCACGAATCATTGGTCCGCCACCCCAGGGTATGCATTTCAGATTATCCAAGTTTTGCTTTTCTCTGCGTACTTTGCGCCCTCTGCGTCTCTGCGTTGGGTGTAGATCTTTACCAAGGTATTACCTTTTTGTCGCGGAAGAAACCACCGGTGGGGCCGTCGTGAGGCAGCATTGCCAGCCAAACCGCGGTTTCCGCACCCTGCTCCACACTGCGTAAAGCGCCCGGCCCGCCCATGTCGGTGCGCACCCATCCCGGACACATGGAGTTCACAAGAATATTGTCCCCCTCTGCCGCCCTCGCGACCATCCGGGTAAGCGCATTGAGCGCAGTTTTGGATACCCGGTATGCCGGGGTGCCGTCGCCCATGTCATCGAGTTGTCCGAGGCCGCTGGACAGGTTAACCACCCGACCATAGTGGTTCTTCTGCATCAGCGGCACCAGCGCCCGGCACATGCGCAGCGCGCCGTGAAAATTGGTTTCGAGCGTGATACCGAAGGTTTCGTCCTTTTCCTCAAGTACGCTGGTCGAACGGCTTCCGATCATAATGCCGGCATTGTTCACCAGCACGTCAACCCGGCCGAACTCGCTCTCGATGTGCCTGGCGATGGCAGTAACGCTGGCCTGATCGGTGACATCGAGCTGGTGGTACTGGACGTCGAGTTTTTCCTTCTCGAGATTCTTCCGGGCCTCCCGGCCTTTCTCCGCATCGCGGCTGGTTAGCACCACCCGCAATCCTTTGCGCGCAAGCTGACGGCAGATCTCGTAGCCGATGCCCTTGTTGCCGCCGGTCACCACCGCGAGCCGTTTGTCCATCGTTGCCATTTCAGTTCCTCGACAAAACTCAAACTCGTTAGCCACAGAGGACACAGAGATCACAGAGGAAGAACAAAAACGCGGACAGAAAAAATGAGTTACGTGGGGTGAACATTCACTAGCTTACGCCATCAACCATTAGGTTTGATCATCACCTTTGAAAGATTCTAACCCTGACATTTCTTTGTTCTCGTCTTTCCTCTGTGCTCTCTGTGTTCTCTGTGGCAAAAGAATTTATCGTGCTAAAGACGCTTTCGGGAACGACGCGCCGAGATCCGCAAGCGGATGTTCGTGCGCCTGCCAGGGACTGGCGAAGAAGCCCTCAAGCCATTCCGGGGTCACTTCCGCGAGCGTTGCCGGCCGCCAGCGCGGGCGCCTGTCCTTGTCGATCAGCAGCGCGCGGATGCCCTCGGCAAGATCCGGGCGGGCGGCGCAGGTCAGTGACGCGACCAGTTCGTCGCGAAAAACTTCGGCCAGCGATTCACGCCGCATGCGGCGCTGCAGGGTGTGCGACAGCGCTGCCGAGCCGGGCGACCCCGCGGCGAGCGTCGCGGCCGCCTTCGCCAGCCAGGCATTCTGCGTTTTCACGCCGATAATGGCCGCGACAATTTCCGGCAGCGTTGCGTATCCGCACAGCTCGTCGATCAGGTCGAGATGCTCGCGCAGCGGGCCGGGTGCCGGACGGGCGACCGCGACGCCGCGCAGGACATCCGTAAGCAGGCGATGACCGTCCGCAGCGTCTGCGGTCCACCGTTGCCGCATCAGTCTTTCCATGACGGCGGCCTTGTCGGCGTATGCGATCTGATAGTCGGCGCATCGCACGAGCAACGCATCGGACGAGTTCAACTGGGCACCGGTCAGCGCGAGGAAAAGGCCGCAGCGTCCCGGTGCGCGGTTAAGCAGCCAGGTGCCGCCAACATCGGGATACAGGCCGATGCTGATCTCCGGCATGGCCACGCGCGAGTGCTCGGTCACCACCCGATGGCTGGCGCCCGCCATCAGGCCCAGGCCGCCTCCCATCACGATTCCGTGCCCCCAGCACAGCACCGGTTTCGGATAGGTATGAATCAAGTGATCGAGCCGGTATTCCCGGGAGAAGAAGGCGAGCGCGTAGGCGTTGCCGCAAATGTCGTCGCGCTGCGCCGATGCATGATGCTCCACCATGGTTGCGTATAGTTTGTGGAGGTCGGCACCTGCGCAAAACGCCCTCTCGCCGGCCCCCTCCAGGACCGCGAACGCAATTCCGGGGTCACTCGCCCATGCCGAAAGTCGCTCAAAAAGCAGGTCGATCATTTCCAGCGAAAGTGAATTCAGCGACTTCTCGACGTTCAGACGGGCGACGCCTGCGCGCGCGCCGTTGTCCGTTCGTCGCTCTTCGAACACCACCGGCTGCGTCTCAGGATCGGTCATGGCATTTGCGTCGCTCTACTCATGGCTGCCGGAACGTCTATGCCTCGACGCAAAGGCGCGAAGGCGCAAAGAAGGAAAAAACGGTTCGGTTGTACAAGGCGCCTGATGGAAAGGCGGATTCGGTTTTCGCCAGGGGAGCGAACGGCATTCGCCCCATCCGAACTTCTGCCGATTTCGATCCTCGATAGGAATTTCTTTGCGCCTTCGCGCCTTTGCGTCGAAGGATCTTGACCTTGCCGTCGCGTTAAGCAATCTCAGCTTTGACGTTGCGAGGCGGCGTCGACCGAGGCCAGCGCCGCCATGTTCACCAGCCGGCGCACAGTGGCGGTGGGCGTAAGAATGTGGACCGGCTTGGCTGCGCCCAGCAGCATCGGCCCGACGGTGATGCCTTCCCCGGCGGTGATCTTGAGCAGGTTGAAAGAAATATTCGCGGCGTCCAGCGTGGGCATGATCAGCAGGTTCGCCTCGCCCTTGAGCCGCGAGTTCGGGAAGATTTTCATGCGGATTTCCTCATTCAGCGCCGCGTCACCGTGCATCTCGCCCTCAACCTCCAGATGCGGGGCATTCTGTTCGAGAATCTCGCGCACCGCGCTCATCTTCAGCGCCGACGCATTGCGCGAACTGCCGAAATTGGAATGCGACAGCAGCGCGATCTTGGGGACGATGCCGAAACGCTGCACTTCGTCGGCCGCAAGCATGGCGATCTCTGCGAGCTGCGTCGCGGTCGGGTCCGGGTTCACGTAGGTATCGCAGATGAACAGCGTGCGTTTCGGCAGGATCAGCATGTTCATCGCGGCGAACTGGTTCACGCCTTTGCGCAGCCCGATCACATTGGCGATGTAACCCAGGTGCAGCGAGTGCTCGGCGATGGTCCCGCACAGCATCGCATCGGCGTCGCCCCGACGCACCATGAGCGCGCCTATCAGCGTGGTACGGCGCATAACTTCACGCTTGGCGTATTCCACCGATACGCCTTGGCGTTCAACCAGGGCGTAGTACTCCTGCCAGTAATCGCGAAAGCGCGGGTCGGAATTCGGGTTCACCATCTCGAAGTCGCGGCCGGGCCGGATGCGCAGGCCGAACTTCTCGATTCTCGGATTGAGCACCTCCGGGCGGGCGATCAGGATCGGCCTGGCCACGCCCTCGTCCACCACCACCTGAACGGCGCGCAGCACGCGTTCGTCCTCGCCCTCGCAGAACACCACGCGGCTTGGATTCCCCTTCGCGGTGTCGAACACCGGTTTCATGATGAGGCCGGAGTGGTAGACGAATTGCGACAGTTGCTGGCGGTAGGCGGCGAAATCCGCGATCGGACGCGTGGCGACGCCGCTTTCCATCGCCGCCTTCGCCACTGCCGGCGCAATCTTTACGATAAGCCGCGGATCGAAAGGCTTCGGGATCAGGTATTCCGCGCCGAACGATAGATTCTGCTCGCCGTAGGCGATCGCCACGATGTCGGATTGTTCCGCCTGCGCCAGCTCGGCGATCGCGCGCACCGCCGCGAGCTTCATCTCCTCATTGATGGTGGTTGCACCCACGTCGAGCGCGCCGCGGAAAATGAACGGAAAGCACAACACGTTGTTCACCTGGTTTGGGTAATCCGAACGCCCGGTCGCGATCACGGCGTCCGGACGTACCGCCTTCGCCTCGTCCGGCAGGATCTCGGGCTCGGGATTGGCAAGCGCCAGGATCAGCGGCCTCTGCGCCATTTTTTTTACCATCTCCGGCTTCAGCACCCTGGCGGCCGAAAGGCCCAGAAAGATGTCCGCATCCGCAATGATGTCGGCAAGCATGCGCGCCTTGGTGTCTTTGGCGTAGCGGACCTTGTTGTCGTCCATCTCCTCCTTGCGGCCGGTGTACACCACGCCCTTGATGTCGGAAACCCAGATGTTCTTCATCGGCAACCCGAGGCTCGCAAGCAGGTCCAGGCAGGCCAGCGCCGCCGCTCCGGCACCCGAGCACACCAGCTTCACTTTGCCGATGTCCTTGCCAACCACCTTGAGGCCGTTGAGAACCGCTGCGCCGACGATGATGGCGGTGCCGTGCTGATCGTCGTGGAAGACCGGAATTTTCAGCCGGCTGCGCAGTTGTTTTTCAATGTAGAAACACTCTGGCGCCTTGATGTCCTCGAGATTGAGGCCGCCAAAGGTAGGCTCGAGGCTGGCGATTATTTCCACCAGTTTTTCCGGATCACGCTCGTTGATTTCGATGTCGAAAACGTCGATGCCCGCGAATTTCTTGAACAGCACACCCTTGCCTTCCATCACCGGCTTGGCCGCAAGCGGTCCGATTGCGCCCAGTCCGAGCACGGCGGTGCCGTTGGTGATGACGCCGATCAGATTTCCGCGTGCGGTGTAATTACGCGCCGTGCCTGGATCGTTGACGATCTCTTCGCAGGCTGCAGCGACGCCGGGTGAGTAGGCCAGCGCGAGGTCGCGCTGGTTGATCAGGCCTTTGGTGGGAACGACGGAAATCTTGCCGGGTGTGGGTAAGCGGTGGTAATCGAGCGCACTCTTGCGCAACTGCTCGTCCATGAATGCTCCAGAGTTGACAGATTGCTTCGATTATACGGGAGCGATTCTGCAACCACCGCTGCCACTGCAGGCCGGATACCGTGTTTGTGGGAGGGCGGTGTTTTTGTTATGGTTCGCTGCAAACCGGGCCGGCCTAATGCGCCGGACACCGGTCAGCGCGTTGTCCGATAATCCGCAGCGAGGTCCCATGCATCTTGTCATCGCCCGGCATCTCTCCCGCCTGTTGCTGTTTGTCACGGCCCTGGCAGCGGCGAATGTCCTGGCGCAGCAAACAGGCGCCACCCCGCAGATCTGGGAAGTACGCTCTGCGGGCAACGCAGTGTATCTGCTGGGTTCGATTCACCTCGGGCGCAGCGACATGTACCCGATGGGACCGGTGGTCGAAAAGGCCTATCAGGCCTCAAAGATCGTCGCTCTCGAAGCCGACCCCACCGACCAGCAGGCAGTCATGGCGGCGATTTCCGGCGCCCTATACCCGCCACCGGAAACTCTGCAGAAACACCTGCCAGCACCACTGCTGGCCAGACTTTCCCGGACGCTGGAACGCTACGGGATTCCGCTGGGACAGGTCCAACAGATGAAGCCATTTCTGGTCGCTATCACACTCGCTTCCATCGAGTACGCCAAGGCGGGATTCGATCCGTCTTTGGGCGTAGACATGCATTTCGCCGGCCGGGCCAGGCAGGACGGGAAGCCTTTGGTGGAACTCGAAACGTTCGGAGGCCAGATAGCCTTGATGAACGGCATGTCGGACCGCCTGCAGGAAAATCTGCTGGAAGTAACACTGGATTCGATAGACAGCGGGGAAATCCCGGCGCTGATCGATACGATGGTAAACGCGTGGAAGTCCGGGGACGGGAAAACACTGCAGGACACGGTAACTGCCGAAGAGCGCAAACTACGGGCCGCACTCGCGCAGGAATTTCACCGGAAATTCATGTCGGATCGCAACATCGCGATGGCCGGAAAAATTGAAACCATCCTGAGAGGCTCCGATAGCCATTTCATTGCCATCGGCGCGGCACACTTGCTGGGCCCGGGCAACGTTCTGCAGATCCTGTCGGAAAAAGGTTACCGGGTGCGCCCGCTTTGACGGAAGAGCTAACCGGGCACCTCCGCGTGTTTTCGAGCAGGAATCATGATTTCGTTTTGGTTCAATGAAAGTCCACCAGGACCGATTGCATGGACTATGCCGCCCCGGGAATCCGCACCGAACTCTATCCCGACATAGAGCCGCATAAGTGCGGCTATCTCAGACTCGACCAGCTTCACGAGATGTACTGGGAAGTGTCGGGAAACGACGCAGGCGTGCCGGTGGTGTTCCTGCACGGCGGGCCCGGTGCAGGTGCGAGTCCGATGCACCGGCGCTTCTTCGATCCGGCGCACTACCGCATTGTGATCTTCGATCAGCGCGGCGCCGGCCGCTCGCGTCCGCACGGCGAACTCTCCGGCAACAACACCCCGAACCTGATCGCCGACATGGAAAAGCTGCGTGCCCATCTTGGCATCGAAAAGTGGATCGTATTCGGAGGTTCATGGGGTAGCACGTTGGCGCTCGCTTACGGCGAAGCACATCCGCAAAGCTGCATGGCACTGGTGTTGCGCGGAATTTTTCTGTGCCGCAAGCTTGAGATCGACTGGTTTCTCTACGGCATGCACTTCGTCTATCCGGAGGCGTGGCGCAAGTTCGCCGAATTCGTTCCCGAGGCGGAACGAAGGGACCTGCTCACTGCTTACTCGAAGAGGCTGAACGACCCCGATCCGGAAGTTCACATGCCCGCCGCGCATCAGTGGAGCATCTATGAAGGCTCATGTTCCACTCTGCTGCCCAGTCCCTCCACGGTTGCGCACTTTGCCGAGGACATCGTTGCTCTGGGGCTCGCCCGCATCGAGGCCCACTATTTTTCCAACAATATTTTTCTGCCGGAGAATTCTCTGTTGGAAAACGCGCACAGGTTACGCGCTGTTCCCGGAGTCATCGTTCAGGGACGCTACGACATGGTGTGTCCGGTCGTATCGGCTGACGACCTGCATCGCGCCTGGCCGGAAGCTCAGTACATCATCGTTCCCGATGCCGGCCATTCGGTCTGGGAACCGGGCATCAGCGCGCGGCTGGTTGCGGCGATGGAAAGACTTAAGAGCAGGGGCGAGGGGCGAGGGACGAGGGGCGAGTAAGAACCGAAGAATCTATCGCAGGGCAGACGCCGACCTTCCACTGATTGCATGGGAATTGCACGGAGATTCCCTGTTGCCGTAAGCTGATTCGGGACATCCTTTCCCTCGCCTCTCATTCCTCGCCCCTCCGTCCCTGAGAAGGAACTGCAATGAACGAGAACATTGAAACGCTGACGCAGATAAAGAGCACGATCATCGACCTTTCTATCAAGTTCGGTCCCAAGGTTCTGGTCGCGGTCATCATCATGGTCGCGGGGTACTTTGCCGGGCGCTGGGTTGGCAGGTTCATGCAGCGTGGGCTGCGGAAAATCGAGCTCGAACCTCCCGTTCGTGAGCTGCTGGTGCGGATCGTCCACATCTTCGTATTGGGCCTGTTCGCGATCATGGCCCTGCAGAACCTGGGGGTGGAACTGTTGCCGCTGATTGCGGGAGTCGGCCTTGCGGGTGCCGGCGTCGCGCTGGCTATGCAGGGCGTGCTCGGCAATCTGGTTGCCGGCCTGACGATCATCTTCACCCGGCCGTTCCGGGTCGGTGAGTACATTTCCATGCTCGGGGTCGAGGGCAAGGTGGACAGCATCACTCTGTTCAACACCACGCTCACCCACGCCGACCTCTCGAAGGTGGTAATCCCCAACCGCAAGATCGTCGGGGAGATCCTGCACAATTACGGCAAGATCCGCCAGCTCAACATCACCATCGGCGTCGCTTACGACACCGATCTGAACAAGGCGCTGGCGGCGGCGGGGGAAGTCCTGCGGAACAACCCGCGGGTGCTGAAGGACCCGGCTCCGGGTATCGGCATCAGCATGCTCGCGGATTCGTCGATCAACATCACGATGGCTCCCTGGGTGAACGTGGCGGATTTCGGTCCGGCGACCGGGGAAATCAACAAAGCCTTGGTGGAGACTTTCCGCGCACGCGCCATCACTATCCCGTTCCCGCAGCGCGAAGTACGGCAACTTGCGTAGCCCTGCACAGGTGACGCGTACGGCGTGCTAACGATACTGGGAAGTCAGGCGCGGCAAGGACTCCGCAGGTACGCGAACCGCGTTGGACGTAACTGTTGTGAATTTTTAGCCCTTTTTTCCGCGCCCGTCGTCTTTCGGTTTCTTCGGGGGCTTCTGTTCTGTCGCAGCAGCAGACTCCTGGATCGTCTGCAATGCCGATTTCTGCATCTCCAGGGTCTTCACGGTCATCTGCACGAAGTTCAGGTTCATCTTCAGCCAGTTCTCGACCGACTGCAGCTCCGCGATCTTTTTCTGCACTTCCTCGACGCTCATGGTCGGCTGAAACATGCCGGGAATCGGGAACGACAACGGGTTCCACATCTTCTGGAAGAACTCGAACAATTCCTTCGGTGAATCTTCAGCCATTGCTTTTCTCCGAAAAGCCGTGACGACGTGACGATCGTGACGGTCGTGACGGGGTAAAGGCTCTATATGTCATTCGGACTCAGGTAAAAAGTAATGCCGCAGGCCGGCCGCGGCACTAATCTGAAGAAATTCGCGTTGCAGTTTTGACGTAGATTCGAATTTCACCCCGTCACGCCGTCACGTTCGTCACGGCTCTTACATCGTCGGCCCGAGCACCCAGGGTGCGAATTCGTCTTCGCCGTAACCCATCGCCTCGCTCTTGCTCTGCTCGCCGGAAGC
>JANOGP010000146.1:0-3367 GCA_031406075.1 Betaproteobacteria bacterium
ACCTCGGTGTTCCTGACGGCGGCTGCAGAGGGCGTGCCGCATGCGCTGCTGCACAACCTCAACCACAACAAGGTGCTGCACGAGCGCGTCGTGCTGCTCACCGTGCACACACGCGACATCCCTCACGTCCCCGACGAGGAGCGCATCGAGATCGTCCCGCTTGGCGGGGACTTCTACCGGGTGATCGCACACTATGGTTTCAAGGACGAGCCGGACGTGCCGCGCGCGCTCGAACTGGCTGCCGCGAAGGGAATGAAGTTCGAGATGATGGAAACATCATTCTTCCTGAGCCGGCAAACGCTGATCCCGAAAGTCGGGCCTGGCATGGCGCTGTGGCGCGAAAAGCTTTTTGCGCTCATGTCGCGCAATGCTTCAAGCGCCACGACCTTCTTCAGGATCCCGGCCAATCGCGTGGTTGAACTCGGCACCCGCATCGAACTGTAGCTGCGCACAACAGGTCTCGAATGGATCCTGCATCGGTCGTCCAAAATCTCGAGAAACTATTGTCGCAGGGAAAGGACTCGGCGCTGCTGCGCTTCAGCCTGGGGGCCGAGTATCTCAAGCTGAGGCAAACCTGGGTCGCGGTGTACCAGTTGCGGCGCGCGCTCGAAATGGACCCGAATTATTCCGCCGCATGGAAACTGCTTGGCAAGGCCCTGACCGATGCCGGTGTCCTGCGTGACGCTCTCGACGCCTATCGCCGTGGAGTGGAGATTGCGGAGCGGCGTGGTGACAAACAGGCGGCGAAGGAGATGACGGTATTTGCGCAGCGCCTCGAAAAGCAGTTGCAATCCTGAGAATGTGCAGGTGACTGCCCGGCCCGGCCGGCCGATCTCCGGCGTGGATTTCACCAGCCGCCCCCGCAAGCAAAAACCCCTCACCGTCGCGACCGGGAGAATGCGCGGTCGCGCATTCGAACTCGAGAGCATCGAAGAGTACTGCGACTGGGAGAAGTACGAATCCTGGTTAACGCGCCACGGCCCCTGGGTTGCGGCTTTCGACTTTCCATTTGGTTTGCCGCGCGAGGCGGTGCGCGATCTCGGCTGGCCGGCAGCTTGGCACGAACTGGTGCGGCACTGCCGCTTGCTGGGCCGCGAACGTTTTCGCACGGCCCTCGACCGCTATCGTGAAAGCCGTCCGGTGGGAAACCGCTATGCCCACCGCGCCACAGATCGTCCGGCCGGTTCGCATAGCCCGCTCAAACTGGTCAATCCCCCGGTCGGACTGATGTTCCTCGAAGGCGCGCCACGCCTGCTGGAGGCGGGCGTCACGATACCCGGCTTGATGAAGGGCGATCAGCAGAGGATCGCGTTCGAGGCCTATCCGGGATTTGTGGCGCGGCAGATGGTGAAAAGCTCGTACAAGAACGACGCTCGCGCGAAACAGACGCCGCAGCGGATGCGCGCGAGAAAAGCGATCGTCACGGCGCTGGTCTCCAGCGACAATCCATTCGGTTTTGCCTTGAGTGCATCCCCGCGGACGTTGAACTCGCTGGTGCGCGACGCCAGTGGCGACCGGCTCGACGCGGTGCTGTGCGCGATGCAGGCGACGTGGGCGTGGCAGCGACGCTCGGACAATTATGGATTGCCTTCAAAGATCGATTCACTGGAAGGGTGGATTGCGATGGTGCCGGAAAAATGAACGGGCGGTGCTCGCTGGTCGAACTGAGCGAGTGCGATCTGTCCCCGCATCTCGCCAAATACAAAAGCCACCTCAAGGGCGGCTTTTGTATTTGGTGGCGTGAAGTTTACTTCGATGAGCCCGACGCTTCAAACGATCGAATAAACTTGCCAATTCCGGCAAGAACGTGCGGGTATGAGCGGTGCGACTTCACCGAACCCGGAACCTTGAACGTCAAGCCCCAAACAGGCGCCGAGCCAGTAGCGCCTGCATGTCGCGCCGGCCGTCGACGATCAGATAAACATAGACCCGCTGCTCCACGATTCGGTAGATTAAACGGTACGGCTTGAAAAACGTCTGACGGTATTCGCGGATGCCCAGCGCCAGAAGTTCCTTCGGCCGAGACCCGCGTTCCGGAAAGGTGGACAGGCTTTCCATGACTTTCTCGATTCGATCGAGAACATGGGCCGCATTGCCGGGAGTATCGTGTTCGGCGATGTAGCCGTAGAGTTCATCGAGGTCGCGTTCCGAATGCTCGGTAAGCAGCACATCGAATCGCATCGGCCCTATGCCTTCTTTTCGCGAAGGCGTTTGATAACATGCGTGGCCGGAACGACCTTGCCTTCCTCGATCTGTCGGTTGCCGAGAGCAAGGACCTTCAACAACGCCATCGTTTCCTGGGTTTCCTCATAGGAAGCGATGTCTTGGATAACCATCTTTGCCTCGCCGTTCTGCGTGATAACCAGTGGCTCACGCTGTTCGGCAAGCCGCCGAACGATCTCGGCTGCATTGGCCTTGAGATAGCTGATGGGCTTGATCTGTGTCGAGTATTTCATGGTTAGCACCTCAACTGGGAATGAGACCAAATATAGTCCATATTCAGTCCGCTCGCAACGGATGCATTTTCAGACCTTCTTGGGTACTCGAATTTGATACCCCATCGCCCTATAGCCCCGCTGCCGCCTGTCCCACATTCGCATCAATGGCGGATGGTCAATGGCCATCCACAGCGGGTCGCGTTCGAGGCCTATCCGGGATTTGTGGCGCGGCAGATTGTGAAAAGCTCGTACAAGAACGACACTCGCGCGAAACAGACGCCGCAGCGGATGCGCGCGAGGAAAGCAATCGTCGCGGCGCTGGCTTCGAGCGACAACCCATTCGGTTTTGCCTTGAGTGCGTCCCCGCGGACGCTGCGCTCGCTGGTACTCGACGCCACCGGCGACCGGCTCGACGCGGTGCTATGTGCGATGCAGGCGGCGTGGGCGTGGCAGCGTCGCTCGGACAATTACGGATTGCCTATAAAGTTCGATCCACTGGAAGGGTGGATTGCGATGGTGGCGGAGAAATGAACGACCTTTTTTTATAGCGATATAGCTTACGGATCAGGGGGTCGATACTGCATAAATACCCCCATAGATACCCCCACGAAGGTACGCTTCGCCGATCTGCGATTCAGCGATCCGTCTGGGCAAGGCCGGGGGCGTAGACGGATAACTCTGAGGTGGTTAACGAGTGAATTGTAGGTTTGAAATTCTCCCGTCGGCCACCATGGTCTACAACATGGCCAAGACGCGCGAAAAGCTGCAGGACCTGGGTGGCGCGCTCAAGGACTACCGTCGCTACCTGGAGATGGAACCCAACGCCACGGATCGCGGTGATGTGGAGTACATCGTTCGGGCGTTGGAGAAACGCCTCAACCAGGCCGGCAATGAGCTCGGGTTGGAGTCCAACCCCGCGGGCGCGGATG
>JANOGP010000177.1:0-13755 GCA_031406075.1 Betaproteobacteria bacterium
TGATGCTGCACGGCATCGGCGGGCTGGAGGGCGAGCCGATCGAGGTCAACGACTCGCTCAAGGCCGATCCGGGCGAGCGCTTCGACATCGTGCTGACCAATCCGCCCTTCGGCAAGAAGTCGAGCTTCACCGTGGTCGGCGAGAACGGCGAGGCGTCAAAGGAGAAGGAGACCTACGAGCGCGACGACTTCTGGGCCACCACCTCGAACAAGCAGCTCAACTTCGTGCAGCACATCAAGACGCTGCTCAAGGTGAACGGCCGCGCGGCGGTGGTGGTGCCGGACAACGTGCTGTTCGAGGGTGGTGCGGGCGAGACGATCCGAAAGAAATTGCTCGCCGACTGCGACGTGCACACGCTGCTGCGCCTGCCCACGGGCCTCTTTTACGCGCAGGGCGTGAAGGCGAACGTGCTGTTCTTCGACAAGAAGCCGGCCTCCGAGACACCGTGGACGAAGAAGCTCTGGATCTACGACCTGCGCACCAACAAGCACTTCACGCTGAAGACCAACTTTCTCAAGCGCGCGGACCTGGACGAGTTCGTCGCCTGCTACAACGCGAAGAACCGCCACGAGCGCAAGGCGACGTGGTCAGAGAAGAACCCCGATGGCCGCTGGCGCGCCTACGGCTACGACGAGCTCGTCGCGCGCGACAAGGCGAGTGTGGACATCTTCTGGCTCAAGGATGAGTCGCTGGAGGACTCGGAGAATCTTCCGGCGCCCGAGGTGATCGCGCAGGAGATGATCGAGGATCTGGAGGCGGCGCTGGAGCAGTTACGGTTGATTGCGTCAGATGTGGAAGGAAAGAATTCAAGGGAGGCTGAGACATTATCATGGCGAGACCGAAATGAGGGCGCACCTCGGAAACGATGAATCGCTCGCGGCGAAACTTCGCAAAGTTTCTACGGCACGGTAATCCAAGCAACCTCAGGAACAGACTTCTTTAAGAGCGGAATGCGATGAGCCTTACCTTCATCCTGGTTGATTTCGAGAATGTTCAGCCGACGGCCGCGGACATGAGCCTGATCCGGGGATCGGATTATCGAGTTCGACTCTTCCACGGGCCGCATCAAAACAAGTTCGATGTCGAGATGGTGAAGGCGCTGCAACCCCTGGGTGTCCACCTCGAGTATTTCCAATGCGAACGAAAGGGCAAGAACGCACTCGACTTCCATATTGCGTTTTGTCTCGGGCGTATGGTCGAGGAGTGCGAGGGCGCGGCGAATCTGCCGGAAAAACATGCGAGGTTCTTCATCGTCTCGAAGGACAGCGGGTTCGACACCTTGCTCGGCCATGTCCGGGCTTTGGGGTATGGTGCGGCGAGGGTAGCGAATGTTTCCGAGGCGCTTGCGTTCGGTGAAGCGACGGACACCGCCCGTGCCACGGAGCCGGAGGCAAAAACCACGCGGCCGCCCAAGAAGACAGATACAGGCAAGCTCGTAAAGACCGTAAAGAAGACCCCTACCGCGAGGGCGCCGCTCGCAAAGACAGTGGCAAAGGCTGCAATACCGGCACACAAAAAGGCCGCAAAGCCCGATCCCTGGTTACGGACGATCGAGAATCTGCGCAACCACCCCAACAATCGGCCGACCACGAGCACAGCGCTTGAGCGCCATCTCGCCACGTTGCTTGGCAAGGGAACCCCGCAAGCAATAGTGAAAACCCTGATCGCAAGATTGCAGCGCGAGGGTGTCGCTGTAGCGATCGGTAAAAAGATTGACTACAAAATCCCCGATGGCAAGACGTAAATACCCCTTGGACGATCTTTCGCATACTGCCTCAAGATCACGCAGAAGGCCGTTCCATAGAGTCGATACCTGTTCACAATTGCCAAAACCATGGAAGCCCATTCCAGCCTCATTGCGAACTCAAATTTAAGAACGGGAATTTTTGTTTCGCTCGGCCGGCGCCTAGTAGGATCCGGTGGCCTTGACCGCCGGGGCGCCACCCTCGCGCATTTCTGCCACAGCAGCTTTCGCGGCGCCGGCGAGGAAAGCGTTATCGGCAAGCAGGGTCACGAACTGAAAGCCGAGCGCGATCATCTGTTTTGCCATCGCGGTCGACCCGCAATGGATTCCGGCGTAGACGCCATGTCGCTTCGCGCCTGCCACGATGGTCTTGATTGCGTCCAGAACGATCTTGTCCGTCGGAACGCCGGACGGAGCGCAGCCAAGCGTGATCGCCAGATCGTTCGGGCCGATGTAGATCGAGTCGAGACCCGGAACGCTCAGGATTTCGTCGAGATTTTCGACCGCCTGCTTGGTCTCGATCATCGCCATGGCGATCATCGTATCGTTGGCGTGTTTGAAGTAATCCGCGCCGCCATACCACGTGGCGCGCACGGGACCGAAACTGCGGTAGCCCGCGGGCGCGTACCGGCACGCGCCGACGAACGCCTCGCACTCGGCACGGCTGTTGATCATCGGACAGATAATCCCGTAGGCGCCGGCGTCGAGCATTTTCATGATGGTGCCGGGCTCGAGCCAGGGCACGCGGGCAAGGGGTATCGTCGGCGTCGTGCTCACCGCCTGAAGCATCGTGACGGCGGTCTGATAGTCCACGTGGCCGTGCTGCAGGTCCACGGTGAGCGAATCCCAGCCGGCCTGCGCCATGTTCTCCGCCGATACGGAACTGGGAATTCCCAGCCAGCCGTTGATCACGGCGCCGCCGCTTTGCCAAATCGATTTGACTTTGTTCTGTCTCACGGTATCCCCATAGTAGTGACCTGGAACAGGCCTCGTTAGTTTTTTCTGTGGCACATTGCCCGCGCTTCCGCACCACCGGCCGGGCGGATTCGTGGCACTGACATCGGAACCAGTATAAGATTTTCGGAAGATCTCGAATAACAATCATCATAAGTCAAACGCCAGGCACAGGCGTGGCATCTACCGGAGGAGCACGAGATGGCAATAACAAATTGTGATCGTCGCCGCTTCCTGGCGGCGACGGCCGCCGCATCCGCGGCTACGATGGTTGCGCCCTTTGTCCGCACCTCCCATGCTGCCGGAACGTTGAATGTCGGTTTCTGGGATCATTGGGTGCCTGGCGCCAACGACATTCTTACCAGGTTGTGCAATGAGTGGGCCGCGAAGGAAAAGGTCGACATCAAGATCGACTACATCACTTCACAAGGCAGCAAAATCATTCTCACTATCGCCTCGGAGGCGCAGGCGAAATCCGGCCACGACATTCTCGCGCTCCCGACGTGGTACGCGGCGGCCCAGGCCAGGAACCTGGAACCCATGGACGACATCGTGGAGCCGATGATCGCGCAGTATGGCAATGCCGTCGCCGTCGTGGAATATCTCGGCAGGCAGAATGGCCGCTGGCTGGCCGTGCCCGCAACCCCTGGCAGCCAGACGAAGCCGTGTTGCGGGCGCATCGACTTGTTCAAGAAGCATGTCGGGCTCGACCTTACCAAAATGTATCCAAACGGAGCGCCGGCGGACAAGGCGCTGGCCGACAAGTGGACGTGGGACACTTTCCTGATGGCCGCCGAGAAGTGCTTCAAGGCGGGCCATCCCTTTGGATTGGGGCTAGGGCAGACAACCGACTCGGTTGACTGGGTGGGCGCGTTGTTCGCTGCCTACGGCGCCGAGTTGGTCGACGCCAAAGGCAAGATTACGGTCAATTCAGATGCCACCCGGCAGGTGCTGGAATACGCGCGGAGGCTGGTGAAGTTTTTGCCGCCCGATGTGTTCGCCTGGGATGATTCCTCGAACAACAAATGGCTGATCGCAGGCAAAGGTGCGTTGATCATGAATCCACCGAGCGCATGGGCGGTCGCCAAGCGTGACAACCCGACGATAGCCAGGCAGCTCTGGACGTTTCCGTGCCCCAAAGGGCCGAAGGGGCGTTACGACCCGGGCCTGCCCTATTTCTGGGGAATCTGGAAGTTTTCGAAAAACAAACCGGCCGCGAAGAGCCTGCTCACTTTCCTGTCGCAACGACCTGCCATCGAAGCACTGGTAAACGCCAGCGGCGGTTACGACATTCCCGGGTTCTCCGGGCTGCGCGATTTCAAGATCTGGGCGGAGCAAGGACCGCCCAAGGGAACCATCTACCATTACCCGGCGCGAGACGATCAGATCGTTTCGATTTCCGCTGCGCCGGCGCCAACCGCGATCGGGAGCCAGATTTACGCGCAGGCGACGGTGAGCAAGATGATCGCCAAATGCACGCAGGGTGGCGATTCCATAGACAGAGCCATCGCGTGGGCGACGTCCGAGCTCGAAGGCTTCATGCGCGTCTAAAGTCCGCGAGCGACGATGAAAAAGTTTCTGCGGCGCAAATCCACCATCGCTTTTGCGATGGCGCTGCCGCTCATCGTCATCATCGCATCGTTGGTGATCTATCCGGCGTTCTATGCGATGTATCTCGCGACGTTGAACAAGTCGATGGAGCATTTTGTCGGCCTGGACAACTTCAGCTTTCTGTTCAAGCGCGAAACCTTCTGGATGGTCGTCAAGCAGTCGGTCATCTTCGCGGTGAGCGCCGTTTTCTTCAAGGCGTTGATCGGATTCTTCGTCGCCCATTTCGTCCATAACGTTCCCACCAAGGGCCAGCGCAAGTGGCGCGGCATGCTGCTGGTTCCGTGGGTCATTCCACCGGCCATGAGCACGCTCGCCTGGCTGTGGCTGTTCGATCCGTCGTACAGCGCCTTCAACTGGATCTTCGAGAACATCGGCCTGGAGGGTGTGAACTGGCTGGGCAACCCCTATTGGGCGCGCTTCGCGGTGATCCTGGTGAATGTCTGGGTCGGCGCACCGTTCTTCCTGATCATGTACCTCGCCGCGCTCAAGTCGGTACCGGAGCAACTGTACGAGGCGGCATCGATTGACGGCGCGAACTGGTGGCAGAAGCTCTGGTTCATCACCCTGCCCATGATGCGAAACATCATCGCCATCACCGCGCTGTTTTCACTGATTGTCACGTTCGCCAACTTCGACATCGTGCGCGTGCTTACCAACGGCGGCCCGGTGGACCAGACGCACGTGTTCGCGACCTGGGCTTTCCAACTGGGGATTGCCAGCAGCGACATTCCGCTCGGCGCCTGCGTCTCGTTGTTCATGTTGCCGATCCTTGGCTTTGCCGCGATCTTCATCCTTCGCGATATCAGCCAGCGCGGAAACGAGGCCTGATCATGACAGCGGCCACGCATGCCTCGGAACCTGCCTTTCGCCCCACGCGGCCGGCCAGCATGCGGCGCGATCGCCGCCGCGTTCTGTTCTGGTCCTACGTGTTCCTGGTCATCTTCGTGATTTTCTTTTTGACGCCGCCGATTTACATGCTGATCACTTCGCTCAAGACGAGCGCGGAGATTTCGGCGGCGACGAATCCATGGTGGGTGTTCGCGCCGACGCTGCAGAACTACATCGAGCTTCTGACTTCTCCCGTTTACCTGACGTTCTTCCGCAACTCGGCGGTCGTCTCGGTGGTCGTCGTGGCGATCAGCATTCTGGTGAGCATCCCGGCGGCCTTTTCGCTTTCGAGGATGAGATTCTGGGGGTCCACCACGCTCGCGACCGGAGTATTCCTCACTTATCTGATTCCCGACACGCTGCTGTTTATTCCGATGTTCAAGATCTTTGCTTATCTGCACGAATTGACCGGAATAGAGTTCATCAACCACTGGTGGGTGCTCATCATCATCTATCCCACGCTCACGATCCCGTTTTGCACCTGGATCATGATCGGCTATTTCAGCAGCATCCCCAAGGAACTGGACGAAGCCGCACTGATGGACGGCGCCGGATACCTGCAAACGCTCACCAAGATATTCATTCCGGTCGCGCTGCCAGGAATCATAGCTGCGACCATCTTTGCCTTTACGGTCTCCTGGGCCCAGTTCCTCTATCCGCTTGCTTTCACCACCTCGGCCGATCAACTGGTCCTGCCGGTGGGAATCGTCACCACGCTGATCAAGGGCGATGTGTTCAATTGGGGTCAGATCATGACGGGCGCGCTGCTGGGCGCCGCGCCGCCGCTCATAATCTATGCCTTCCTGATGGACTACTACATCGCCGGCCTTACCGCCGGCGCCACCAAGGGCTAGTCGTGCAGGCAGCCGTCCCAGAACCGGATACCGTGGAGACCGACCGATGGCCGAGGTAACGTTGCGCCAGGTGACCAAGAACTATGACGACACCCCCGCCGTGCGCGGGATCGATCTGGAAATCGCGGACAAGGAGTTCGTTGTTCTGGTGGGCCCGTCGGGCTGCGGCAAGAGCACGACCTTGCGCATGATCGCAGGTCTGGAGGATGTCACCGCCGGCGACATCCTGGTGGGCGGTGCGGTGGTGAATGACGTGCCGCCGAAAGATCGCGACATCGCCATGGTGTTCCAGAATTACGCGCTGTACCCGCACATGACGGTGTACGAGAACATGTCTTTCGGCCTGCGCCTCAAAAAGGTTGCGAAGGACGAAATCCGTGCCCGGGTCGAGAGCGCTGCCCGGATTCTTGACATAAGCGCGCTTCTCGAACGCAAGCCAAAGCAACTCTCCGGCGGACAACGCCAGCGCGTGGCGATGGGCCGGGCGATCGTGCGCAATCCCAAGGTGTTTCTGTTCGACGAACCGCTTTCCAACCTCGACGCCAAGCTGCGCGTGCAGATGCGCATCGAGATCAAGCGGGTGCACCAGAAAGTCCGCACCACCACGATCTATGTCACCCACGATCAAGTCGAAGCCATGACCCTTGCCGATCGGGTGGTCGTGATGAATGACGGCCTGATAGAGCAGGTGGGTGCGCCGAACGATCTCTACCACACGCCAAAGACGAAGTTTGTCGCCGGATTCATCGGCTCCCCCGCGATGAATTTCGTGCCCTGCAAGCTCGAGGAGAATACAGGGGGCCTGCACGTTTGGCTCAACGACGACATCGCATTTCCGGTGCCGAATGGCCGCGACGCACGTTATCGGCCGCACCTTCATCGCAGCGATCTGCTATTCGGCCTGCGGCCGGAGCACATACTGGAACGGCGCTCCCAACTGGAGCCGAACCTGCATGCGTTCGAGGTCGTGCTCGAGGTGACCGAGCCGATGGGAATGGAAACGCTGGTGTACTTCCTGGTGAACGGCAGGGAGGTGTGCGGACGGGTCAATCCGAAAGCGGGAGCACAGGCCGGCGCGCCGATGACGCTGGTTGCCGATCTCAATAACATGCACCTCATCGACGATGCGAGTGGCAAGGTTCTCTGAAGCAACTACACCGGCCTGCGGCGGGGAGGCAGGCCTCCGGGTACGCGAGATATTTTTGACAGGTATCGACAGGAAATGAAAGCAGAGTCCTTGTTCGTGATGGCAGCAGATCTCGAAGGATTGGTCGCCGCGATCTTCGAGAAAGCGGGTTGTTCGCGGATCGAGTCGGAACGCATTGCGCGTTATCTGGTCCGCGCGAACCTGGCTGGCCACGACAGTCATGGCGTCGTGCGGGTGCCGCGCTATATCCAGTTGAAGCACGAAAAACTGATACTTGCCGACCAGGTTGTCGACGTGCTGGTCGATACCCCGGTGCTTGCGGTGGTCGATGGAAAGTATGGATTCGGACAGACCGTCGCGCCGCAGGCGGTCGAGGTCGGCATCGGAAAGTGCAGGCAAATGGGTCTCGCGGCCGTGGCCTTGCGCCATGCCGGCCATATCGGGCGCGTTGCGGACTGGGCCGAGATGGCCGCTGAACACGGGCTTGTGTCCATCCACTTCGTGAACGCCACCGCCGGAGTACTGGTCGCGCCATTCGGCAGCGTCGAACGGCGCTTTTCCACGGCGCCCTATTGCATCGGCGTCCCTGTGCCGGGACGCGCGCCGCTGTTGCTTGATTTCGCGACCTCGACCGTTGCCGAAGGCAAGGTTCTGGTGGCAAGCCAGGGTGGCCGGCCGATTCCCGCCGACGCACTGATCGCTCCGGATGGACACACCAGCGATGATCCGCGCTTGCTTTATGGCGAATACCAGACGGGTGAGCGGCGGGATATCCGCAAGGGGCTGGGTGCGCTGCGCGCCTTTGGCGCACACAAGGGATCGGGTCTGGCGCTCATGTGCGAACTCCTCGGCGGAGCGCTCACCGGCAACGGATGCACCGGGCCGGAACAGCGCTTTTCGAATGGAATGTTTTCCCTGTATGTCGATCCAGGACGCATCGATCCGGAAGGCTTGTTCCCGGAAGAGGTGATTCGCTATGTCGCCTACGTGAAGGCTGCGAAAACCGCGCCTCCTAATACGGAGATCCTGGTCCCGGGGGAGCCCGAGGAACGGACCCGGCGGGAGCGGTTGGCGGACGGTATACCTCTGGCAGAGGAGACCTGGAGATTGATTCTTGAGACGGCGCGGTCCATTGGCCTCGAGGAGAAAAGCATAGGGAAGACGCAAGCCGTCAGAGCAGAGGGGCAGGGCTATACGTCATAGGTGCCTCTCGGTGATCTGCTTTCACCTTCTCCCCGATTTTTCTGTGCGCTGATTCGCTTTCCTTTCAGGAAAAAGTAGAGGGTTGGAGGGTTCTGCATTTGTTCCCGGCTAGCGGACAATGCGGCGTTTGAGCCGCACGTAAGACCGCCTGAACGCGCGCGCAACTATTTCTATTGCGGTGCGCCGGTAGTACGGGCGGTCTTCCGGTGCGAGTTCCTCCATACGGCCTTGATATTTGAGCTTGGCCCAGGCATTGAAATCGAAGCGACAGGCGAGTTCGTAGAGATAGTGATTAAACGGTGCAAATCCGGGCTTGCGGACAATGGCGACACCGAAGTCCACCAGGCAGGGCAGGCGACCGTCAATCACGAGGAGATTGTCCCTGCGCTTGAGATCCGCGTGCGCCACGCCGCGACGGTGCATCTCTCCGATATGCGCGAAAAGGGTATCGAAGAATGTGAGTCTGTCGTCGATCCGCCCGCTTCGGAGCGAGAGAGCGTCGATGTACTCCAGCACCAGATAGCGACTGTCGATCAATCCGTAACATCGCGGGCTGCCGGCGAAGCCGGTGAGCCGCTGATACGCGTCGTACTCTCGGCGTAGCATCCAGCGCCGTAGCAGACCCGCAAGGCCGCCGTCCACCGCCGCTTTTACGATAAAACGACGGCCCTCGCATTCGCAGAGATAAACCGCGTTCTGGTAGCCGCGCGCGTACGCCGGCTGCCCGCCCCGCGTTTGGGCTTCGATCTGCTCGATTAGCGCGCGCTGGTTCGGGATGCCGAGCGGGGCGAACATCGATTGAGCGTTACGGGAGGGGCCCATACAGAATGTACAAGCAGAGGAACAGCAAGGCCGCAATAATCGGCTCGCCGTTCTGGCGCAGACTCTGCTGAAACGACCATTCCGAGACCTGACCGGAACCATACGGCGTGAGTCGCGGGATCAGCGCCCGAGTTTCTTTGCTCCAGGCCTCCCAGACGCCGGGAAAGAGGCGGGCGAGAGTTTTATCCTCGTGGGCGATGGTCTGGGGATAGTAAAAGAACCCGAGCGCGATCCACACGAAGAAGCTCCACCATAAGCCCGAGGCCAAACAAAAACCCAAAGTAATAAGATGATTGCCGACATACTGCGGGTGGCGCACGTACGCATACGGTCCGGTTGTGGCGAGCACCTTGTCCTTCTTCACGTGCCCCGATGCCCACATCCGCACGGCGATTCCGAGCGTCGCAATCGCGACGCCGAAAAAGTAGATCTCGGCATTCTCTGGCACGCCGACAATGGTGAGCAGTATGAGGAACGAGATGCCGACGAGTTGCCGTGTACGATGGCGGTTGTATCTGAGATCGCGAACGAACCGCGTGAGTCCGATGCGTTCAGACAGATTTTTTCCTTCTACCTTCATTAACGCTTCTCGTTCAAGGGGCGCTTCATCTTAACATGGGGGCGAGCATGCAACGTCTCGCGGCGGCCTTCCTTGTTTACTGCACGCGTTTGCGCTGCGGGTTGACCTTGTCGTTTCGCTTTCCCATCCGATACGTCCTCGGGTACTGTCTGCGTGAACTCAAACCCGAATCGCGACCATGTACAGTACGAGGGGGCCCATTGACCCGCTTCTTCTTCAACTCTTCCAGCGTTTGTTCACCTGCGCGCGGCGAGCGTATGATTTGCAGCAACATTCGTCGCGGAACGCCCGGATAGCGCTGAACGGATGCCGGCAACTGGCGACTTGAATTTCCTATCTTACGGAGGAGTCCATGAAACCTGTCACCCGTTGGGCGCTTTTGGTTGCGGTCGTGGTGGCAATCGGCATTCTCTTTTTGCTCTGGAGCCAGCGCGATCAGCAGCAGGCACCACCCGATAGCGAGGTTGCCGAACAGCCTGTCGCGCCGATGCCACCCAAGGCGGACGAGCCCGTGACTGCATCAGTGCTCTTCGACTTCGACCGGTCAGTGCTACGACCCGCGGAGACCTCGAAGCTCGACGAGCTGACCGACAAGTTCAAGGGCCGGGCGTTCGAACGCGTCGACGCCGTCGGCCACGCCGACCGGATCGGTTCGGACCCGTACAACCTGCGGCTCTCCGAGCAGCGCGCCGAAGCGGTGCGCGCTTACCTGGTCGGCAAAGGTGTGGCCGCCGGGAGCATTCGCACCGAAGCCAAGGGGGAGAGGGAGGCCTTGACCGGCGATGCATGCGGGAAACGTGACCCGGAAAGCCGGAAGCAGAAGCTGGTCGAATGCCTGCAGCCCGATCGCCGCGTGGAGATCACCCTCGTAGCCACGCGCTGAACAGCCGCGCAAGGAAAACAGAGATCGGGGCCATGGTTGTTAGGTGTCTCGCGGTTCATCTGTTTACGTCTTCTCCCCGATTGATTGCTGCGCGCCGATTTGCCTTGCTTGCAGTAGTCGAAAGAGTTCACCGGAAACGCACCAGTTCCAGCCGGAGTGGAAAAAAGTGCGCTCCCATCATGCAGATCTGTCCTGTGCGGCTTGGGAAAGGCGTCCCGCACGCGTGAATCCTGTCGACGTTAAGCCGCGGTTGACTTCGCATTAAGGGGCATTACACTCCATTTCATTCGGGGCGCTGGTCGAGACGCGCCCCTGCCGGAAGCTTGCCCGTCCCCGACAACACAGGAGTCGATGATGAAACTGAATCGTCATGCATTCCGCGTACGCCCCGGCATGCGCCAGGGTCTGCGCACCGAAGTCCCGATCCCGACCCGGCTTGTGTCCAACGAGGAGTTTCCACCGTTGCCGCAGACCGCCGCCCAGCGGGAGGTCGAGGCCCGCATCCTGGCAGAGGCGGGGCGCCTGGCCCCGAGGCTGGGACTCAGCCGCAGAGAGTTCCTGCGTACCAGCGGCGGGATGGTGACATCGTTCCTGGCGATGAATGCGGTGTTCGGCCAGTTCTTCAACGTGACCGCGGCCGAGGCCGCGGATCAGGCGGCCACGCGGGAACTCAAGGGCGGACCATTCTTCATCTTCGACGTGCAGCTTCATTATGTCGGGGCGGGATACGACCCGACGGATGCGGAGGCCGAGCGCAAGGGCGCGGTCGCCAAGGGGAATCTCCTGCGCTTGCGCAAGCGTGGGCAACAAATGAATCCGAAGCTCGCAGCGGACAGCGGCACGCTGGCCGACCTTTCGTGGCAGAACTTCATCAAGGAGGTGTTCCTCGACAGCGAAACCGCAATCGGGCTGATCTCCACGCCGCCGGGGCCCTATCCGCAGGAGGCCGTGGTTGCGCCGAAGGAAATGACGCACATCCGCGACGAAATCAACCGCATCACCCGGTCGCGCCGGATGCTGGCTCATGGCCTCGTGACGCCGCAGCTGGGGCGGACCGATCTCGACTTCATGGAAATGCAGGCGGCAACGCTGAAGGTCGACGCCTGGAAGGCCTACACCGGTGCCTGTCCCAAGGGATTCGACCGCGGCTGGTTCCTCGACGACGAAAAGATCGCCTACCCGATGCTCGAGAAAGCCCGTGAGCTCGGAATAAAGCGCCTCTGCGTCCACAAGGGCCTGCCGCTCGGTCCCGTTGCCGATTACAACCATCCGCGTGATCTGATCAAGGCGGCGAAGGATTTTCCCGACATCGCCTTTCTTGCCTACCACTCCGGGCTGCTGGGGGTGACGGCGGTAAAGGCGTCGGGCGAAGTGCCCTGGACCACGGAGTTCTGCGAGATGAAGAAGAAGGAACCGGGGATCAATAACATTTACATGGAACTGGGCTCCACCTTTGCGCAGCTCGTCACCACCAACCCCACGGCCTGCGCCCATCTGCTGGGCCAGATGATCGATGCGTTCGGCGCGGACCACGTGCTATGGGGGACCGACTCGATCTGGTACGGCACGCCCCAGTGGCAGATCGAGGCGTTCCGGCGTTTCCAGATTCCCGACGCGTTGATCGAAAAGCATGGGTACGCGCCGCTGACCCGCTCGGTGAAGGAGCAGATCTTCGGCCTGAACAGTGCGCGCGTTTTCGGCGTCGACGTGAACGCAAAGCGCAACGAACTTCCCAGCGACTATCTGAGCCGGATCAAGATGAGTTATCTAGAAGAGGGCGCCGACCCGAGTCACCACTGGTACGGATGGGTCGCGGCCTGACGGACCGTTACTGCCGAGTCATTTGTCAGCGTCGTTACGGCGAATTCTTTTCAGGGTTCGCGGCGTCAGGTGCAGGGTCGCGGAGACCGCGGTTAAGAGGGGCAGGGCTATTCTCAATAGATGTCTCGCGGTTGATCTGTTCATTTTTTCCCCTGGTTAGTTCCGCCGTGCTGTTTCGTCTCTTTAATGTCGCTTGAAGAGGTGCATCGAAAACGCCCCGGTTCGCGCCTGAACGGGGGATGTTTTCCCGGCTTTTCCTGGCCCTGGCTATCCTGCGTGCTCGTTGTCACCCAAAGTTCCGACGGTTAATCAACGATATCCGGGCACCCTCATCCGTGTGGTACCGCACCGACATCAGGTAACACCTTGCGTTAGATTGAACCGATCGAGAATTTTTCTCGCATCGGTCGATCTATCAATCGATCACTTCGATCTGGCTGGATCGCCTATCTCCGATATCCGCAGATCAGGCAGAAGTTCCTGCAGGAGGATGTCATGAAATTCGTACTCATTATTGCAGCCGTGTTCTCAGTTCTCGCGTTCGCCGATATCTCTGCCAAGCGGTGGGAGTCGAGTCAGATCGAGAATTCGAATGTTGCCGGCACGACCGAACTGCCCGACCTGTTGAGCATGGGCCCGGACCCGGGCGGCCATACCGGGGCCACCGTTACGCCAGTGACAACCAAGACAGGCCAGCCTGCCGTGGATGGCGCGCGCGAAACTACTTCCGGCGGCAGGACCGAAAACAGCGGACCACCGGTCGACGGCTCCCAGCAATCCAAGAAATAGGGCGGCGACAAGCTGTAACGCTGGCGATAATTTACACAGCAAACTCCTGGGCGTTTCGCCAGAAGCGCACCCATTCCGACGGGCGTTGAACAATGGTGCTCCCGGTATACTTCGCTGGTACTGCAACGGGATGGTCGCAATGTTCGACCAGACGCCTCTCGAACATGACTCGACCTAGATTATTAAGAAAAAATGAAACAACCATTGGTCGTTCTCCCCGGCCTGCTTTGCGACGCCGCACTCTGGGAGCCGCAGTTGTCGGATCTGGCGGATATCGCCCGGTTCTGGGTACCGGATTTGACCGAATACGAAACCATCAAGGAAATGGGCGAGTCGGTGCTGCGCGATGCGCCGTGGAAGGAGTTCGCGCTCGCCGGGCTGTCGATGGGCGGCTACGTTGCTCTTGAAATCATGCGCCAGGCCCCGCAGCGGGTGACGCGGCTGGCATTGCTCGATGCG
>JANOGP010000178.1:0-3313 GCA_031406075.1 Betaproteobacteria bacterium
GGCCCGGCGGTCGGCGTTCACACGATCGTCTGGTGCGACGACGCGGCAGTCCTCTACCGGTTCGGTGCCCGCAGGCATGATCGGCGGATAGTAGAGCGTCCACTGCACTGCGTCCGCCGGTTTGAGATGGAGTTTGATGGCGGGAGGCTCGCTGCCACCTACCGTTAGCGTTTGACCGCTGACGACGGATTGAGACGGAAACACATTGGCGCCTGCGCTTGCCGCAAGGACCTTTCCCTCGAATACCGAAAGCTCGGTGCTCTCGCAGCGCATCGCCACCAGGAATTCGGTGCCCTCGACCGCTGCATTGAGGTGCGGAGTTTTGACCTTGAACTTGCGTGGAAACCGGGTGATGAAATAGCCGGCGCCGCAGGCGTATGCGCCGGCAGCCGCCGGTAGCATTTCCTCCTGGGTAAACTCGACCAGCGTTTCGTCCTTGGTCTGGCTGACCGAAATGCTGGTGTTCTGGTCCACCCGCACCAGGGTTTCCGGCTGGATGAACAGCGCCGCGCGGCTGAGCGCGCCGGTGCGCAACCGGTCCCCCTCGCATAGCGGGGTGTCCAGGCGGGTGACTTTTGACCAGTCTTGCTGGCTGGCGCGGAGTACTTCTATCGAGCCCTGAATAGAGACGATACGGGCAAAAGGAGTCCGGCAGGCTGCTGGGTCGTCTGCTGCGTGGGCGGGTATCCCGCTCGTGGTTATCTGGAAGAGCAGCAGCAGGGGGGGCAAAAACCCCCGGGAACTCCCCTGCAGCGCGATCCAACGAAACCTTGGCATCTTTTACCCCCTCCTCCAGGGTGAAAAGACTTCAGGTACGACGATCGACTGCGACGTTTAAAAATAGACCCTTCTTTGTGGGAGCGCAACATGAATTTGGTCTTGGCACCCCGGGGGACATGACATATGCAAGCGCCGGCCGGGCGTTGTAGGATTCACCCCCACCCTAATCCTCCCCCGCAAGCAGGGGAGGGAATCAAATTTTCTAAAGGTGGTGCTATGAGGGTCAATCCACCTTCAGGGCACCGTCGCGTAGCACGGCCCCGAATCCCAGGACTCGCACGTAGAACGCTGACGGACCGTCTTCAGGAAAACTGGCAGCCAGATTCCGGAAGGCTCCGAGTACCTCCGCCGACCCGCCCTTCCGGAGTAAAGCGAGCGCACGGGCAAAGCGTTCGCACAACTCCAGGTCGTTCGGGTTAGCGGATTCCCGTGTACCGATCAACTCGAACGCATGTACCGGAAGCGCCTTCCCTCGCAGAAGAAAGTGGCCGACGTCGCGCACGAGAAAGCCCTCCAGTCCTTCCAGCGCCGGCTCCGATACCAGCACCCGGGTTCCAAGTTTCTTGTTCAGGTCCTGAATCCGGTTCGCGGTGTTGACCGGGTCGCCGACCGCCCGATACTCGTAATGACCGTGCGCGCCGACCGTGGTGAGCACCACCCGCCCCCAGTCCACTCCGAACCGTGTGGTCAGCCGGTTGGCGGCGGGCCACTGGTTGAACTGGCCGGCGGCCTCACGCATCTCCAGCAAGGCGGCGCAAACGTGACGCCGAGTATCGGCCGTGCGATTCGGCCATATCGCCAGCATGGCGTCGCCGACGACATCGGAAACGAACCCACCATGTCCGGGTA
The DNA here is from genome assembly GCA_031406075.1 of Betaproteobacteria bacterium. Classification (GTDB taxonomy): domain Bacteria; phylum Pseudomonadota; class Gammaproteobacteria; order Burkholderiales; family JACQAP01; genus JACQAP01. The sequence continues at coordinate 1,630 of JANOGP010000178.1, forward strand.
TCGGACGGAACAGGGCTTCGTAGTAAACGTTCAGGAAGTCGGCGAGTTGCTCGGGCGACATGCTTTCCGCAAGCGCCGTGAAGTTCGCCGCGTCGGTCGCCACGCAGGCACATTCCACCGATTCTCGTGTCCTGCCGATGTGCGCCGCGTTCTGCTCCAGCATTGCCACCACTTCTTTCGGAACGAACTGCGTAAACGCTTCGCGAATCCGGTTGCGCTGCCGGCGCGCCATCTCGTACTTCCATAAGGTTCCCACTCCAAGCCCCAGCGGTACGGCGACGAAAATCGGAACCACTACCGGCAACCACAGAAAATGCTTCGCGAACAATAAAAAGGCAGTCGCCCCATATCCCAGTACCAGTGCTGCTACCGTCGGGAAGGCGATGCGGTTCGGCAGAAGCAGGCACAGGGCCGTGCAGATCAGTCCCGCGAGCAGTGCGGCCAACGCCCAGGTCGTCCTGGCGGTCGGTCTGATCGTGTCGCCGTGCAGAAGATTGGCGAACGCGGTTGCGGCTATTTCCATGCCGCTCAAGTCCAATCCGGATGCCGTCGAGAATACGGTATTGAAGTGTTCGACTTGCTCGGGCTGAGCAAACTCCGCGTAGCCAACCATTACCGCCTTGTCGTGAAAGGCGCGGGAAGCGTCTTCGTCATTCATCGCCAGCGCATCGTCGAAACCATGCGCCGGAATGGTGCCGGCAGGGCCGAAGAAATTGAGCAGCCGCGTGTTTTCTCCGGCGTAAAGGTCGATGAGCGCCTCGATTTGCGCGCGCGTTGCGGCATCCGGCGCAAGAGAATGATCTGCCTCCAGCGCGGCCCGCATGCGCGTGGCAAGTTCACGCTCGCCGGTGACGATGTGCCTTATGAGCAGCACGCTTGCCTGAAGGCGGCCGGTGCGGCGGATTTCTTCGGCATCGGCGGGCAGCAATTGCGCTGCATCCGCAGCGACCCGTTGAAGCGCGTTACGAAACTGGGCGTAGCTGTCGAGCGCGTAGGCCTGCACCGCAAGGCTTGCCAGACTCGGGGTGGACCAGCCGGGATCCTTGAACGCGAGAAAGCGGTCAAACCGTCTCTCCGAGTCGCCGATGACCAGGAACGGCGCCGCGCCCAGGGCCGCATCGTCGATTGCAGTGCTCAACTCGATTAGATGTTCCTCTTTAATATCGTTTCCAGCGTCTGAAGACTCCAGCTTCTGGGCGATCAATACCCGTCGTGAGCGCGCCATCGCCGCGCCCAATTGCGCGTCCTGTTCGGCATTGGGATCGCTCGCGAGGCCCGGAAGAGGCGGGCGGGGACGGAACAGCATGTCGAACACGATGGTCCTTGCGCCCGCCCTTGTGAGCTGGTCGATCAGTAGCGCATGCAGGCATCGCGGCCAGCGGGAAGGCATGGTCGGCAGCCCGGCATGTGTGGAAGGACGAACTCCGAATCTGATGTCTTCGCAGCGATGAAACCGTTGCGCGTCATTCGGCAGAAAAATTCTTGCTGCGACGCTCGGACTGATCGTCACCAGCACGATTTCGCCGGGTGGCGGGATCGGACCACGCAAACGGAATAGCCAGCCCAGACCGATATTTCGCTCCAGGAACTCGGACGCGGGTGACCAGCAGACTGCCGCGCTGATGGTCGCGACCACCAGCGCGACGGCCAGCAAGGCCCAGGGCGTGCTCAAGTCCCTTCCATG
>JANOGP010000234.1:0-2043 GCA_031406075.1 Betaproteobacteria bacterium
TCTTCCCTTCCCGCGCCATCTTGTAGAGGCCCTTGCGGTCGCGGGTTTCGCAGATTTCGAGCGGCGTGCTGACATAAACTTCCACGAATTCACCAGGCTCCAGCAGATCGCGAACCATCCGGCGCTCGGCCCGGAACGGCGAAATCAGGGATACCAGGACGATCAGTCCGGCGTCGGCCATCAGTTTTGCCATCTCGCCGACCCGGCGGGTATTCTCGATGCGGTCTTCGGTGCCAAATCCAAGATCCTTGGAGAGCCCATGGCGCACGTTGTCGCCGTCGATCAGGTAGGTGTGCAGGCCTTCTGCGTAGAGCGCCTGCTCGGCGGCGTTGGCGATGCTCGATTTGCCTGCGCCGCTCAATCCCGTGAACCACACCACGCACGGCCGCTGTCCCTTGAGTCGCGCGCGCGTCGCCTTGTTGACCCACACCTCCTCCCAGAACACCTGCCGCGCGGTGTTCGAGGTGACCATTCCGGCGGCGACGGTCGCGTTCGTGACCCGGTCGATCAGTATGAATCCGCCGGTCTCGCGGGCATTCGCATACAGGTCCGCCGGCACCGGGCGCTCGGTCATCAGGTCGCAGTGGCCGATGTCGTTTTTCTCCAGCCGCGTTGCCGGCTCCTCCGCCATGGTTTCAAGGTTCAGGCGGTGAATGAGGCGCTTGACCGTGGCCGGCACGCTGCTGGTCCCGATTCGCATCCCATAGCGGCGGCCGGGCAAAAGCGGTTGTTCATCCATCCAGACGATGCCTGCTTCAACGCGGTCGGTCGCAATGGCCGTAGCGTCGGCGGTGGGAACGATCACGTCGCCGCGGGTGACATCGATATTGTCGCGCAGCGTCACAGTCACCGACTGGCCCGCGCTCGCCTGTGGCAGCTCACCGTCGAAGGTCACGATCGAGGAAACCCGGCTGCAAACTCCGCTCGGCAGGACGGTGACGGCGTCATCGAGGCCAATGGTTCCTGACGCCACGGTCCCGCTGTAGCCCCTGAAGTCCGCTGTCCGGGTCACATACTGGACCGGAAAGCGCATCGGGGCTGCGATCGAATGGCCGTCGATCTCGACGCCTTCGAGGTACTCGAGGACCGAGGGGCCGGTGTACCACGGCATATGCTCGCTTCGGTGCACGACGTTGTCGCCCCGCAGGGCGGAAACCGGGATGAACACCGGGTCGCTCACGCCGAACGGCTTGGCAAACGCGAGGAAATCCCTCTGAAGTTCGATGAACGCAAGCTCGTCCCACGCGACGAGATCCATCTTGTTGGCGACCACCACGGCCCTGCGGATGCCCATGAGCCGCACGATCGCCGTGTGGCGCCGGGTCTGGGGCAGGATGCCTTTGCGGGCATCGAGCAGGATCAACGCCAGATCGCATTGCGAGGCGCCGGTCGCCATGTTGCGGGTGTACTGCTCGTGCCCCGGCGCGTCGCCGAGGATGAACTTTCTTCGCGGGGTCTGGAAATAGCGCCAGGCGACGTCTATGGTGATGCCTTGTGCCCGCTCGTCGAGCAGGCCGTCAAGCAAAAGGGAGTAGTCGGGAAGGTCTCCGGTCTGGCCGCGCTGGGCGCTTAGCCGCACGACGGACGCCCACTGGTCTTCGGGCACCAGCCCAGCGTCATGGAGCAGCCGGCCGATGAGCGTACTCTTGCCGTCGTCCACGCTTCCACAGGTCAGGAAGCGCAGCAATGTCTTGGTAATCACCCTGGGAAGAACTGGCTCTTTCACCTGACTGGATCTCCAACCTGTGTAACAGCCGAAACGCGCATGCCGCCGGTATCTGCCTTCAAGGTTCGCAATTGTCGCTCAAGTAGTGATTCAGTGATGACGGGATTCAGTGATTAGGTGATTAAGTGATTTTCACGCAATCACTCAATCACCCAATCACCTAATCGCCGCATCACATACCCTGCGCATGCTTTCGCCACCGGGCGCTTGCGGATTCACCCACTCGAAGCTGATCTCCGCATCCGGCGTGCGATAGACCTCGGTGATCTCGCCGCGGGCCATGCTGTTGCGGTAGAGCGTGGTTTCGACATTGGCGC
>JANOGP010000288.1:0-5043 GCA_031406075.1 Betaproteobacteria bacterium
ATTTCGGCGGCGGTTTCCGCGCCCTCGCCCAGCTCCTTCTGGATCTGGCGCATCTGCTCGCGCAACACGTGCTCGCGCTGGCGCTCGTCGAACTCCTTGCGGGTTTTGTCGCCGATCTCTTTGGAAAGCCTCAGCACTTCGACGCGATCGCCCAGCAGCCCAAGCACCTTGTCCAGACGCCGCTTGAGATCGAAGGTTTCGAGCACCACCTGCTTCTCTTCGCTCTTCACATCCAGCAGATTGGCCACCATGTCGGTCAGCAGCGCGGGCGAGTTCATCGCCTGCACCACGCCCGCGAGTTCGTCCGGGACGTTCGGCAGCAACTGGATGGCCTCGACCGCGCGCTCCTTCAGTTGCAGGAAACGCGCCTCGATCTCGGGACTGGATTCTTCTGCAGTCTCGACCAGCGTCACGCGTGCCACCATGAACGGCCAGCCGTCGAGAAACTCCAGGACGCGGAAGCGCGACTGACCCTGGATCACCAGGTGGTGCGCGCCTTCGGTGCCGGTGATGTAGCGCACCACCTGGCCGGCGGTACCGACCCAATGCAGGTCGTCCGGCTGGAGTTCGTTTTTTTCCGGATCGCGTTGCAAAAGAAATCCGACGCGACGCTCGCTGCGCGCCGCTTCCTGCGCTGCGGCGACCGAGGACGGGCGGCCAATCGTGACCGGCGACATGATGCCCGGAAACAACACCGCGTTGCGCAGCGGAATGATGATCAGCGCATCCTCCGGCAGCGGTTTCGATGCCGTGGCGGCGCGCCCGGCATCGGGCGCAGGCGCGGTGTTGCGTGCGTCGTCCGGCGAAAGCATTTGCTGCATCGTGGGCCAGAAATTCATGAAGATTCCTTCTTGCTGAAAATGAGCGTGAGGCACCCGTCCTGCAACTTCCTGCCGGCCAGCGTAAGTGCCTTCGTGGGCAGGCCGATCCGGCGCTCGAAGCGCCCGTAGGGAATCTCCAGCGCGTGAATGCGCGCCGCGCATTCGCTTTCCGACAAGGGGAGTGGAAATGGCCTTTTAGCGGATATGGTCATGGCACCGGGTTCGAGCTTCACCACGACCGAATCGGCAGCCGCGCCCGGCAATGCCACGTGCACCCAGACTGCGTCGGCGCTTTCGACGACGTCCACGGGCGGCTCCCAGGCAGGCGCCTTGGCCATAGCCGGGCGAACGAACTGCCGGTGCAACCGGTCGGCTTGCTCCAGGAGCGAAAGGGCTTCGCTCCACATCAGTCGGGAAAGGTCGCGCGAGGTCATCCAGGGTTCTCCGTAGTGAACCCTACATGGCGGCGATCAGGCGGGAATCAAGCCGTACGCATTGTGGGGAGAAACCCGATTTCGATCAGCGCGTTGGCTACGGGCACGCGGCCATGACCGCGCTGGGGTTGATCGATGATCGGGGCGAAGCTTCGAGGGCAACAGGCCCGCGGAAGGTAGTCTCTAGTCTCGCTCTTTCGCTCCACTCGTCACTCGTCACCTGTCACTTGTCACCGCTTACTAAGGATTTGCCTTTAAGTACTCAATGATCTTGCGCCGGACATCCGGATTCTTCTGACTGTAGAACATGTAGTTACCCGGCACCATGGTCTGCGAACTGGTTATCCATTTGTTCAGCGACGCCTCATCCCATTTCGCCCCTTTCATTTTCTTCAGGAAAGTCTCGGAATACTGATAGCCCTCGACGCTACCGGCGGGTCGCCCGATCACGCCACGCAATTGCGGACCATACAGCGGCACAACGGCGACACGCTCAGGCGTGGACGCATCGCCTCCGGGCAAGGCTTCGGCCGTCGTTCCCGCGTTCCAGAGTGGCGTGATCGATACGTCTGTCATCGTTGCTCCGGTCGATCGCGGGATCTCCGCGCGCACGAGTCGCCACTGCGAACCGGCGGGCGCAAGTTCACCCGTTACAGGTTGCGCGACATTGCCGTGGCACACCGCGCATTGCTTGTCGTACAACTTCTTGGCTTCCGCCAGTTCTCCATCCTGGGCGCTCCCGTTTGCGGCAACGAACAACGCCAGGAGCAATCCGGCACCCACCGACTTCGCGTCCATCACCAGCCTCCTCTTTTCCAAGTGGTTCGATCACAGTAACACCCGCCACTTCCTCAACTCGATACAAGTCAAAAATGCTCTCAGGTTCACTCAAATCCCTTGACCTGGATCAACAAAAAGACTGCCGCCCCCGAAACGGCGTTCGCCGGACAGACCGTGGCGGAACGTGGCGCCAATGTTCGTCACTTGTCATTATTTTCACGCCAGTCTCGCCTGTACCCGGTGACGCACAAGATTCACGTGCAGCCTGAACGCGTAGAGGTTTTCCGAGTACGCCAGCGGCGTCTTGATGCGGTTGACCGAGCGTTCAATTTGATCCAGTCGCTCCAGCAGTTCCCTGAGCTTTTCCGGCCCCGGTGTATCCTCGAGTTCGAGCTCGAGTTCGACTTCCTTCAGCCGCGCATACCACCGATAGATGCGCGAGCGCACGCGCCATCGATACACGGGCGGAATGATTCTCGTGAGCGGAACCAGCAGCGCCAGCACAGGCAGCAGGATGATCCACAGCCGGTCCACCAGGACCGCGATCCAATAAGGCAGGTAGCGCTGCAGGAACGGCGGCCCACTCTTGTAGTAGCGCTCCGCCTCGCTGCTGATCGGGATTTCGGCGTTCAATGGCGCCGGAAATTCACCGAATTTATTGACCAGGCCCGCGGCCCCATGAATCTCGCTGGCAGCGCGCATCAGCACGAAGGCAAGCGCCGGATGCAGTGTGTCGCGAGCGAGCAAAGTGGCGGTTGGCGACACCAGGGTCACATCCTGTGCCGGGTTGTTGCTGATGAAATCAAACACGCCTCGCGGCAGGATCAGCCTGGTCAGGTACGGAAAGCGGCGGGCATAGGCTTCCGCGCGCTCGAGGCTGAGCAATCGGATTCCCTGAGCAGACAACAGTTGCTCGACCAACGGCGACTCCGGCGGACCCACGATGAACACCGCACCGAGCTCGCCTTGCAGCAGCATCTCGTTAGCCTTCAGGCCGCTCTCGGCCAGAAGCTCGGTTGGCGGCATCACGGTGGCATTTACCGCCAGCAGTTGCAGTGCGAGCGCGCGCGTGCCGCTTTCTTCGGGTCCGATCGCCAGCCGCTTCCCCTTCAGGCCGCCGAAATCGCGAATCTCCGGGCCCCGGTAGAACACCCACAACGGTTCGTAATAGATACTTCCCAGCGAGCGCAGGTTTGGCGCATTGGCGGCAAAGGCGGAACCGCTCTGGAAGAAGCCCACCTCGACGTCGGACTGATCGTCCAGCAGGCGACTTACGTTCTCCTGCGACCCGGCGGTAACGCGCAGATCGACCGTAACGCCGTCGCGCGCCAGGATCTCTTTGTAACGCTGGGCAAACATGTAATAACCGCTGTCGACTGCGCCGGCCGCCATCACCACCCTGTCCGGCGGTGCCGGCTTGACGAAATGGAATGCCAGCACAACGGCCACTACGACACCGGCAATTGACGGCGCGACCGCCATCCAGAAATCACGCGTACTGATTCGCCGGATCGATTTTCCAATCATGCGGCGATTGTAGCCGGAGACTGCGACACAGGGCGAAAAGCGGATACGGCAGCGCTTTGTGCGCCGCCCATTCGGAACCTTACACGGCAAAGCGGGGTTTCTTGATACCTATCCGGTAGGGCAGGCTTCGGAACATGATCCCCAAAGTCTCGCGCATCTGGGCAAGCCGGGTGACCTCGGGCTTGGGTGGAAGTTCGGCCGCGACGTCCATGATGTCGACGAAATAGGTCTGCACCGGGCCCAGCCCCTCGAACTCTTGCGGCAACGACTGGGTGTGTGTACGGATCTTTTCGTCGCTCAGTCGGAAAAGCGGCTCGGAAAGCAGCATGTATTCCGGCAACGGCACGGTATTCTTGAGCATGCGATGCACCAGGATCACATTCAGCCCGGCGAGCTTGCTGACGTGCTTCACTCGCTGGATGGCGACTTCGCCCAGGTGCGCCACGAACTTCACTTTGAGATTGACCGCCCCTCTGCATCCCTCGCATGCGCAAACACTCAGGGTCGTGACGTTTTGCCGGACCGTATGGAAGGCGCGATGCATGGCAACGATCTGGTCGGCCGCCATCTGCGCGGACGCAGCATCCTGACCATCCGGCGGCCACGCATAGAAGAACGCGGCGTCCCCTTCGATCTCGAGCAGCGTCAGGTTCGGCGCCGCGTCGATGACCGCCTCCAACAAACGCGCCACGATGTCCTGCGCATGTGCGAGGCTCGTCTTGTGGGCCTTCATGAAGGCGGTATAGCCCCCGATGTCGGCGATAACCAGTAGGGCGGGACGGATTGTCACGATTTATGATGGCATTGTCGCAGGGAGTTGTCACTCCTCACCCGCATGGGCCGGGGTACTAGGATCGAGGTTCGAGGTTCGAGGTACGAGGTACAAGTGAAACCATGAGGCTTTGAGTGCCTTTAGGATCCCACTCGGCCCTCGCACCTCGGCCCACGGACCTCGAACCTCGTACCTCGTACCTCGGCCCTCACACCCCGTCCCTCGCCCCTGCAATTTTCATCTTTGCCTTCTCCTCCCTCCCCCCGAGTACGGCGTAGGTGACAACCGGCCCGGCGATACCTTTGACCGGCACGGCGGGCATCGGCATCAACTCGAAGCGCGGATCGAGCTGCTCGCGTACCGATTCGGTGAGCAGGATGTCATGGCCATGCTCGCGCGTGAGCGTTTGCACGCGCGCGGCGAGGTTCAGCGTGGGGCCTACCACCGTGTACTCGCGCCGGTCGCGGCTGCCGATGAGTCCGGCGAGCCCCGGCCCGCGGTGGATGCCGACACCGATGGCGATGCGCGGCAGCCCATCGCGATCCAGTTCGCGGTTGTAGCGTTCGAGCCCGGCCCGGATGGCGAGCGCCGCCTGTACCGCGTCGTCGCACTGCCAGGGGTTCGGCTCCAGCGCGCCGAAGAAGATGAGGATGCCGTCGCCGAGGAAGGTACCCACGCGCCCACGGTGCTCCACGACGCTGTCGCTGAC
>JANOGP010000300.1:0-2666 GCA_031406075.1 Betaproteobacteria bacterium
GCGAATCGAAGTCCCAAACAAGGACGAGCTGGGGACCCTTGCCGCCCACCTTAACCGGATGAGCGAAGAGCTCGGACGGCTTTATGGCGAGCTGGAAGCGGCGAACCGGCACAAGTCCGCGTTCCTCGCCAGCATGTCGCATGAGCTGAGGACGCCGCTGAATGCGATCATTGGATTCTCCGAAGTCCTGAAGGAGCGGATGTTCGGGGAATTGAATGACAAGCAGGCCGAGTACGTGGAGGACATCCACGCATCGGGACGACATTTACATTCGCTCATCAACGACGTGCTGGATCTTTCAAAAGTGGAAGCGGGGCGGATGGAACTGGAGCTCACGCACTTCGACCTGCAAATGACCATCGACAATGCGCTCACACTGGTCAGGGAGCGTGCAGGGCGGCACGGGATCGCGCTGCAACTCGATGTGGACCCAAGTATCGGCGAGTGGGCAGGAGACGAACGCAAGATCAGGCAGATCCTGCTGAATCTCCTGTCGAACGCAGTGAAGTTCACGCCGGAGGGAGGGCGTATCGGGATTCACGCGAAACCCGTCGTCGGCGGGATTGAGATTGCGGTGAGCGATACGGGTATCGGTATCGCGCTGACAGATCAGGAAGCGATCTTCGAGGAATTCCGGCAAGTTGGGTCGGACCGGACCCGAAAGCAGGAAGGAACAGGGCTGGGGCTCACGCTGGCAAAGAAATTTGTCGAGCTGCACGGAGGCCGGTTACGGGTGACCAGCGAGTTGGGAAAGGGATCGACGTTCACATTCACATTGCCGGAGCAAACATGGCCGAAGAGCTGATCCTCATCATCGAAGACAATGAGAAGAACCGCAAGCTGATGCGGGACGTTCTGCAGTTCCAGGGTTATCGGACGGCGGAGAGCGAAACGGCGGAGGAGGGGTTGCGCCTTGCCGGGACACTCGCGCCGGCGCTCATTCTCATGGACATCCATCTGCCCGGGATGAATGGAATCGAGGCGCTCGGTGCGCTGCGGGCTGATCCAGCGACGCGAGGCATCCCCGTTATGGCCGTGACCGCCTCGGTGATGCCTCAGGACCGCAAAATGGTGACCAGCGCGGGTTTCGACGGCTACCAGTCCAAGCCGATCAACGTCAAGGAATTCCTCAAGGCGGTCAAGGAAACTCTAGATCGTCCGAGCAAGGCGGGCAAGTCGCCGTGAAACCGGCCAAGATTCTCGTCGTGGACGACACACCTAGGAATGTGAAATTCCTGGTGGATCTACTTGGCGTTAAGGGCTATTCGGTGGTGATGGCGACGTCGGGCGCCGAGGCATTGCAGCAGGTCGCGGCGGAAAAACCGGACTTGGTCCTGCTTGATGTCGTTATGCCGGACATGAGCGGGTATGAAGTGTGCCGGCAGATTCGGGCGAATGCAGGTACGGCAATCCTTCCTGTGGTGATGGTGACGGCGCTCGATCCTACCGAAGAGCGGATCAAAGGCCTCGATGCCGGGGCCGACGATTTCCTCACCAAGCCCATCAATCAGGCGGAACTACTCGCAAGGGTGCGCTCGCTGCTTCGGATCAAGGAACTTCACGACACGGTCCAGGCGCAGTCCGAAAAGTTGGCCGAGTGGAACAGGGATCTGGAGCAGCGGGTGCAGGATCAGGTGGGACAGCTCGAGCGTTTGGGCAGGCTCAAGCGCTTCTTCTCGCCGCAGCTTGCGGACCTGATCGTCGCGGGCGGGGCTGAGGATCCCCTCAAGACTCATCGCCGGGACGTCGCGGTCGTGTTTCTGGACCTGCGCGGTTTCACGCAGTTTGCCGAGACCGCGGATCCCGAGGAGGTAATGAGCGTGTTGCGCGAGTACCACGCCGCGATGGGCACGCTGATTCTCGCCCACGAGGGCACCCTCGAGCGCTTCACCGGTGATGGCATCATGATCTTTTTCAACGACCCGTTGCCGGTGCCAAATCCGGCCGAGCGTGCCTTGCGAATGGCGCTGGCGATGCGGGAACGGGTAAGCGCATTGACCGGTAAGTGGCAGAAGTCGGGCTACGATCTGGGTTTCGGCGTGGGTCTGGCGCAGGGCTACGCCACGATCGGGGCAATCGGCTTCGAAGGACGCTGGGACTACGGCGCAATCGGCACGGTCACCAACCTCGCCTCGCGCCTTTGCGGGGAAGCCAAGCCGGGCCAGGTCCTGGTCTCGCGGCGGGTGTTCGCGACGGTGGAAGATCTGATCGAGGCCGAGCCGATTGGAGAATTGACTCTCAAGGGTTTTCTCAAGCCCGTGACGACATTCAACGTCCTCCGGTTTAAAAATACGCCGGCTTGAATATTGGAAGCAGGCATTGCTCGACATGAGCAATCTGCTCGAATTCTCGCCGTTTTGAATCGACGGACCGGATCAGGCAGAAAGCATTTTCTTCAGCCGGTAAATCAATTCGAGCGCCTGCTTCGGCGACAACGCGTCGGGTTCGGTATCACGCAGCGCCTCAAGGGCAGGGTGGGCCGGCGGTTCTGGTCTCTTCGTGTTTGCGGAAAACAGATCACCCTGCGGACTGCGGCTCGCCGCTTCTTCTTCCAGTTTCGCAAGATGCTTCTTCGCGGCGCGTACCACGGCAGCAGGCACGCCCGCAAGTTGCGCTACTTGTATTCCGTAGCTCTGCGACGCCGGGCCCTCTTCCAGCGCGTGCAG
>JANOGP010000302.1:0-1664 GCA_031406075.1 Betaproteobacteria bacterium
GGCCCGGACGGCGAGATGTATGTCGTCGATTTCGCCGAAAGCGATCTCTATCGGTTCGCGCGAGGAGGAACCTGAGCGAGTACCGCGAGCGCAGCGATTGAAACGACAAGGAACGACCCGTAGGACCAGTGATCGATAGCCGGCCCGCCCCGGGACAGGGCGTGCGCCACGAAAACGCCTCCGAAGAGCGCGAGGCAGGCGACGAGCATGGTCCACCATGCCCAGCGCTCGCCCCGGCGGAGCGGGCCGAGCGCTATCGCCAAGCACGCCGAAGAGGCTGCAAAGTATTTGAACGCCTCCCACACTACGTGAAAGTTCTGGTGCGCCGTCGCGTCAGGCTGACCGAAGTGAAGCTGCGCCGCGAACGGTGCGCCGAGCACGCCGAGGCCATGAACGGTGGCGAGCGCAGCAATGGCGAAAAAGCGAAGGCGGGACTCGGTCATTGTCGAACTTGTCACCGCAGAGCAACGAGCCGGGGGTTGAAGGTCACGGATTCTCCGCCACGCCTGACCGCGACGTCGCAGAATTCGATACGCTTAGCTGTCTTTTTTGCAATAGAGCTCAAGGCAATTCTCTTCCGGATCGAAGGTCCGGAATGCGTTGAACTCGTCGCCTTTCTTGATCGTGGCCCCGAACTTATCGGCCCAGTCGGCAAGTCTCTTGTTGCTCGGCACCTGAAAACCGAGGTGCAGTTCGGGCGCGCGCTTTACCGGCTCGCCCGCCTGGAAGGCGATCAGTACGCCCGGCCTGCGCACCTTGTTGCCGTCGGCTTTCAGGCCGAAAGTCTGTGCGTACCAGCGCACCAGGCCCTCCGGATCGCGGGCGGGAATGTTGAGATCGTTGAGCTGGATATCGGACATTTCTTCTTCTCCTGTGTGTGGCATCTACATGCTGCGGCGGTATTGTCCGCCGACTTCGAACAATGCATCCGTTATCTGGCCGAGCGAGCAGTAGCGCACCGCGTTCACCAGTTCGGCAAACACGTTGCCGTTGTCGATCACGGTCTGGCGCAACTTCGCCAGTACGGCCGGCGTTTCCTTGGCATTGCGTGCCTGGAATTCGCGCAGGCGGCGGATCTGGCCCTGCTTTTCCTCTTCGGTCGAACGCTGCAGTGGAATGCTGCCGCCGGCCTCTGTTGCATCCGGATTGCGGAAGGTGTTCACACCGATGATCGGATAGGAGCCGTCGTGCTTCTTGTGCTCGTAGACCATCGACTCTTCCTGGATCTTGCCGCGCTGGTAGCCGGTTTCCATGGCACCGAGCACGCCTCCGCGTTCTGAAATGCGCTCGAACTCCTGCAGCACCGCTTCTTCGACCAGGTCGGTCAGTTCGTCGATGATGAACGATCCCTGATTCGGATTCTCGTTTTTCGCCAGGCCCCACTCGCGGTTGATGACGAGCTGGATGGCGAGCGCGCGCCGCACGGATTCGGCAGTCGGCGTCGTGATCGCCTCGTCGTAGGCGTTGGTATGCAGCGAATTGCAGTTGTCGTAGATCGCGATCAGCGCCTGCAGCGTGGTGCGGATATCGTTGAACGCGATTTCCTGCGCGTGCAGCGAGCGGCCGGAAGTCTGTACGTGGTATTTCAGCTTCTGGCCGCGATCGTTGGCGCCGTACTTGTTCTTCATCGCCGTGGCCCAGATGCGCCGCGCCACGCGCCCCAG
>JANOGP010000317.1:0-5893 GCA_031406075.1 Betaproteobacteria bacterium
GTAAGCTCGAACTGGCCGGTAATGTCGCCGATCGCATAGATTCCGGCGACATTGGTGGCCTGATACGCGTCGGTGCTGATGTCGCCGGCGCCGTCGATCTTCACGCCGGTCTTGTCCGGATCGAGCTTGTCGGCATTGGAGCGGCGGCCCACCGCCCAGATCAGCGTGTCCAGGCCTTGCACAGCCTCGCCGCTGTCGCATTCAATGCGGATCGCGCCGGAGGCTTTTGCGACCCGGGTTACGCGCGCCCGCGTGACAAACCGTACCCCGTCGGCCCGCATCTGCGCCATGAGGTTGTCGCGCAACATCGAGTCGAAGCTGTGCAGGAAGTGATCGCGGCGCAGAATCATGGTCACGTCGGCGCCCAGTGCCCGCAACATCCCGGCGAATTCCACCGAGACGTAGCCCGCGCCGACGATCGAAACTTTTTTCGGCCGGGACTCGAGCTCGAAGAATCCGTCCGAGGTGATGCCAAATTCCGATCCGGGGATGTCCGGCATGATCGGCCGGCCGCCCACCGCAATGACGATATGCTCCGCAGTGAGTGTCTCGCCGTTCACCACGACGGCCTTCGGCCCGACGAAGCGGGCAAGGCCGCGGACAATCTTCACGCCGTTTTTAGTCAGCGTGCGTTCGTAATGACCGTTCATATCCGCAACGTAACGGTCGCGGTTGCGTTTCAAATGCGCCCAGTCGAACTTCACGGACCCCGTGGAAAATCCGTAGTCCGCGGCGTCCTCGATCGCATGGGCGATGCTGGCGCCGCTCCACATGATTTTCTTCGGCACACAGCCTACGTTCACGCAAGTGCCGCCGAGGCGGCCCGACTCGATGAGCGCGCACTTGGCGCCGTAACTTGTTGCGCGATTGGAAACGGCGACGCCGCCGCTGCCGCCGCCGATGGTGAGGAGATCGTAATGTTTGGCCATTGTGGGAGAATGCGTGTTGATCCGGAGGAAAACTACCGGCGAGTATAACGGACACGTCAACAGCTCATGGCATCGAGAAAAGCACTGGTTACGGGAGCCACGGGAGTCGTCGGGCGCTATATGCTGAAGCACCTGGTCGAAACCGGCGGTTGGGACATTGTGGCGGTATCGCGGCGCAAGCCCGACATCATCGGCGGCTATGAGCACATCGCCGCAGACCTGACCGATGCGGCGGATTGCAGGGCGAAGTTTGCGCATCTCAAAGACTTGACGCACGTGTTCTACGCGGCGTACCAGGACAGGCCTACCCAGCCCGAATCGGTGGCGGCCAACCTCGGGATGCTTACAAACATGGTGGACGCGATCGAGCCGGTCGCGAAGAAACTCGAACACATCAATCTGGTGGAGGGTACCAAGTGGTACGGCAGTCATCTCGGACCGTTCAAGACTCCGGCAAAAGAATCGGATCCCCGGTTGGCGCAGACCCTGTTCTACTACGATCAGCAGGACTTTCTCGAGGCGCGCCAGAAGGGCAAGCACTGGAACTGGTCGGCGATTCGTCCGCATACTATTTGCGGATTTTCGCTCGGCAGCCCGATGAATCTCACCACGGTGATCGCGGTGTATGCGGCGATTTGCAAGGAACTTGGCCTGCCGCTGTCGCACCCCGGCACGCCCCGCAACTACCACATTCTCTATCAGGCAACGGATTCGGCATTGGTGGCGAAGGCGATGGCGTGGATGGCGACGGCGCCGCAGTGCGCCAACCAGGCGTTCAACGTCACCGGTGGCGACCTGTTCCGCTGGGAAAACCTGTGGCCGAAGTTCGCACAGTTCTTCGGCATGGCAGTGGGACCGCAGAAGAACATCAACCTGCAGCAGTTCATGGCGGACAAAGGGCCGGTGTGGGACCGGATCGTGAAAAAATACGGTCTCAAGCCCTGCAAATTCGAAGAAATCGCGGCGTGGAAGTTCGGCGACTTCGTTTTCTCCGCCGAGTGGGACGTGATCTCGGATATGGTCAAGGCGCGCCGCTTCGGCTGGTCCGAAGCCGAGGACAGCGAGGAAATGTTCCTGCGCCTCTTCAAGGCGTTCCGGGACAACAAGATTATTCCCTGAACGAAGGCGAGAGGCGAGAGGCGAGAGGCGAGAGGCCAAGGAACCTCTGCATACTGAACTCGATTTTTCTTCACTGTTGATGCATTTGACCTTCACCCTTCACCCTTCACCCTTCACTCATTCACTCATTCACCCTTCACGGACTTCAAATGATCGACCTCTACTACTGGCCCACACCCAACGGTCACAAGATCACCATCTTCCTGGAAGAAACCGGCACGCCTTACAAGATCATTCCGGTCAACATCGGCGCGGGCGATCAGTTCCAGCCGGATTTCCTGAAGATTTCCCCCAACAATCGCATGCCGGCGATTGTCGATACCGAACCGGGGGACGGACGCGATCCAATATCGGTGTTCGAGTCGGGGGCGATCCTGGTGTACCTGGCGGCGAAAACCGGACGGTACTTTCCGCGGGACACGCGCGCCTGGGTCGAAGTCCTGCAATGGCTGTTCTGGCAGATGGCCGGGCTTGGGCCGATGGCGGGGCAGAACCATCATTTCACGCAATACGCGCCGGAGAAACTACCGTACGCGATCGATCGCTACGTGAAGGAAACGTCGCGCCTGTATGCGGTCCTGGACAAGCGGCTCGCGGATCGGCCGTTTGTTGCCGGGGACTATTCGATCGCCGATATGGCGGCGTATCCCTGGGTGGTCCCACATCAACGCCAGCAACAGAACCTTGACGACTTTCCCGACCTGAAGCGCTGGTTCGAAAAGATCCGCTCCCGGCCCGCTGTGGTGCGCGCCTACGAAAAGGGCAAGGCAATCAGCAGCAAGCCCGTGGTCGACGAAAAATCCCGCGCCATCCTGTTCGGCCAGAGTGCGGAGACCGTGCGTCGTTGAACTTGGCCTCGATTTTGGCGTCACCTACCCATTGAGGAAGGGTCTGGTCGGGAAAGTGGAATATGCAAGTTTCCGTGAGGATGACGTGCACACGCCTGTTGCGGCGCGCAAGCGCGACACCGACAAACTGTGGCTGACGCTCATATACAACTTCGAGTAGCAAGCCGAAATCAGTAGAATCGGCCTCCATGAAGGGCAAAATCGTCGCGCTCCTGGAAAGCCGGCTGGGCGATCAATTGGCGGAGCTGGTGGCAAAGCGGGGGGGCATTCCGTTTCGCGCGCCGGCACTGTCCGAAATACCCGACGTCGATCCCGGCGCGATCCGGCGGCTGATCGACGACTGGTCGGTGCGGCCGGTGAAGGTGGTTGTTTTTCAAACGGGGGTCGGTGCGCGTGCGCTTTTTGACACCACCGATGCACTTGGCCTTACGCAGCATTTTCTCGAACTGCTGGCCGGATGCGTGGTGGTGGTACGTGGTCCGAAACCCACGGGGGTGCTGCGCGGACGCAACGTGCGCATGGATTGCAGCGCGGAAGAGCCGTATACGACGACGGAAGTACTGAAGGCGATAGAGGGTATCGAACTCGCCGGTGAAAGAGTCGTGGTGCAACGCTACGGGGAGACGAACACGACGCTCGAAGTAGCACTGCAACTGCGCGGTGCCACGGTCATCGAAATCCCAACTTACCGCTGGGCGCTGCCTAACGACACGGCGCCGATCGAGCGCCTGATCGATGCGCTCGACCGCCGCGAGATCGACGCGGTGGTTTTTACCAGTGCTTCACAGGTTCACAACCTGTTCTCGGTATCGAGACGATCCGGCAGGACCGAGAGCCTGCGAAATGCGCTCAACGTGGCCTTCGTGGCGTCAATCGGGCCGGTGTGCAGCAGCGCCCTGGCGAGCGTAGGCGTGCACGTGAGCCTTGAGCCGCGGCCGCCCAAGCTGGGTCCGCTGGTCGCAGCGCTCGACAAAGCGCTCGCCTGAATCAGTCGATTGCCTGGTACTGGACCTTGACGATTTCGAGCGTCTCGTCGCCGGCCGGTGTCCTGACAGTCACGCTGTCACCTTCGTGGGCCTTGATCAGTGCCTTGGCGAGCGGGGAAATCCAGCTGATGCGCCCGCGCGATACGTCAGCTTCGTCGATGCCGACGATGCTGTAGGTCTTATCTTCCCCGGATGCGTTCGCCACCGTCACGGTGGCGCCGAAAAACACCTGATCGCTGGCCTCGCGGTTCGCCGGATCGACGACAACTGCCGCGTCGAGCCGTTTGGTGAGAAAACGGATGCGCCGATCGATCTCGCGCAGGCGGCGCTTGCCGTAAATGTAATCGGCGTTCTCGGATCGGTCGCCATTCGACGCGGCCCACTGGATGACTTTCACCAACTCGGGTCGATCCTTGTCGAGCAGGTTCAGCGCCTCTTCCTTGAGGCGTTTGTAACCGGCCGGCGTAATGTAGTTCTTGACCCCTGCCGGCAGCACCGGCGCGCCGGTGTCCTGGTCCTGGTCCTCGTTGTCCTGATCGGATTCCCTGGTGAATGCCTTGCTCATTGCAATTGCCCCGGTCATGCAGAGGCACAAGTCTAACGTCGCGGATGTTGCCGTCAACGCTTGCGGGGTGATGGCGGCCTCTGTTTCCGATTTCGAAGTGCTGCTTCGAGCGCCCTGCGGCCCCAAGCGATCATTGCAGCGTCGTCTTCAAATACTTCGGCAGGGGCGTCGTAATAGGACAAAACCATCGCCTGATTGGCGAACGGTTTGAAGGGTTGCAAGCCCTTTGACTCGAACTCGGGACGGCTGAGGTCGTCGGCTTTGAAATACAGGGCATCGCGATGCACGATCGCGCAAAACCGGCCGTCCACGTAGATTCCCCAGCCACCAAACATGGTGCGGGCGCGCACCTTCCCGAGCGGCGCCAGGCGTTCACAAACGGTTTCGACGAATTCTGTCACTTTGGGCATGGAGTACAGAATGTAGCGCGTAGAAAGCGCGCCGGCCAGCGTTGTACAATCTGCCGGTCCGATAACAACTGTTGCGGAGGAGATTCAGATGGCGATCAAGGTAGGGGACAAACTTCCCGGCGGCACCGTGTGGGAACTCATCGAAGAAGAAACACCGGGCTGTACCATCGGGCCTAACGCATTCAAGGTCGAGGAAATCGCCGCGAAAAAACGCGTCGCCATATTCGGGCTGCCGGGCGCATTCACCCCAACCTGCTCGGCCAAGCATTTGCCTGGTTTTCTGCAGCTTGCAGACAAGTTCAAGGGGAAGAAAGTCGACGAAATCTGGTGCCTGTCGGTTAACGACGCGTTTGTCATGGGCGCGTGGGGCAAGCAGCAGGGCGCCAAGGGCAAGGTGCGCATGCTTGCCGATGGCAGCGGGCTCTATGCGAAGGCACTGGGACTGGAGATGGACCTGACCCAGCGCGGCATGGGCGTGCGCTCGCAGCGCTTTTCGATGCTGGCGGTGGACGGCGTCGTCAAGGCGCTCAACGTTGAGCAGCCGGGAAAGTTCGAAGTCAGCGACGCCGAGACGCTTCTGAAACAGGCCACCTCACCCTAGCCCACTACCACTCGAGGGGGTACTAAACTGAGTCCCCCTGAAGGCGGAGAGGGGATTGAAAAGCTCGAATGAAGCGGGCGACCAGTTGGTCGCCCGAAGTTTTTTATACACCCTCTCGGCCTCCCTTGGGGAGGGGGAGAGGGACGGGGTGAGGTGGAGGGGTAAGGTGATCGATCAGCGCGTCGAGCACCGCGTCGGGCTGCTCGCTCATCAGCGCGTGCCCGGCGCCTTCCAATGCCACCGTGCGCACGTTGGGGATCTTTGCCGCCAAAGCCTGCGCCGCCTTCATCGGCGCCATCTGGTCGCGCTTGCCCAGGATCGACAGCGCCGGGCATTTGACTTGCGCTGCGGCCTCCAGACCGTTGCCGTAAGCGTTGCAAGCGAAAAAGTCGGCGTGGAGCACGCCGGAGCCTGAGCGCTCCATGAGCCGCATCG
>JANOGP010000320.1:0-1922 GCA_031406075.1 Betaproteobacteria bacterium
TCGGCGACGTGTTCAATCCGGCGCTCGGGCAGGCAGCGGCGCGGGCGCCGTTCGCCAGCGAAACCGAAGTCTCCGCGGCGGTCGATGCGGCGCACAAGGCCTTTCCGGCATGGGCCGCCACCCCGCCGCTGCGCCGTGCGCGGGTCATGTTCAAGTTCAAGGAACTGCTGGATCAACACGCCGATGCGTTGGCTGCGATCGTCACCAGCGAGCACGGCAAGGTGCTCTCTGACGCGAAAGGCGAAGTCACCCGCGGAATCGAAGTGGTCGAGTTTGCGTGCGGCATCCCGCATCTGCTGAAAGGCGAATATAGCGAGCAGGTCGGCACCGGCGTGGACAGTTATTCGGTGCGCCAGCCGTTGGGCGTGTGCGCGGGCATTACGCCGTTCAATTTCCCGGTGATGGTGCCGATGTGGATGTTCCCGGTGGCCATCGCCTGCGGTAATACCTTCGTCCTCAAGCCTTCCGAGCGCGATCCGTCGGCGAGCCTGTATCTCGCGAAACTCTTAAAGGAAGCCGGTCTGCCGGACGGCGTGTTCAACGTGGTGCACGGTGACAAGGTCGCGGTGGATGCGCTGCTGCATGACCCGCGCGTGAACGCGGTGAGCTTTGTAGGCTCCACGCCGATTGCCGAGTACATCTATCGCACCGGCACGGCCTCCGGGAAACGCGTGCAGGCGCTCGGCGGCGCGAAGAACCACCTGGTGGTGATGCCGGACGCCGATCTCGAACAGGCGGTGGATGCGCTGATAGGCGCGGCCTATGGTTCGGCCGGTGAGCGCTGCATGGCCATCTCCGTGGCCGTCGCGGTCGGCGGGATCGCCGACAAACTGGTGGAAAAGCTCGCCGAGCGCGCCCGAAGCCTCAAGATCAATACCGGCACCGACAACGCCGCGGAAATGGGTCCGCTGGTCACCGGACAGCATCTCGACAAAGTCACCGGCTACGTCGCGCTGGGTGTCAAGGAAGGCGCGAAACTGGTCGTGGACGGCCGCGGGCTGAAGGTGAAAGGTCACGAGAACGGCTTCTTCCTGGGCGGTTGCCTGTTCGACGGCGTCAAGCCGGAGATGACCATCTACAAGGAGGAAATCTTCGGCCCGGTGCTGTCGGTGGTGCGCGTGCCGGACTTCGAAACTGCGGTGGACCTGGTCAACAAGCATGAATTCGGTAATGGCGTGTCGATCTTCACCCGCGACGGCGACGCCGCGCGCGAGTTCACCACGCGGATTCAGATCGGGATGGTCGGGATCAACGTGCCGATCCCGGTACCGATGGCCTTCCACAGTTTCGGCGGCTGGAAGCGCTCGCTGTTCGGCGACCACTACGCCTACGGTCCCGAGGGCGTGCGCTTCTACACCCACCTCAAGACCGTCACCACGCGCTGGCCGACCGGAATCCGCAAAGGCGCCGAGTTCGTCATGCCGACGATGAAGTAAAACGTGAGGCGTAAGGGGTGAGGGGTGAGGGGTGAAAACCAGGAGAACAAAATGCGGAATAAGCTGATCATCGTTTCAATTTTCGCGGCCCTTTCCACAATGAGCGGTTGTGGGAAGAGCGATCCTCCGCCACCGCCGGATTCCGACGCTGCCAGGAGTACCGCGCCGGTGAAGAACGTCGAGAGCCTGCCGTCGGGAACGATACGGGAGGGGGCGCGCACCATGAACAGGGGCGCCGAGCTGGGTTCGACACTGGAGCAGCAGAAGCAGGAACGCGACAAAGAGATCGAATCGGAAGCGAAATAAGGAGACCGGGTGGCAAAAGTCGCGACCGTCGAGGCGCTGCGAAAAATCATTGGCTCGCCCAATGAGCAGGTGCCGCTGAAAATCCATCGGGAACTCAACGCCCGGGCCATCGAGTTCATCGGCAAGTCGCCGATGCTCATGCTTTCCACCAGCGATGCGGACGGACGGCCCACGGTTTCG
>JANOGP010000379.1:0-3018 GCA_031406075.1 Betaproteobacteria bacterium
CGATGATGCGGAACGATGTGAGCGAATCCTTGAGCGGTATGTCCACCACCGCCCTGCCCTTTGCGTCCAGCGGCACCCCGCGCCTTCCACAGCAACAGCGTGTCGAAAAGTTCCCTGGCGGTCTGACGTCCCCCGCCGCCGCCCTGCGGCAACGCCTTGCGCCCGTAGTGGCGCTTGCCGACTACTTGCATGGACGCCGTCGAGGTATCCACCTCGATTCCGCGCGGCCGCATCATCGCATCCAGAAGTTTCCATGAGTCATTGGGCAACAGCTCGAGCAGGCCTTCGTCGATTGCGGCAATCGCCACTTCGCCGGATTTCACCGCCACCGGTTTGCCGCCGGCACGCTGCGTCACCTGTACGATGACCCGCGCCTTCTCGCGCACTTTGTACGCCGGTTTGCCGGCGCTGACTTTCACGCCCAGTTCGTGCGCCCGCCAGCCGACGCTGATCTCCGCCACGCCCATCTTGAATGCGGGCTTTCCGAGGTCCAACAGCGCAGTAGGCTGCAGATCCGCAATGCGCCCGCGCACCACCAGCACCGACACGAAGACATTGGGTGCGTGATTGCCCTTGATGGGCACCTTCACCACTGGCTCGGCTCCCGAGAGCAGTTGCACGAAGGATTCGATCACGCCCTCGCGCTCGATCGTGATCAGCGCGGTGGCCCTCTGGAACGGCATGCGCACCTGCAACTGGGCAATCTCGCCCGGTTCGTAGCGTTTGCGTTCCGGGATCACGTCGATGCGGTCGTCGTTGCTCTGGTCGAACCACCAAGCGTCCTTGCCCGCAACCCAGGCCGAGCCGTTGGCGTAGGCGATGTTGCCGTCGCGGTCTTTCGTTTCCGCGGCCATGAGGATGTTGCCGGAAACCGGTGGCTTCACCGCGCAAAACAGCCGTCCGCGCTCGTCGGTCTTCCCGGCGCAGGTGACGTCAAGCTGATTCACCTCCGCACCACTCTCGTATCCATAAAAGCCGCCCACCAGGCGTTTTCTGTGGGTGAACATGTTGCGCACGTAAAGCTGCACATTTATCTGCTGGTTCTTGATCGGCTTCCCCGCGAGGTCGAGCGCGACCACCTGGAATTTGAGCTGCTCCTGCGACAGCGCCCAGGAATCCGGTTTGATGCCGAGGATCACTTTCGACGGCCACAGCGGCACTCTCGCCGATGTGGTCAACACTTCGCCGTTAGGGTCCGAATATTCCATCTCGGCGTTCAGCTCCTGCGGGCTGTCGGTGGCGGGCATTCCCGGCAGGCTCACGCGCGCCGAGCCGGTGGCGTCGAGATCGAGCGCGATGGACTTGAGCGGCCGCACACCGCTGCCCGGCACCGCCGGGGCGGGTGCTTCGGCGTCCGCATCTTCGAGCTCATATTCGTCGGCGAACCATTGGTAGCCTCCCTGCTGCTCGATTCCCGCGACCACCTTGCCGTTGGCGAAGGTAAAGCCGTCGTAGTCGCGGAAGCTCACGATTTTCGGGTGCACCACTGCGCGCACCTTCACCGGCGCGTAGCCGGCGCCACCGCCGGAGAGATAACGCAGGCTCAGGTCCAGGTTCACGTTCTGCGGTTTCACTTGCGGCGCTTTCGGCCCGGAAATTTCCGCCTTCATCAGCGGCACACGGAAATCCTCGACGCGAAAACCTCCCGAAGCACGGGTATTGCCGCGCGATCCCGGCCGCGCGTCCAGCATGTCGGTCATCTGTACCGAGTAGCTGCCTTTTTTTGCGCCTTCGGGAATTATCCACACGGTCTCGGCGGTGTTGCGCGCATCCCACGTGACAGGCATTTCGTATTTCTCATCCGAGCCCTGGTGCTGAATCACCACTTTTTTCGGCAAGCCGTCCACGGCAACAAACGCGAAGCCCTTGGTCCCGTGCCTGCGATAAAAGTGCTTCATGCTCACGGTCTCGCCGGCACGCAGCAGCGTGCGGTCGAATACCGTGGTGGCAATATACGGGCCGGCGAAACTTCCGCCGCGCAAGTTGAAGCGCCAGCGGGAGATGCCTTCGTTCCATTCCGACATAACGAACGACAGATCATCGTCCGCGCGCGCGGAGGCCACGAGCTGTTTGTCGTAGCCGGTCAGGCAGGCCGGAAGCCGCTCGCGCTCGGGAAATACTGCGGCGATACGGGCGCGGCCCTGGACGTCGGTCAGCCCGCGGTAATACACCTTGCCGCTGCAATCCTGAATCGCCACCTGCGCCTTCGGCACCGGCACGCCGGTATCCAGCGTGGTGACCCAGACCAGCGAGATCTCGCGGCCCCACTTGAAATGAACCGCAAGGTTGGTCACCAGCGCCGACGACTGCACGTAGTAAGGCTTGTTGCGGGCCTTCAGCAATGCCGCACCAAGCCGCGGGCTTGCCAGTTCGACCACGTAGAACCCGGGTTTTTTCAACGGTATGCCGACCACTTCGAAGGCGCGCGCACCCTGCGGCTTGGGCACGTGCATGCGGCGGACGCGATCGTTATCGTTGAATATCGACGACTGGCCGACCTGGTATTCGAGCACCCGTTCCTGCTTTTTTTCGTCGTATCCCCAGCGATCGCGTTCCATCTGCCGCAGGCGTTTCATCCACTCCAGTATCGCCATGACGTCGCCGTCCGCAACGCGCGAATAGCTTCCGGGCACGGTTCCCGCCTCGTCTAGTTTTGACTCTTCGAGTTTTTTCTTCAGCCAGTTGATCGCCTGATCTGCGCGGTTGGCGGCTTCCACAGCAGGGTCATCCTGCTTGCCGGTCTTGATCATGCGCGTCTCGACCAACGCTTCCAGGTTGCGCAGCGTCACCGGAATCATGCCGTCGCCCTTGAGCTCAACGATGCCGAAGCGCGCCGGAAATTTGGCCAGTGGCGGGTACTCGTCGGTGCGCACCTGTAGCGGGAATCGCTTCTGGTTGGCGAGCTTGCGCCCGGCGTCGTCCGTCACGTCCGCGGGGATCTCGACCACGAACTGTGCGCGTTCGGGAAACGGTCCGCTGAAACTCACTTCCTCGACAAACTCGGCGGCATTGCGCGCA